>NZ_JBIUVJ010000069.1:0-26144 GCF_044742875.1 Pseudomonas sp. NPDC087817
AAGCGGCAAAATGATCGTCGGTCTCGATATCGGCACCTCCAAGGTGGTGGCGCTGGTCGGCGAGGTTTCCGACGACGGCTCGCTGGAAATCGTCGGGATCGGTACCCATCCGTCCCGTGGCCTGAAGAAGGGCGTGGTGGTCAACATCGAGTCCACCGTGCAATCGATCCAGCGCGCGATCGAAGAAGCCCAACTGATGGCGGGCTGCCGCATTCACTCGGCGTTCGTCGGCGTGGCGGGTAATCACATCCGCAGCCTGAACTCCCACGGCATCGTCGCGATCCGTGATCGCGAAGTCAGCTCGGCTGACCTTGAGCGTGTTCTCGACGCCGCCCAGGCCGTGGCGATCCCGGCTGACCAGCGCGTGCTGCACACCCTGCCGCAGGATTACGTGATCGATAACCAGGAAGGCGTTCGCGAGCCACTGGGCATGTCCGGCGTGCGCCTTGAAGCCAAGGTTCACGTAGTGACTTGCGCCGTCAACGCCGCGCAGAACATTGAAAAATGCGTGCGTCGCTGCGGCCTGGAAATCGACGACATCATTCTCGAGCAACTGGCCTCGGCCTACTCGGTACTGACCGATGACGAGAAAGAACTGGGCGTGTGCCTGGTCGACATCGGCGGCGGCACCACCGACATCGCGATCTTCACCGAAGGCGCGATCCGCCACACCGCGGTGATCCCGATTGCCGGTGATCAAGTGACCAACGACATCGCCATGGCGTTGCGCACCCCGACCCAGTACGCCGAAGAGATCAAAATTCGCTACGCCTGCGCCCTGGCCAAACTGGCCGGTGCCGGCGAAACCATCAAGGTGCCAAGCGTTGGCGACCGCCCACCGCGCGAACTGTCGCGTCAGGCTTTGGCCGAAGTGGTCGAGCCGCGTTATGACGAACTGTTCACCCTGATTCAGGCTGAACTGCGTCGCAGCGGCTACGAAGACCTTATCCCGGCCGGCATCGTCCTGACCGGCGGCACTTCGAAGATGGAAGGTGCCACCGAGCTGGCCGAAGAGATCTTCCACATGCCGGTACGCCTTGGCGTCCCGCATGGCGTGAAAGGTCTGGATGACGTGGTACGTAACCCGATTTATTCCACTGGCGTTGGCTTGTTGATGTACGGCCTGCAAAAGCAGTCCGACGGGGTTTCGTTCTCCGGCATCGGCAGCCGCGACAGCTATAGCAGCGAAGAGCCACAGGCGCCGCTGCTCGACCGACTGAAAAAGTGGGTCCAGGGCAATTTCTAAAGATTTACCGCAGCACCGCAACAAAAAGCAGTAGGCGAAAAAACTAGAGAATGTAAGGAGAGGGAAAATGTTCGAACTCGTAGACAACATCCCCGCAAGCCCGGTAATCAAAGTTATCGGTGTTGGCGGTGGCGGCGGCAACGCTGTCAATCACATGGTCAAGAGCAACATCGAAGGCGTTGAATTCATCTGCGCCAACACTGATGCTCAAGCGCTGAAAAACATCGGCGCGCGCACCATCCTGCAACTGGGCACCGGCGTGACCAAAGGTCTCGGCGCCGGCGCCAACCCTGAAGTAGGTCGTCAGGCCGCTCTCGAAGACCGTGAGCGCATTGCCGAAGTCCTGCAGGGCACCAACATGGTGTTCATCACCACTGGCATGGGCGGCGGTACCGGTACCGGTGCTGCGCCGATCATCGCCGAAGTGGCCAAGGAAATGGGCATCCTGACCGTTGCGGTCGTGACCCGTCCGTTCCCGTTCGAAGGTCGCAAGCGTATGCAGATCGCCGACGAAGGCATCCGCATGCTCTCCGAAAGCGTCGACTCGTTGATCACCATTCCCAACGAGAAGCTGCTGACCATCCTCGGTAAAGACGCCAGCCTGCTGTCGGCTTTCGCCAAGGCAGACGATGTACTGGCCGGTGCCGTTCGCGGTATCTCCGACATCATCAAGCGTCCGGGCATGATCAACGTCGACTTCGCCGACGTCCGTACCGTGATGAGCGAAATGGGCATGGCGATGATGGGCACTGGCTGCGCCAGCGGTCCGAACCGTGCACGTGAAGCCACTGAAGCTGCAATTCGCAACCCGCTGCTGGAAGACGTGAACCTGCAAGGTGCACGCGGCATTCTGGTAAACATCACTGCCGGTCCTGACCTGTCCCTGGGTGAGTACTCCGACGTGGGTAGCATCATCGAAGCGTTCGCTTCCGAACACGCGATGGTCAAGGTCGGTACCGTTATCGATCCGGACATGCGCGACGAACTGCACGTCACCGTGGTTGCCACTGGTCTGGGCGCGAAAATCGAGAAGCCTGTGAAGGTTATCGACAATACCGTTCACACCTCCATGGCTTCGGCTCAGGTGCAGCAACCGGCTCCGGCCCGTCAGGAAGCGCCAGCGGTGAACTACCGTGATCTGGACCGTCCGACCGTCATGCGCAACCAGGCTCAGGCCGGTGCTGCGGCTGCCGCGAAGATGAATCCGCAAGATGACCTGGACTACCTGGACATCCCGGCATTCCTGCGTCGTCAGGCCGATTGATGGAATGTATCAGGGCTATGAAGGTGATTGGTGTTCAGCAAAGGCATGGTCTGCTATCATCGCCAGCCTTTGTTGATACCAGTTCGCAATTTGCGCTGAAGCGGCCCAAGCCATGATTAAACAACGCACACTGAAAAATATTATCCGTGCCACAGGTGTAGGCCTGCACTCCGGTGAGAAGGTCTATCTGACTCTCAAGCCTGCGCCTGTCGACACTGGCATTGTGTTTTGTCGCGCTGACCTCGACCCTGTGGTGCAGATTCCTGCCCGCGCGGAAAACGTCGGTGAAACCACTATGTCGACGACGCTGATCAATGGCGACGTCAAAGTGGACACGGTAGAGCACTTGCTCTCGGCCATGGCTGGCCTGGGCATCGATAACGCCTACGTCGAGCTCTCCGCGTCCGAAGTCCCGATCATGGATGGCAGCGCTGGACCCTTCGTATTCCTGATTCAATCGGCTGGCCTGGAAGAACAGGACGCCCCCAAGAAATTCATCCGCATCCTGCGTGAAGTGACAGTGGAAGACGGCGACAAGCGCGCCACTTTCGTCCCTTTCGAAGGATTCAAGGTGAGCTTCGAGATCGATTTCGATCACCCGGTATTCCGGGACCGCACCCAAAGTGCAAGCGTGGATTTTTCCAGCACTTCGTTCGTAAAAGAAGTCAGCCGCGCGCGTACTTTCGGCTTCATGAGTGATATCGAGTACCTGCGCAAGCACAACCTCGCACTCGGCGGCAGCGTTGAAAACGCAATCGTGGTCGATGCCGATGGTGTACTGAACGAAGACGGTCTTCGCTACGAAGACGAATTCGTGAAGCACAAGATCCTCGATGCCATTGGTGACCTGTATCTGCTGGGTAACAGCCTGATTGGTGAGTTCAAAGGCTTCAAGTCCGGTCATGCACTGAACAACCAGCTGCTGCGCAAGTTGATTGAGCAGACAGATGCGTGGGAAGTCGTGACGTTCGAAGACGCCAGCACTGCACCGATCTCTTACATGCGCCCTGTTGCGGCCGTGTAAGTAAAAAACCTCTCTAGTTTTTTGAAGGCCATCCTCGGATGGCCTTTTTTTATGCCTGCGGTTTTTGTATTGCCTCTACTGGCCCCATCGCTGGCAAGCCAGCTCCCACAGGGATTTTGAGTGTATTGAAGATCTGTGAATAACGCGCAAACCTGTGGGAGCTGGCTTGCCAGCGATGGGGCCGGTGAAGCCACTACATCAATCAGGCAGCCACCACCACCCGATTACGCCCACCTTCCTTGGCCTGATACAACGCCTTGTCCGCCGCAAACAACAACTGCTCCAGCTTCATCTCACTCGTCGCTGTCCACGTAGCGATGCCAATACTCACGGTCATCGGCAGCTCAGCCCCGTCAACCAATGGCAGTTGCTCCACCGCCTGGCGAATATGCTCGGCAATCTGCTGCGCGCCGTGGCTGTCGGTCTCCGCCAGAATCACCGAAAACTCCTCACCACCATAACGTGCGACCAGATCCGCCGGTCGCCGCACATTTTCGGTAATGACCTGGGCCAGCCGCTTCAATGCGTGATCGCCGGCCTGATGCCCATGCAGATCGTTGAAGGCCTTGAAGTGGTCGGCGTCGATCATCATCACCGACAGCGGTTTACCCGAGCGCTGGGCGCGGAACCATTCGTGGCGCAGTGATTGATCGAGCATCCGCCGATTGGCCACGCCGGTCAGTGCATCGGTTGCCGCCAGTTGCGCCAGTTCGTGCTCGGCGCGCTGGCGCAAGCGCAGTTCCCGAGCGAGCAGCCATGTGAGCCAGAGCAGGCCGAGGCACAGCACGCCGGTCGCACCACTGATCAACAATGCCGTGCGCCGCCAGGTGCCGAACACCTCGTCGCTGGACAACGCGACGATCACCGTCAGCGGTAAGTTGCCCACCCTCGAATAGGTGTAGAGACGTTGCTGATGATCGATGCTGGAAACGCTGTTGAAGCTGCCATTGCCATCACTGTCGCGCAGAATTCGCACCACGTTGGGCCGGTTGCCGAAGCTTTTGCCAATCGAGTCGCTTTGCAGATACGGCTTCTGCGCGAGCAGGATGCCGTCGTTGTCGATGATGTTCAGGGTACTGTCGTTGCCGATATCGAGGCTGTTGAACAACTGGTCGAAGTAGTCGAGCTTCAGCGACGCCACGGCCACGCCGGCGAACTCACCGGTGTCCGTGGATATGCGCCGGCTGAAGCTGATGCGCCACTGGTTGGCTTCATCGCAGTCGCAGCGGGTCTTGAACGGGCGGCTGATGAACATGCCGACGTCACGGTTGAAGGCGTGCGCGAGAAAGTAGTCGCGGTCGGCGAAATTGCCGGGTTTTGGCTCGATCCGCGAGGAGTCAGCGACCACATCGCCGTGCTTGTCGAGCAACAGGATGTCGCCCTTGAAGCGGGCGGTGGTCGAGCGGTCGAACAGCGCCAGATGGCGGATCTGTGGGGTAACGTCGCGCAAGTCATCGCGCTGCGAGGCAGCAATCAGGCCTTGCAGTGTCAGGTCGTACAGCTCGACGGTGCGCAACACGTCGGCGTCGATCAACTGGGCAATAGTGGTGGCGCTGCGGGTGGCCGACTCCTGAGCGCTGGCGTGCTCACGAATCAACAGGAAAGTGACGATGCACACGATCGCGATCACGCTCAGCAGGCTGCCGGAGATCAGCAGCAGCTCGGGGCGTCCGGTCTTGCCCGCAACAGGTGGGGTACGGCTCGCGATCATGATGGAGTTATCGGTTGGGGGATTTGTGTGGTGAGGGGATTTATCCCCGATGGGCTGCGCAGCGGCCCTGATTTTTCAGTGAAGACAGGGGGGGCGCTGCGCGCCCCATCGGGGATAAATCCCCTCGCCACAGCTTAGAAGACGTTGATCGGGTAGTCGATGATCACGCGGTATTCGTCGGTGTCTGAATCGATTACACCATAACCGTTACCGCCGCGGTTGGTGGCCCATTGCAGGCGCACGGCCAGATCTTTGGCCTGACCGCTCTGCACCACGTACTTCAAGTCGAGGTCGCGTTCCCAGTGCTTGGCGTTGCGTCCATCGGCACTGTACCAGTTGGCGTAGCCCTTGCTGTCCGGGTCGACCTTGGTCAGGTCAACCGTGCCGCGCGAGTAGGACACCGCCGAGGTCAGCCCCGGTACACCTAGACCGGCAAAGTCATAGGCGTACTTGAGTTTCCACGAACGCTCGTTCGGACCGTTGAAGTCCGAGTATTGCTGCGAGTTGTCGAGGTAAACGCTGTCGCCCTGACTGATGTAGTCGAACGGTGTGTTGCCGTTGACCCGCTGGTACGCGGCGGTCACGCTGTGGCTGCCGATGCCGACGGTGAAATGCAGGCTGTAGGTGTTGTTGTCGATATTGCCCAGCAGCGCATCGCCGGTGTCCTGGGTGTGATAGAAGTGCAGGCCCGGGTTGAGGCTGACGAGGTCATTCAACTGCCAGGTGTAGTCGAGGTCGTAGTAGTACTGGTTCCAGATGTCCTTGAGCTCGGAGGCGTAGAGGCTGCTGGTCAGACCTTCGACACCGCTCCAGGCCACGCCGGCCCAGTTCAGGTGCTGGCTCTCGTCGCCATCGGCCAACGTCCCGTACGAGGTGCCGATGCGCGTGTGACCGCTCTGGTTGTACGGCTTGGTGAAACTGGCCTGGCCGCCTTCGATCAACCAGCCGTCGAAGCTGTGGTTGGTCAGACTGACACCGCGAAAGGTCTGCGGCAGCATGCGGCTGTCACCGCCGGCGATCACCGGATTGGTCAGGAACAGGTCACCGGCCTTCAGCTCAGTGTCGAACGCACGTATTTTCAGCGTACCGCCTGCTGTCGAGAACGACCCCGGCGCTTTACCGTTGCCATCGCTGATCGGCAGGATGCTGGAGCCGTCCGTGCCGCCACCACCATCGAGTTTCAGCCCGAGCATCGCATGGGCATCAATGCCGAAACCGACCGTGCCTTCGGTGTAACCCGACTGGAAGATCCCGAGAAAACCCTGGCCCCACTCGATGTTGTCGTCCGCTTTCTGCAAGCGGTTACGATTCATGTAGTAGTTGCGGGCGTTAAGGTTGAGGCTCGAGCCTGCGACGAAACCTTCTTGCGCCGGTTCGTCGGCGTGAACGGAAGGGGCAATCGTTGCGGCAATTGCAATGAACAGCGGAGTGAAGCGGACTGGGTAACGCACGTGCGGTAAAGCTCCTTGGGTCAGCGGCGCCTCATTGGCTTGAGGCACGAGATGTTTCTTGTTGTAAAAGACGCACCAAACAGCTTTCAGACCACAACGAAAAAAGGCCGCTGAAAATCAGCGGCCTGGAATGACGACGGTTGAACGAGAAGAGCCAAACAACCGCGTCGAGGGAAACGGTGCGGGGCGTGACTCAGCTGTCTTTCTCGGATGCTTGAGCCTGGGTGGCGGCAGCTTGAGGTGCCTGCGTCGCGTCTTTGGCCTTGGCCATCATTTCAGCCTGATGCTGATCGTACGCCTGCGCCCGTGCGCTGTTTTGCGCAACGAAGGCGTGGGACTCTTCAGCCATCGCCATCGGCGACAGGATCAATGAGGACAAAACGAAAGCGCTGGCAATACCCATACTGTTGGACATTCTGAAAACCTTCTTGCTTGGCAAGTGCTGTTTGGTGCGGGCAAAGATAAGGTTGCCGGGCGTTGGGAAACAGCGTGATTTTCATAAATGACTGTTACAGCAGAAGCAAAGATCACACATTCCCGCAGGTGCAGAGACACTTTTGGCGAGGGGATTTATCTGTGGCGAGGGGATTTATCCCCGATGGACTGCGAAGCAGTCCTGAATTCTGTGTGCATGTTGTGTCAGAAAGATCGCGATCGCTGGTTTTGGGGCCGCTTCGCAGCCCATCGGGGATAAATCCCCTCACCACAAAAGGTCCCTGCCACATGGGGTTTTTGATCGTTCCCACGCTCTGCGTCGGAATGTCTCATCGGACGCTCCGCGTTCGGCTTTGGAAGGACGCAGAGCGTCCCCGGCTGCATTCCCACGCGGAGCGAGGGAACGAGCGGTGCGGGAGAGTTAGACGGGAAGGTGGATGCCGAACGTATTCATCCCCCGATCACTCTTCACAAACACATCCCCACCGTGCATCAGCGCAATCGCCTTGACGATCGCCAGCCCCAACCCGTGGTTATTGCCACTGTTACTGCGCGACGCATCCACCCGATAAAACCGCTCGAACAAGCGTGGCAAATGCTCATTGGCAATCGGTGAGCCGGGGTTGGCCACGCCGATACTCACCTGATGTTCCTCGATCTCGATCCGCACTTCGATGACCTCGCCCGGTGCCGTGTGCTGCACAGCGTTACTCAACAAATTGATTAACGCCCGGCGCAAATGCGCAACCTCGATCTGCACCTGCGCATCGCCGCTGACCTGCACCTGAACCTGCGCGTCTTCGAGAATGAAATCCAGGTATTCCAGCGTGGTCGCCACCTCATCGGCCAGCGACGTCGAGGTCAGTTTGGTGGCCTTGTTGCCCTGATCGGCACTGGCCAAAAACAGCATGTCGTTGATGATCGAACGCAGCCGTTCCAGCTCTTCGAGATTGGATTGCAGCACTTCGAAATAGTGTTCAGCCGAGCGCCCACGGGTCAGCGCCACCTGAGTCTGGCCGATCAGATTGGTCAGCGGCGAACGCAGCTCGTGGGCTACATCGGCGTTGAACGATTCCAGCCGCGAATAGGCTTGTTCGACCCGCTCCAGCGTCGAGTTGAACGAGTCGACGAACTGCTCCAGCTCCGGCGGCAGCGGCGACAAACGCAAGCGCCCGGCCCGCAGCGGCGGCGCCAGGCGTTGCGCTTCGTGGGACAGTTTGATCAACGGTTTCAAGCCAATCCGCGCGACCCAATAGCCCAGCGCCGAAGCCATCAGCACACCGGCAATCGCCAGGCCGATCAGCGCGATCAGCAGATTGTGTTGAGTCTCGTGGAAGGTCTCGGTGTCGATGCCGATCATGAAACGCAGCGGTGGGCGCTGATCCTTGGCCGGCAACTCGGTCAACAACACTTTCAGCGGATAAGGGTGGTCGGCCAACTGCAGGTCATGCATGCCCAGCGGGCCTTTGGCGAAGGCACGGATCGCGGCGTCCGGCTGACCATATTCGTAACCCGGATCACCACTCACCACCCAGAAACGAATGCGTTTGTCCTCTTCGCCGAGCAGCTTCAACTTGGCGTTGATCTTTACCCAATGCTCGGGTGTGCCGAAGCGATTGAGTGCTGACTCAAGCACGCTGTAACGCGCATCCAGCTCGGCTTCCGGCAACAATCCCAAGCCTTTGTCGACCTGCTGATACAGCGCGCCGCCGATCAACAGAAACACCATCAGCGCTACCAGCGTGAACATCCCGCTTAAACGCAAGGCGATCGAATTACTGGACACC
Organism: Pseudomonas sp. NPDC087817; assembly: GCF_044742875.1. Lineage (NCBI taxonomy): Bacteria > Pseudomonadati > Pseudomonadota > Gammaproteobacteria > Pseudomonadales > Pseudomonadaceae > Pseudomonas > Pseudomonas sp. NPDC087817. The sequence goes on from NZ_JBIUVJ010000069.1 coordinate 8,919, forward strand.
ACGGCTCTCCAGCACATAACCCATGCCGCGAATGGTATGCAGCAGTTTTTCGTCGAACGGCCCGTCGAGCTTGGCGCGCAGGCGCTTGATCGCGACTTCGACGACGTTGGCGTCGCTGTCGAAATTGATGTCCCAGACCATCTCGGCGATGGCGGTTTTCGAGAGGATTTCACCCTGACGCCGCGCCAATACACTGAGCAGGGAAAACTCTTTCGCGGTCAGATCCAGCCGCGTGCCGGCGCGGGTAGCTTTACGACTGATCAAATCTATCCACAGGTCGGCAATGCTCACTTGCACCGGCTCATGGCCGCCGCTGCGGCGGGTCAGCGCTTGCAGGCGTGCGACCAGTTCAAGGAAGGAAAACGGTTTGCCGAGGTAATCGTCGGCGCCATCACGCAGGCCCTTGATCCGGTCTTCGACCCGTTCGCGGGCGGTGAGCATGATCACCGGGGTTTGCTTGCGCGCCCGCAACGCGCGCAACACGCCGAAGCCATCAAGGCCCGGCAGCATGACGTCGAGGACGATCACCGCGTAGTCGCTTTCCAGCGCCAGATGCAGGCCTTCGACACCGTCGCGGGCCAGATCCACGGTGTAACCCTGTTCCGTCAGACCACGGTGCAGATAGTCCGCGGTTTTTTCCTCGTCTTCGATAATCAGAACGCGCATGACCCGCCTCAGTCTGTGGTGGCCAGCGTCGCTACAGACGCAGGCTTAGGCCGATGGAACAGCCGCTCGAGCCACAAGTATATGACCGGAGTGGTAAACAGCGTCAGCATCTGGCTGACCAGCAAACCGCCGACCACCGCGATCCCCAGCGGCTGGCGCAGTTCGGCGCCGGTGCCATAGCCGAGCATCAGCGGCAGCGCACCGAGCAACGCGGCGAGAGTGGTCATGATGATCGGCCGGAACCGCGTCAGGCACGCTTCGAAGATTGCATCCTGTGGCGCCAATCCGCGATTGCGCTGAGCTTCCAGGGCAAAGTCGATCATCAGAATGCCGTTCTTCTTGACGATACCGATCAGCAACACCAGCCCGATCAACGCCATGATCGAAAAGTCCTGACCGCAGATCCACAGCATGATCACCGCACCGAGACCCGCCGCCGGCAGCGTCGAAATGATCGTCAGCGGATGCACGAAGCTCTCGTAAAGCACGCCGAGAATGATGTACACCGCCACCAGCGCCGCCAGAATCAGCCACGGCTGACTGGCCAGCGAACTTTGAAATGCCTGCGCCGCGCCCTGGAAGTTGCCACTGATCGCAGTGGGCATGCCGATCTCGGCCTTGGCCTGATTGAGCAGGATTACCGCATCACCCAGCGCCACGCCGGGGGCGAGGTTGAACGACAGGTTGGCGGCCGGGAACATGCCGTCGTGGGCGATGGACAATGGGCCAATGGTCGGCGCATCGAATTTGGCCAGCGCCGACAGCGGCACCATCTCGCCACTCAGCGGCGAACGCAGGTAGAAGTAGTTGAGGCTTTCGGCCTTGCCGCGCTGTTTGGTGTCCAGTTCCAGAATCACGTTGTACTGGTTGACCTGAGTCTGGAACTCGTTGATTTGCCGTTGACCGAAGGCGTCATACAACGCTTCATCGACATCGCTTGCCGTGAGGCCGAAACGCGCGGCGGCGCTACGGTCGATGCTGATGTGGGTGATGCTGCCGCCCAGTTGCAGATCGTTGGAAATGTCGCGGAACGCCGGGTTGCTGCGCAGTTTTTCGGTCAGGCGTTGCGTCCAGGTGGCGAGGGTCGCGCCGTCGTTGCTCTTCAGTACGTATTGGTACTGCGCACGGCTCGGGCCGGAGCTTAAGTTGATGTCCTGACCGGCGCGCAGATAAAGCACGATGCCGGGGACTTTCATCAGCTGCGGACGAATCCGGTCAATGAACTGACTGGCGCTGACGTCGCGATCGCCGCGCTTTTTCAGAGCGATCCAGAAACGGCCGTTGGCGATGGTCTGGTTACTGCCCGACACACCCACCGAATGGGAAAACGCCTGCACGGCCGGGTCGGCGGCGACGATTTCGGCCATCGCCAAGTGTTTTTTCACCATGTCGCCGTAGGAAATGTCCGCAGCGGCTTCGGTGGTGCCGAGGACGAAACCGGTGTCCTGCACCGGGAAGAACCCTTTCGGGATAAAGATGTAACCGGTGATGGCCAACGCCAGCGACAAACCGAACACGCCGATCATCAGTTTCTGATGGGCGAGGGCGCGGCGCAGGCCTTTTTCGTACCAGCCGAGCAAGCGTTCGCTGAAGCCCGGTTTATCGCTGGCGTGATGCACCGGTTTGCGCATGAACAACGCCGCCAGCGTTGGTGCTAGCGTCAGCGAAACCACCACGGAAATCATGATGGTCGAGGTCGCGGTCAGGGCGAATTCCTTGAACAACCGTCCGACCACGCCGCCCATGAACAGCAGCGGAATAAACGCTGCCACCAGCGAGAAACTGATCGAGACCACGGTGAAGCCGATTTCGCCGGCACCCTTGATCGCGGCCTCGCGCATGTCGTCGCCAGCCTCCAGATGCCGGTGGATGTTCTCCACCACCACAATCGCATCGTCGACCACAAACCCCACGGCCACCACGATGGCTACCAGCGTCAGGTTATTCAGGCTGAAACCGAGGATGTACATCAGGGCAAAACTGGCGACCAGCGATACGCCGAGCACTGCCGAGACAATCAGGGTCGCCGACAACTGACGCAGGAACAGCGCCATCACTGCCACCACCAACAGGATCGCGATCAACAGGGTAATCTCGACCTCGTGCAGCGAGGCGCGGATGGTCTGGGTGCGGTCGATCAGGGTTTTCACCTCCACCGACGCTGGCAGCATGGCTTCGAGGCCGGGCAGGGCGGCCTGAATGCGGTCTACGGTCTCGACGATGTTGGCGCCGGGCTGGCGCGAGATCACCAGGTTTACTCCGGGGCGATCACCGGCCCAGGCTTGCACGTAGGCGTCTTCTGAACCGTTGACGACTTTGGCGACATCACGCAAGTGAACCGGGGCACCGTCCTTGTAGGAAACGATGAGTTGGCTGTAGTCCTCGGGGTGGAACAATTGGTCGTTGGTCGACAGTGTCGAGATACTCGATTCGCCGTACAGCGCACCTTTGGCCAGGTTGAGGCTGGTCTGCTGGATCGCCAGACGAATGTCGGCGAGGGTCAGGCCGATGGCGGCCAGTTTGTCCGCTGAAGCCTGCACACGAATCGCCGGACGTTGCTGACCGGTGATGTTGATTTGGCCTACGCCGTCGATCTGACTGATCTGACGTGACAGCAGGGTTTCCACCAAGTCGCTGAGTTCGGTGCCGGGCATCTGCGTCGAGCTGACACTGAGGATCAGCACCGGGCTGTCGGCCGGGTTGACCTTCTTCCAGGTCGGCAGCGTCGGCATGTCTTTGGGCAGTTTGCCGGCGGCGGTGTTGATCGCCGCTTGCACTTCCTGGGCGGCGGTGTCGATGCTCTTGTCGAGGGTGAATTGCAGGGTCAGCAGGGTTGAGCCCAAGGCGCTGCTGGAGGTCATTTGGGTCATGCCGGGGATGGCGCTGAATTGCACCTCCAGCGGCGTGGCCACGGACGAGGCCATGGTGTCGGGGCTGGCGCCGGGTAACTGCGCAGAGACCTGAATCGTAGGAAATTCCGCTTCCGGCAGTGGGGCAATCGGCAAGCGCGGGAAGGCAATTGCGCCGACCAGCACCAGCGCAATCGTCAGCAGAATCGTCGCGACCGGGTGATTGATGCACCAGGTGGAGACGCCTTTGTGCGCCTTCATGGTTTCGGCTCCGACTGCACCACTTGCGGCGGCTCGCTCATGACTTGCACGGTGGAACCGGGTTTGAGCCGCGACTGGCCGTCGGTGACCAGCACATCACCGGCCTTCACGCCTTTGATGATGTCCTGGCCACTGCCTTGGTAAACCATCTGCACTTGCACGGCTTCGACCTTGTCGCCGTTGACCCGGTAAACGAAGTGCTGGTCGAGGCCACGTTGTACGACAGTGGGCGGTACGACCAGCGCATCTTTGTCTAGGGCTGTCTGAATTTTTACCGTGACCAGCAGGCCGGGCCAAAGCTTTTGGCTGGCATTGTCGAATTCGGCTTTGGCGCGAATGGTGCCGGTGTTGGCGTTGATCTGGTTGTCGATCAGGGTCAGGTGGCCTTCGCCGAGCAGGTTGCCGGTTTCGCCGTCGGTATCGGCACCGATGTAGGCTTTGACCTGTGCGCGCTTTGGGTCGTTGATCAGGCCCTGCAGGGTCGGGAGCATTTGTTGCGGCAGGGAGAATTCCACGGCGATCGGGTCGATCTGGGTGACGGTGAACAGGCCGGCGGTGTCGGTCATACGCAGGAAGTTGCCTTCGTCGACTGTGCGAATGCCGACGCGGCCGGTGACCGGGGAGCGGATCTGCGTGTAGGAAAGTTGTACCTGCGCGGCGTCGATCGAGGCCTGGTTGCCTTGGGCGGTGGCTTTGAGTTGGTTGACCAGGGCTTGTTGCTGGTCGTAGGTCTGTTTGGATACGCCGTCGTCGACGCTGAGCAGTTTGTAGCGTTTGAGGTTGACCAGGGCGACTTGCAGTTGTGCCTGGCTTTCGCCCAGTTGCGCGCGGGTCTGGTCGAGGCTGGCGCGGATGGAGCGGTCGTCGATGGTGGCCAGCAGGTCGCCTGCTTTGACGAGTTGGCCTTCCTTGACGAGGATTTTGGTGAGGATGCCGTCGACTTGTGGGCGCACTACGACGCTGTGCAGGGAGATTACGGAGCCGATGCCGCTGGTGTAGCGGGGGACGTCTTTTTCGCTGACCGCGATGACTCGCACGGGGATGGCGGTGGGGGTGGCGAGTTTGGTTGGGGCGGGTTTCATTGCCCACCATGTGCCGGCGGCGGCCAGGACGATCACTAGGGCTAGCAGGGCTTTGTTCTTTTGGATTCGCATGCGAAGTCGGCGCCGGACGGAATTTGGGCAGGGTTAGGGTCTTTATAAACTTGTTTGGGGGTCAGGAGGGTGACGGCTGGCTGTCAGCGCTGTCAGTTTTCTCTGTGTGTATATCCGTTTTTGCGGGTGTGGCTGATTACGGTTCCGCCCTTACGGCGGGTCACTTTTTACAAACGCCTAAAAAGTAACCAAAAACGCTTGCTCCTACGTGCGGCCCGCTCGCTGGGGCTCGGGGTTCCTTCGCTCCGGGATCGATCCGGGCGCAGCGCCTACGGTTTGCTTCGCTGCACCTCCTCTCGCTGTGTTTGGCTTCGCCAAACGGTCGCTGCGCTCCCACGCCCGGATCAATCCCTCCACTCAGCCTTCCGATGTCGCCCGTGGATCAAGATCAAGAGCGGTACTCGAGCTAACGCTCATTGTGTTGAGTGGGGCGGCATGCGCCGCGTGCGGGTTGTACTTATCTTCCCTGGAGCTGCCGCAGGCTGCGATCTTTTGATTCTGATTTTGCTCTTTTGTGGGAGCTGGCTTGCCAGCGATGGCGGCCTGATAGCCGACCAGTCTCTGCCAGATGAACTCAACCCCTGTGGGAGCTGGCTTGCCAGCGATAGCGGCCTGATAGCCGACCAGTCTCTGCCAGATGAACGCAACCCCTGTGGGAGCTGGCTTGCCAGCGATGGCGGCCTGATAGCCGACCAATCTCTGGCAGATGACCTCAACCCCTGTGGGAGCTGGCTTGCCAGCGATGGCGGCCTGATAGCCGACCAGTCTCTGGCAGATGACCTCAACCCCTGTGGGAGCTGGCTTGCCAGCGATGGCGACCTGATAGCCGACCAATCTCTGGCAGGTGTACTCGGTTCACTGTGGGAGCGAGCCTGCTCGCGAAGAGGTCTGTCCAGTCAGCCGATTACTTTGGTCTGTTTAAATATGAGTCAAATAACCAGAACCTTCCCACAAGGTTTTCAGGTTGTCCGTCGGACGTGCGCTCTCTAGTCTTTGGTTGTCGCCGAAAACTCGGCGATCGGGTGTGAGAGCCCTTAGGAACTGTTAATCCAACACCAGTACCACCATAATTGCCGCCGGCTATTTGCTGCCCTGCAATTTTTATGGCGGCTGTGTGCGGGCGAACTTCGGTTCGGCCGGGCTTGTTCCTACCGGTTTCTCACTCCGCACATAGCTGCCACCACTCCGCCGCGTGAGAAACGGCTCGTGTTGGCTTTTGATTAGGAACATATCCATGACTAAGCCCGTACCCGATCCACCCCTCGAAACCCCAACCCCACTCGAAGACGCCATCCGCGCCGACGACCAGATCAAAACCCGCGAAGCCATCAAGAGCGCCCTCGATTTCTACCTCTGCCCCGAACCGGTCAAACCGCGTCAGCCCAGTACGATGTTCCTTATCCAGCCGAACATCGACACCGAAAGTCTGCTCGCCCACGCTTGCGAATCTCTGGCTTCTGCCAATGTCATGGCCGGTGACCTGGCCGATCAGCTCAGTCGCCCGCAGCGCAGTACAGCGCTGGCGATCCAGCAGATCGTCATGCTCGCCGAGTTGGCGGTAAACAGGGCGCTGGATCGGGTTGATCCGCAAACCTGATCACGCAAGAACACCGCGTCATCGTTCTTCGCGAGCAGGCTCGCTCATACATTTATTTGAAATGCATTCCCCCTGTAGGACTGAGCCTGCTCGCGATGGCGGTATAACGGTCCCCAAAAGGGACCGATCAGTCCCAATTCGGGACCCATTTGCCAACTACGCTTCTCAAGATCCGTCCCTGCTCGCGGATAAAAATTGTGTAGCCCGGGTTTTCTCTGGGCCGCTCACCCCGGAGTGTCTTGAAATGAAGCTGAAAACCGCTCTGCCGTACGTGCTTCTCTTGCTTCCACTCACATCCTTCGCCGCGCCTGGCAATCAATCCGGCGAGATCCGGTTTACCGGGCAGATCGTCGATTCCGGCTGTGAAGTCGGTCGAGTCGGTGCATTGAGTTCCAGCGAATCACGCCAGGTCGAACTCAAGCCCGGCCTAAAGCTCGACATCGATGCCTATCGCAATGTGTGCAGCCATGAAACGCTGCCAATGACCATGACCTTTGAGCCACTGAAGACTTCGACCGACAAAGGCATCGTCACCATCACGTACCTGTAAACCGTTCGGCTTGTGGCTTAAATCTTCAGCTGCCGAGTTGCGGCGCACAGGTATACTGCGCGCCTTCGCGGCTCACTGTTCGGGCCCGACTTTATGCTTTCCGGAGCTTTTATGACTTCCCCGACCCAACCGCCGGTTGACGACGCCGTGAGCGATGTCGCGGCTGAAATGGCTGACGCCAACGAAACCAAAGCCGAGATCCCGGCGTTCAAGTTCCCGTTCAAACCGGGTGAACTGGCCGCTGCCAAAGGCTCGAATCAGCCGTGGTACAAGAACGGCGCCAAGAACGGCCACACCAAGACCCCGGGCATGGCGCCGCCGGGCACCCGTCGTTCGATGGGCAAGCGCTGAGTTTCATCCCGCCTTCAGCCATCGACTGCGATTTTCCGTCGCAGTGATGGCTAAGTGCTCATCCCCTGAGCCAGATCAATATTTAACCAATGAGTGCGCTTAGAGTCAGCAGCCCTGCCGACTCCTCCAATAATACGAGCGCGCTATCCATGAAGATCAATCTCCCGGTGACCGACCGCAACGTCGATGTTGCGCTGGATGCGAATATTCTTTCGACTACTGATCTGACCAGCGCGATCACCTACGCGAACGACGACTTCATCAATATCAGCGGTTACAGCCGCGACGAATTGCTCGGTACGCCGCATAACCTGCTGCGCCATCCGGACATGCCGGCGCAGGCGTTTGCGCATATGTGGCAGACGCTCAAGGGCGGGCGATCCTGGATGGGCATGGTGAAAAATCGTTGCAAGAACGGTGATCACTATTGGGTCAGTGCCTATGTCACACCGGTGACGCAGAACGGCGCCGCCGTTGAGTATCAGTCGGTGCGCACCCGGCCGGATGCGCGGCAAGTCGCGGCAGCGGAGCGGGCGTATGCACAGTTGCGCGGCGAGGAGGTGGCGCGTTGGCGATTGCCGAATATCGATGTGCGAGCGCGGATTACGGCGCTGGCCAGTGTGTTGCTCGGTGGGCTGTTGACGCTTGAGTCTTGGCTGCGACCGGAATTGATGGAAATTAATGCTGCGGCGTTTGTCATCGGCAGCGGCAGTTGTGCGCTGGGCGTGCGCTGGATCCTGCGGCCGCTGGAGCGCTTGACCGAGCGTGCGCGCAAGGTGGCGGACAATCCGCTGAGCCAAGGCATTTATACCGGTCGGCGCGATGAGTTCGGGCAGATCGAGTTTGCCTTGCAGATGCTCGAAGCACAGGTTGGCGCAGTGGTGGGGCGTATTGGCGATGCGTCGCAGCAGTTGGCCGGGCATGCGGCGCAACTGGTCGATCATCTGCAAAGCAGCCATAGCAGTTCACTGGCGCAGCAGGCGGAAACCGATCAGGTCGCGGCGGCGATTCATCAGATGGCCGCCAGCGTCGCGCAGGTTGCCAGCCATGCGCAGCAGGCTTCGGTGGCGGCGGACCTGGCCGGGACGGAAACCCGCGAAGGGCATTTGCTTGTAGGTGAAAGTCGCAGCGCTGTCCTGCGGCTGGCGCAAGAGCTTGGCCGGGCGACCGAGGTCATTCATCAACTCGAAGGCCACAGCAGTGAGATCTCCGGGGTGCTGGAGGTGATCCGCAGCATCGCCGAACAGACCAATTTGCTGGCGCTCAACGCGGCGATCGAGGCGGCGCGGGCGGGGGATGCCGGGCGCGGGTTTGCAGTGGTGGCCGATGAGGTGCGCGGGCTGGCGCAACGCACGCAGCAATCGACCAACGAAATTCAGCGCATGATCAGCACCCTGCAAACCGGCGCGCGCGACGCGGTGCTGGTGATGCAGCAGAGCAGCGAGCATGTGGAAAACAGCGTCGAACAAGCGCAGCGCGCGGCGCGGGCGCTGGACGGGATCAGCGAGCGGGTCGAACAGATTACCGAGATGAGTCTGCAGATTGCGGCGGCGGTGGAGCAGCAGAGTGCGGTGAGCGAGGACATCAATCGCAACATCGTCAGCATCCGCACGGCGTGCGAGGTGACGGTGGATGAGGGGCGCGAGAGTCAGCGCAATTCCGAGGATGTGGCGGGGCTGGCGGGGGACTTGCGCTTGCTGGCGCGGGAATTCTGGGGGCGGCGGCGGGTTCGGGATTGAAGTTGCCTGAACTGGCGCCATCGCTGGCAAGCCAGCTCCCACAGGTTTTGCCGGTGTTCATCTGATTGGTGCACGAGGCAAAACCTTGTGGGAGCTGGCTTGCCAGCGATGGGGCCGGTCCAGTCTCTACAAAACGCTGATCAAGCCACCCGCAACGGAATAAACGCATACGTCTGCGCCGGCTCGCTCACCACCTGCGCCCCTGCTGCCAGCACTTGCCCGGCAACATCATCCCCGGACAAATGAAACAGCCATTCACTGGCTACGTCGCTCAACGGTTGCGCACTCACCTGATCAACCACCGCCGCAAAAGCGTCCATGTTCGGCAGATATGCGGTAAACCCGTCGCCCTTGAGCGCCGTGGTACGAATCCTCAGCGCCGCACAAATCGCATCCTTGAGCCGAATGTCATCGCGATCCGCCTGCCGCGAGCGCTGGATCAGTTCGACCAGTTCCTGATCAACCAACTCGCCGCCAACAATCAACGCCGGCCCCTGTTCCCAAGACTCCGGCGGGCAGTCCTTGGCAGCCGGGTTGAGCGGGATGTGCGGATTGATTTCGGCCGGATAAATGCGACACACCAATGGCCGCCGCTCGTAGATGCGACACAGCTTGTCTTCGTCAAGATTTCGACACGGCCCGACGTTGTACGCGGCAAAGGTGATTGCCACGTGCGCATCGGTTGCGCCGCTGCGCACCACCACCGATCGCCGTTCGGCGTGTTCACGCTGCTGCGCCGGCAAGCCCAGGCCATTGCCGAGAAAGGCCTCCACCAGCACGATCACCTGACCACCATCCGCCGCCCACATGCGGGCTTCGGCGAGGGTCAGGGGCACATGGTGGTCGGTGCAGCACTTGCCGCAACCGACGCAGGAAAACGTCGTATTCATGGGACGATCAATCTTCAATCAAGGTGTTAAGCAGCGACGTAAAGCCGCCATGCAGACCGGGATCGAAGCAAATTATGCGCCATTTACCGGGTCTTGGCGGTCGGGCGGATTGAGTCCCACTCGGTGACAAACGCGGTTTTCGACTGTTTGTTGAACAGGCACAGTTCGGTGCCTTGCTGGCCTTTCATGTGTTTTTGCGGGTATTGACCTTGCAGCAACACGGCGGTGTAACCGACGCGGTCATCGAATTGCGCGGGAGTGCCGACGGGTTTGGCATTTTTCAAACCGCTGGCCTTGGTGCAACTGGCGAGGACTGTCTTGTCGTAGGCCGCCCAGGCGTCGGGGCTGGAGGCGTGGGCCTGAGAGGCGAGGGCGGTGAGGCAGAGCAGGCTGAGCAAACTGAGGGTCACGGTTTTCATGGTGGACGTCCTTGGGTAGTGGCCAAGGTTGGAGTATGCCTCAGGGTGAAAAGTTGTCTTTGAGGTCGCCATCGCTGGCAAGCCAGCTCCCACAAGAGTTGTGAGCGGCGCCGATCTCTGTGGGAGCTGGCTTGCCAGTGATGACGGACGATCAGTCCGGCACAATCTCCCGGCGGACCACATACATCCCTGCACTTTCATACAACCGCTGCGCCCGAACGTTATCTTCCAGCACCTTTAAATCGACAAACCCTTCACGCCGCTGTTGAAACGCTATGAATGCATTCAACAGCAACGCCCGGCCCAAACCTCGACCCTGAGCGCGCGGATGCACTACCAGATTCTTGATATAGGCACTGGTCCAGCACTGCGCCACACCGACGACACCCTCGGCATCCATGGCGATGAAGCACAGTTGCGGATCGTATTCCGGATCGCGTTCAAAGCGTTGCTGCCAGACCTCGAGCGCTGGGACCCGACCGCCTCCTTGTAGGTAGCCGAGTTGCATCAGGTCATACACGGCGGGCGCCAGTTGCGGTTGGTAAGTGCTGATCTCGATACCTTTCGGCCAGACGATATCCGGCACGGCGGTGCCCAGATCCCGCCGCATCAAAAAGCAATACGTCTCGCCCAAGGTTCAGTGACCGTTGGCGGCGACGTGTTTGGCCGCTTCGATCAGGCGCTGGGTCAGTTCCGGCGACGAGAACTTGGTCAACACGGCATTGGCCCCGGCCAGTCGCGCTTTTTCGCTGTTCATCGCGCTGTCGAGCGAGGTGTGCAGCAGCACGTAAAGGTGGGAGAAATCCGGAGTCTCGCGCAAGGTGCGGGTGAAGGCGTAACCGTCCATCTCGGACATTTCGATGTCGGAGACGATCAGGTTGATCTGCTGCGCTGTGCCTTGCAGGTCGAGCAGGCAGTCGATGGCTTCCTTGGCACTGCGCGCGGTGTGGCATTGCAGGCCGAGGTTGCGCAGGGTGTGCACCGATTGCTGCAACGCCACCTGGCTGTCGTCGACCACCAGAATGCGTGCGTTGCCAAGGACGTCGGCGTCTTCCATGGACAGGTCGGTCGGGGCCATTTCGATCTGTGCCGGGGCGATGCTGTGGATGACTTTTTCGATGTCCAGCACTTGCACCAGCGTACCGTCCACCGAGGTCACGCCGGTGATATAGGCGCGCGAACCACCGGAGCCGAACGGCGGCGGTTTGATGTCAGTGGTCAGACAGTGGACGATTTTGCTCACCGCCTGAACGTGCAGACCCTGTTTGGACCGGCTGACGTCGGTGACGATCAGGCAACCGCCGTTCGGGTCTTCCAGTGGGCGCTCGCCGATGGCGCGGCTGAGGTCGATCACCGACAGTGAAGCACCACGCAACGTGGCGATGCCTTTGACGTGCGGGTGCGACTCCGGCAGCTTGGTCAGCGGCGGGCAAGGGATGATTTCACTGACTTTCAGCAGGTTGATCGCCATCAGCTTGCCGCTGCGCAAAGTGAACAGCAGAAGCGAAAGTGAATCTGCGCGGGCTTTGGTGGAAGACATATAAACCTTCTGTGGAAAAAGGTGATGGGCGAGGGTGCAAATCGCCAGAAACTATTGATGCCGGGTTATCGGCGTCAAAAGGTTGGGCTTTAGGTTGGTTGTCGGGTGGGCAGGGATGTATCTGTGGTGAGGGGATTTATCCCCGATGGGGCGCGCAGCGGCCCTGCTCCTTATTTCAAAAGAAGGGACTGCTTCGCAGTCTATCGGGGATAAATCCCCTCACCACAGGGACTCATTCGAGCAACAGGAAGTGACTATTTCATGCCCAGGCGTTTGGCCATTCTGCCGAGGTTGGCTCTATCCAGCCCCAACTCCCGCGCCGCACTCGCCCAGTTATCCTGATTGCGCTCCAGCGCCGCAGCAATTAGTCGCCGCTGATATTCCTCGGTAGCGGCGCGCAGATCCCCGCTGATCAGCGGTAACGAAGCCACCACCCCGGCAACCGGCTCAACCGGGTTATCCACAACCTCCCGCGGCAAATCGAGATCGGCGGCACTTAAACTGAGAATCTTCGGCCTTACCTTGCAGTTGCCGAGCGCCTTCAACGCACTGCGTCCGATCAAATGTTCGAGTTCACGCACGTTGCCCGGCCAAGTGTAGGCGAGCAGCGCTTCCTGGGCGTCGCTGTTGAGGCGCAGACTGTTGAGGCCCATGCGTGAGCGGTTCTGTTCGAGGAAGAAGCCGCTGAGCAGCAACACATCACGCCCGCGATCACGCAGGGCCGGCACCCGCAGCGGGTACACGCTCAGGCGATGATAGAAGTCGGCACGATAGCGACCGCTGCGCACTTCTTCGGCCAAGTCGCGATTGGTCGCGGCGATCAGGCGTACATCGACCTGATGTTCCTTGTCCGAGCCCAGGCGCTGCAACTGGCCGCTCTGCAATACGCGCAGCAATTTGGCCTGCACGGTCAGCGACAACTCGCCGACTTCGTCGAGAAACAGCGTGCCGCCATTGGCCAGTTCGAATTTGCCGCGACGGTCGCTGGTGGCGCCGGTGAACGCGCCGCGCACGTGGCCGAACAGTTCGCTTTCCACCAGCGTGTCCGGCAGCGCGGCGCAATTGAGGCTGATGATCGGCTTGTCGGCGCGCGGTGAGGCGGCGTGAATGGCCTGAGCCACCAGTTCCTTGCCGACCCCGGTTTCGCCGGTGATCAACACGGTCAGGTCACTGCCGCCGACCAGATTGATTTCCTCCACCAAACGTTTCAGTGCTTTGCTCTGGCCGATCATTTCGCGGTTCTGCTGACCGCTGGCCTGACGGTAGACCTCGGCGCGCTGGTGTTCGTCTTCGGCACGGATTGCCAGCCGCTCGATGCGTTCGGCAGCGTTGACCGTGGCCGAGGCGAGGCTGGCGAAGGCTTGCAGGGCATCCAGTTCGATGGGTTCGAAACGTTCGGGATCAAGGGCGTCGAGGGTGATCAGGCCCCAGAGTTTTTCATCGACGAACAATGGGCAGCCGAGGCAGTCGTGGACTTCAAGGTGATCGTCGAGGCCATCAACCAGGCCGTCGTAAGGATCGGGCAAGTCGCTGTCGGCGGCGAAACGGGTCGGCCCATTCCCGGCCAGCAAAATCTCGAAACGCGGATGCTCGCTGACCTTGAAGCGCCGACCGAGGGTGTCTGCACTCAAACCATCGACCGCCAGCGGCACCAGCGATTCGCCGTCCAGGCGCAGCAGTGCGGCGGCATCGCACGGCAGCAGGGCGCGCATGGCTTCGAGCAAGCGTCGGTAACGTTCGCCCTCAGGCAATTCGCGGGACAGGTCGGAAACCAGAGGCAGCAGAGCGGTGAGCAGGGATTTGGCAGTCATGGTGTTGTAGTCAAAGAGACAAGATGTAGTCGCGATGACTATAAGGTGCTTTGAGTCGATTTGACTACGTTGTTTTTAAGTTATTGATTTATAAAGATAAATAAGTTGGCACGGAAACTGATAAACCCAAGGTAACTTTTCATCGAAGCTCAGGAGTCACCCCATGCTTAGCGTCCAGGATCGTGCCATCGTCAAATCCACCGTGCCTCTGCTGGAAAGCGGTGGTGAAGCGCTGATCACCCACTTCTACCGGATGATGCTCGCCGAATACCCGGAAGTTCGCCCATTGTTCAACCAGGCGCATCAGGCCAGCGGCGATCAGCCCCGGGCTTTGGCCAACGGCGTGTTGATGTATGCCCGTCACATCGACCAGCTCGACCAGTTGGGGGATCTGGTGGCGAAGATCATCAACAAGCACGTCGCTCTGCAAATCCTGCCGGAGCACTACCCGATCGTCGGTGCCTGCCTGTTGCGCGCCATCTCCGAAGTGCTCGGCGAAGAAATCGCCACGCCAGAAGTGATGAGTGCGTGGGGCGCGGCATACGGACAACTGGCCGATATCCTGATCGGCGCCGAAACGGCGATCTACGACCAGAAAGAACAAGCCGTCGGCGGCTGGCGCGGGGCGCGCGAGTTTATCGTCGCGGCCAAGGTCGAGGAGAGCGCGGAAATCATTTCGTTCTACTTCGAACCGGCCGACAAAGGTCCGATCCTCGCGGCTGAGCCCGGCCAGTACATCGGCATGAAACTGATCCTCGACGGCGAGGAAATCCGCCGCAACTATTCGCTGTCAGCGCTGGCAAACAAAGGTCAGTACCGCATCAGCGTCAAGCGTGAACCGGGTGGCCGTGCTTCCAATCACTTGCACGATCAACTGCATGTCGGCGCAAGCATTCAGCTGTTCCCGCCATCGGGCGAATTCACCCTGACTGCCAGCGACAAGCCGTTGGTGCTGATCAGCGGCGGCGTCGGCATCACGCCAACCTTGGCGATGCTGGAAGCGGCGCTGGAGACTGAACGTCCGGTGCACTTTATCCACTGCGCGCGCAATGGCAGCGTGCATGCGTTCCGCGACTGGATCGACGGCCTGGCCGAGCGTCATCCGCAACTCAAGCGCTTCTACTGCTACGCCGAAGACGATGGTGTGAGCCCAGCGGCGGACAAGGTCGGGATGTTGAGTCAGGAGTTGCTCGGCGAGTGGTTGCCCCAGCAGCGTGATGTCGACGCTTACTTCCTTGGGCCGAAGGGGTTCATGGGGGCGATCAAGCGCCATCTGAAAGCGCTGGGCGTGCCGGAGCAGCAGAGCCGTTACGAGTTCTTCGGGCCGGCTTCTGCTCTGGAATAATTCCTGAGACCGAGTCGTCTGCATCGCGGGCAAGCCCGCTCCCACAGGATTTGTGGCGTGCACAGAGTTTGTGAATGACGCTGGAACCTGTGGGAGCGGGCTTGCCCGCGATTGGCCGTTACACGGTCTTGATTCTTAAAAAGTGTTTAAAGGTTAATCGTTTCTTAACCGGTTTATCGTTTATTCCCCGATGCTGATGATAGGCGCTCGTTCGTTTACCTGATCAGGATCGCCCTCATGTCGCACCTCACCTTCGCCCGTCGTATCAGCTTCGCTGCCCTGAGCCTGTCGGCCACTTTGCTGGCCAGCCCGTTTGCTTCTGCCGAATCTGCCTTGATCACACCGCAGACCCTGATTGTCGATCAGAGCCTGCCCAAGGCACAGGCTGCAGCCATGGAACTGGCAGCACGGCGTTACGGCAGTTTCTGGAACAGTGGCGAAGAGGCACTGGCCACGGCCGCCTTGTCGCCGCAGTTTGTCGACAAGACGCCGCCCGAAGGCCGGGTGCAGGGGCCGACGGGGCCGTTGCTGGCGTCGAGGTTCTTTCGCACGGCGGTGCCGGATTTGAGCTGCGACATCGAGCAAATGATCGTCGCCGGAGATCGCGTGGTGGTGCATCTGCACTTTCGCGGGCATTTCACTGGCACGTTCAAGGCTCTCAAAGGGCAGGGCCAGCGTGTAGACTTCCGGGCAACCGATATCTATCAGATCGACAACGGTCGCATCGCGGCCAATTGGCATATCGAAGACAACATCAGCCTGATGGCGCAACTGCAAGCGCAGCCGCCGGCCAGCTGAACCATGGACATACAAGGGAAACGCGATGAGCGAGGAAACGATTCGATTGGGACGTGAGCGGCGCTTTCTGGTGCTGCTGGGCATTATCTGCCTGGCATTGATCGGTGGCGCGCTGTACATGCAGATCGTGCTCGGCGAGGCGCCGTGCCCGCTGTGCATCTTGCAGCGTTATGCATTGCTGCTGATCGCGCTGTTCGCCTTCATTGGCGCGGCCATGCGCACGCGGCGCAGCATCACCGTGTTTGAAGTGCTGGTGGTGATTTGTGCGATAGCCGGGGCCGGTGTGGCCGGGCATCACGTGTACACCCAGTTCTATCCGGCGGTGAGCTGCGGCATCGATGTGTTGCAGCCGATTGTCGATGATCTGCCGCTGGCGAAGATCTTCCCGCTGGGCTTCCAGGTCGACGGTTTCTGCTCGACGCCGTACCCGCCGATCCTCGGCCTGTCGTTGGCGCAATGGGCACTGGTGGCATTTGTATTGGTGGTGATCCTGGTGCCGCTGCTGACCTCGCGTAACCGAAAAGCACTGCGCTGAATCAACTATTCGGCGCATTGGCCGATACAGAAAACGCCTCGATTTGCGTATCAGCAAATCGGGGCGTTTTGCATTTCAGAGTGTTTGTGAAAACACCGTGACGAACGGCAAGGGAGGGTGTGACAGGTGTGCGACATGTTGTCACACACGCCGTGTCGCAGGTCTCTTCAGTGACGCGGATTGGTGTGCTGTTACAAAAAAGGATTGGTCTGTTTCGGTGTTTTTGCGCTTTTGCACGTGTGTGCCAGATCAGGCAGTTTTAACAAGACCTGGCAGATGGCCAAAAGCCTTGGGGTATCGGGCTTTGCGCTGATCGGGCTTGCAGAAAATGCCCTCAGAGCTGTCTGAATTGAGGCGGGTACACCTACAAATTTTGTTGTTTTTGTTGAGAATCGATTTCGATAACATGCGGCACTTTTGCAAAAATGGCGATGGATTGTTGCTCGAACGGATAAAAATTATTTCGGGATAAGACATGGTGTATAGGGCGCTACCTATCTACAATCGCCCGCACTGAATTCCCGGCACTGTTCAGCCTTTATTAAGGAGCGAGCAGGAAGTCGGGTGTCGAGTAAGTCGTGAGGCTTTCAAGACACCCAGGTGTCGGTGCCTTCCAACTTTCCGCACCAAATGGAATTGGTCTGTAACAAGGCCTTTGACCACGAATTCGAATAAGAACTGACCGCTGTCCCAGACCAATTCCATTTGGTGCGGAAAGTTG
>NZ_JBIUVJ010000070.1:0-24145 GCF_044742875.1 Pseudomonas sp. NPDC087817
CACGCAGTTCGTTCAGGGTTAGACGGTTGAACTTGTTGACGGACTCACCCTTGAGGTCGAATTTCAATTCGACGATGCCACTTTCAAGAGCTTTAACCGTGATGGCTTTACCTTCGTAAATCATCAACTGATCTCCACGATATGGAAGCTGAACAGTACACGTCGGACGCAGGCGAATGGCTTGGCAAGACGCTTTTTCGTCAATGCTGACGCCAATCCACCCGGCACACCCGCCAACGCGATAGTCGGGATTCTGTAGGAGCAGTCTGTAAGACAAACGCTCAATTCATACGCCCGTTTGATTTGGGTACGTCACCTTCACGGAATTTCCGACAATTGTCAATCGCCCAAAATACGGGTTGAAATGCGACTTTGCGGTCATTTCCGTACCACGAAGACCAGCAACACGCGTCTGCATGTGAAGCCATTCATAGAATCAATAGTTAGAAAATTCGCCCTAATTCGCAACGAGCCCTGTTTAAAAGGCTACGCTGGCTGGGACTACAGAGAAAGTGCGCTTGCCGCTCGACGCGACCGGCATCAAAAAAGTTTCCGGCCTGCCTGGCCAACCCAGCCCGATGAATCATGTCGGGCTTTTTATTGCTCGTCTGCCAGACGCTTCACACCATTGCAGTGCGAAAAGTCCGCGCGTCATGCCAGCGCTTTCAGTGTGGCGTCGATATCCTGCAGAACCGTTGCTTCGCCCTTCTCGCCCCAATACAAGGCGATCATCTGTTTATCCGCCTCGACCTTGTAGACATTGTCCGGCAATTTTTCGAAATGATTGAGCAGTGCCCGATCCTCGCAGACCTCCTGCCACTGATTGACCCAGACACCCGGCGATTTTTGCCAGTACGTCCAGCACGCCGGCTGATTGCCACGCCGCGGGCGATGGTACTGCGCGCAGGGGCTTGGCGGCTCTTGCGAGAGCCAATGCGGCCACTCCTGAGGCGCCAGTTGCATGGCCAGCCCGATGCGCCGCGCCTCCATACGCAGGGCGATGCGCCCGCTCTGCGCGCGCGATGGACGCAACCATGCCAGCGGACTCAATACCACCAGCAGGATTGACACCACTATCCAGACCGTCATATCTGTACTCCCGAATCTTGATGAGCCCATTGCGTCACTTTGGAACCAATGCGCTTGAAACCAGCCATACTTAACAATATTGAACCCTCACGAGGAGCACCTCATGCCCTACCACCACATCCTGGTCGCCGTAGACCTGACTGAAGAGTGCGACCCTGTCATCCACCGCGCCCGAGAGCTGTCGGTGAGCAACGGCGCCAAGCTGTCGCTGGTGCATATCGTCGAGCCGATGGCCATGGCGTTCGGTGGCGACGTGCCAATGGACCTGTCACAACTGCAACAGCAACAGTTCGATCAGGCCAAAGAGCGGCTTGAGCGCTTGAAACTCAAGTACTCCGAACTCGAAGGCGCCAACTGCCACTTGACCTACGGCCAGCCACGCCAGGAAATCCATCATTTCGCCAAGGAACAGGCGTGCGATCTGATCGTGGTCGGCAGCCATGGTCGTCACGGTCTGGCATTGCTCCTCGGCTCGACCGCCAACGATGTACTGCACGGCGCACCTTGCGATGTGCTGGCGGTGCACTTGGTCAAACGCTGAAACCTGTAGGATCAGCATTCGACAGCGCCTACAAAAAGCCCGGCCTCACGCGAATGAGGCCGGGCTTTTTCATGGCTGGATCAATCAGGCATCCAGCTCGGCCCAACGCTCCACCAACGCATCCAGCTCAGCCTGCAACTGCTCCAGCGAAGCAATCACCTTGGCCGTTTCAGCCGCCGGACGCTGGTAGAAACCGGCTTCAGCCATCTCAGCCTCAACAGCAGCGATCTGCTGTTCCTTGGCGTCGATATCGCCCGGCAACGCTTCCAGCTCGCGTTGCAGCTTGTAGCTCAACTTCTTCTTGGCAGCCGGGGCAGCGGCGGCAGGCGCTGCGACCACAGCAGGCTCAGCAGTGACCACCGCCGAATTCAAGTCAGCCTTGCCCGACTTGCTTTCGGTCACGCCCAGCAGGCGCGGCGAGCCGCCCTGACGGATCCAGTCCTGATAGCCACCGACGTATTCACGCACCTTGCCTTCGCCTTCAAAAACCAGGGTGCTGGTCACGACGTTGTCGAGGAATGCCCGGTCGTGGCTGACCATCAACACGGTGCCGTTGAAGGTCAGCAGCACTTCTTCGAGCAGCTCGAGGGTTTCCACGTCGAGGTCGTTGGTCGGTTCGTCGAGGACCAGCAGGTTCGCCGGTTTGCTGAACAGTTTGGCCAGCAACAGACGCGCACGCTCACCACCCGACAGCGCCTTGACCGGCGTGCGGGCACGCTGCGGGCTGAACAGGAAGTCGCCAAGGTAGCTCAGTACGTGACGGCTCTGGCCGTCGATATCGATGAAGTCGCGACCTTCGGCAACGTTATCGATAACGGTTTTTTCCAGATCCAGTTGATGGCGCAACTGGTCGAAGTAAGCCACGTCGATCCGCGTACCCTCCTCCACTGTGCCGCTGGTCGGTTGCAGACCGCTGAGCATCAGCTTCAACAGAGTGGTCTTGCCGGTACCGTTGGCGCCGAGCAAACCGATACGGTCGCCGCGCGTCAGGACCATCGAGAAATCCTTGATCAGGAACGGGCCGCCCGGGTGAGCGAAACTCACGTTCTCGAGCACCATCACCTGCTTGCCGGATTTGTCGGCAGTGTCCAGCTGAATGTTGGCCTTGCCGGTGCGCTCACGACGCTCGCTGCGCTCAACACGCAGGGCTTTCAGGGCACGGACGCGGCCTTCGTTACGGGTGCGACGGGCCTTGATGCCCTGGCGAATCCAGACTTCTTCCTGAGCCAGTTTCTTGTCGAACAACGCGTTCGCGGTTTCTTCGGCCGCCAGCGCAGCCTCTTTGTGCACGAGGAAACTGGCGTAGTCGCCGTTCCAGTCGATCAGACCGCCGCGATCCAGTTCAAGGATGCGCGTGGCAAGGTTTTGCAGGAAGGAACGGTCGTGCGTGATGAACAGCACGGCGCCCTGGAAATCTTTCAGCGCTTCTTCAAGCCAGGCAATCGCACCGATGTCCAGGTGGTTGGTCGGTTCGTCGAGCAGCAGCAGATCCGGCTCGGACACCAGCGCCTGCGCCAGCAGCACGCGACGACGCCAGCCGCCGGACAACTGGGCGAGGGTCTTGTCGGCCGGCAGTTGCAGGCGGCTCAGGGTACTTTCGACCAGGGTCTGCAAGCGCCAGCCATCACGGGCTTCGAGGTCTTGCTGAACGTGCATCAGCTTGTTGAGGTCTTCTTCAGTGACGCAGTTCTGCGCAAGGTGATGGTACTCGGCGAGCAACGCGCCCACACCATCGAGGCCTTCGGCAACCACGTCGAACACAGTCCGATCGTCGGCCACTGGCAATTCTTGCGGCAATTCGCCGATTTTCAGACCGGGGGCACGCCACACCGAGCCGTCATCGGGCTTCTGGTCGCCCTTGACCAGTTTCATCATGCTGGACTTGCCAGTGCCGTTGCGGCCGATGATGCACACCCGCTCACCACGGGCGATCTGCCAGGACACCTTGTCCAACAACGGCATCGCGCCGAATGCAAGGGACACATCGCTGAATTTGAGCAGGGTCATGAGCTTCTCCAAAAACCGGGCGCGCATTCTACCTGACTTAGGGCTTCAGCAGGCCGGCAATTTGTCTGTCGAAGCACTCTGCACAACATTTGTTGCGAACTTGTGCTGTGAGGCCCGCAAAGCTTTCGCCGCTTGCTGGCAAAAGGCTAAGCTACAGAAAATTCAGTGCTGATTCAGGTCGGCACTTGTCATGATTTCTCTGCCCGGATGTCTCATGCGCAGTCGCCTTCTCAGTGTTTTGTCCTGTTTGCTACTTACCGCCGCTGCCGCTCAATCCGCCCAGGCGGTGGACCTGTCCACCCAACGCCAGTATTACGATGAAGCCAAACGCGCGCTGGCCAAGGGCGATACCGGGCCGTATTTCCGCTACAGCCAAGCCTTGGCCGATTATCCGCTGGAACCATACCTCGCTTACGACGAACTGACCGCGCGCCTGAAAACCGCGAGCAACGCCGAAATCGAGAAATTCCTCGCCGAGCACGGCGACCTGCCCCAGGCCAACTGGATGAAGCTGCGCTGGTTGCGCTGGCTCGCCGACCGTGGCGACTGGGCCACCTTCGTAAAATATTACGACCCGAAACTCAACTTCACTGAACTCGACTGCCTCAATGCGCAGTACCAGATCAGTAGCGGCCACAAGGCCGAAGGCTATGCCAATGCCGACAAACTGTGGCTGACCGGCAAATCGCAACCGGCGGCCTGCGACGCGCTGTTCGGCATCTGGGCCTCCGATGGCCAGCTCACCGAACAGAAACGCTGGGAACGCACCAAGCTCGCCGCCCAGGCACGCAACTATCCACTGGCCAACAGTCTGGTCAACGGCCTGACCACCCTCGCCCCGCGCGGTCGTTTGCTGGTGGATGTGGCGCAAAAACCGGAGTTGCTCAATCAACCTTCGCGCTTCACCCCGGCCGATGAGCCGATGTCCGATGTGGTCAGCCTCGGCTTGCGCCGACTGGCACGTCAGGATCCGGACAAGGCCATGGCGTTGCTCGACGGTTACGCCAGCAGCATGCATTTCTCCCGCGATGAAAAAGTCGCGATTGCCCGGGAAATCGGTCTGACCCTCGCTCGGCGTTTCGACAGCCGCGCGCTGGACGTGATGACCAAATACGACCCGGAGTTACGCGACAACACCGTCTCGGAATGGCGTTTGCGCCTATTGCTGCGCCTCGCTCGCTGGGACGACGCATACGAACTGACCAAGCGTCTTCCGCAAGACCTGGCCACCACCAACCGCTGGCGCTACTGGCAGGCGCGTAGCCTTGAACTGGCCCAGCCGCAGAACCCGCAAGCACAAACCCTGTACAAAAATCTGGCGCGGGAACGGGACTTCTACGGTTTCCTCGCCGCTGACCGCTCGCAGTCGCCCTACTCGCTCAACAACAAGCCATTGGTGCTGAGCCAGGCGCTAATCAACAAAGTGCGCAACACGCCGGGCGTGCGCCGTGCGCTGGAATTCCATGCCCGCGGGCAGATCGTCGACGGTCGCCGCGAGTGGTATCACGTCAGCCGCCACTTCAATCGCGACGAAATGGTGGCCCAGGCCAAACTCGCCTACGACCTGAAATGGTATTTCCCGGCGATCCGCACGATCAGTCAGGCGCAATACTGGGACGATCTGGATATCCGCTTCCCGATGGCCCACCGCGAAACCCTCGTGCGTGAAGCCAAGGTACGTGGCCTGCATTCGAGTTGGGTGTTCGCGATCACCCGTCAGGAAAGTGCGTTTATGGACGACGCTCGCTCCGGCGTCGGCGCCAGTGGCCTGATGCAGTTGATGCCCGGCACCGCCAAGGAAACCGCGCGCAAGTTCAGCATCCCGCTGGCCTCGCCACAGCAGGTGCTCGATCCCGACAAGAACATCCAGCTCGGCGCCGCTTACCTGAGCCAGGTCCATAGCCAGTTCAACGGCAACCGCGTCCTCGCTTCCGCCGCCTATAACGCCGGGCCCGGTCGCGTACGCCAATGGCTGCGCGGCGCTGATCACTTGAGTTTCGACGTCTGGGTGGAAAGCATTCCCTTCGACGAAACCCGTCAGTACGTGCAGAACGTACTGTCTTATTCGGTGATCTACGGCCAGAAGCTCAATTCACCACAGCCACTGGTGGATTGGCACGAGCGGTATTTTGATGATCAGTAATCCAGCGCTTAGTGCCAGATAACGAAAGATGCCCGTATCGCGAGACACGGGCATTTTTTATTGAGCTATCGGCTGCGGACTTAACACTTCAACTTTTTAACCATCATTTTGCCAAGTTGAGTAAGCCGATATTTCTGGGTTGGATTCTTGGGCGATTGAGGATCTGTCATTTCGATCATTCCAGCGGTTAAGGCCGGCTTGAGATAGTTGGATCTGAACGTAGCCTTGTGAGCCAGGCTCATCTCTGCCATCACATCACTGATCCTCAAAGAACGAGGTCCCAGAGTTAACAATAATCTTGCTACTAGGTCGGTTACTGGGTCGGTTACTGGGTCGCTTGCTGACTCATTAGCGATGGCTTCTCGCAACGAAACATTTAGCGCATGCAACATGTACTCGACGAAAGGCGTTGACTCTCCCTGCCGGTCAGAAGCAGACAAGGCAGTGTAATAGGCATCCTGCTCCTCTCGAATCACCGCTTCGACCGGCAAATACGCCAGGACCGGGCGCCATTGGCTCAATATCAATGTTTGCCACAGCCGTCCCATTCGACCGTTTCCATCAGCAAACGGATGGATGAACTCAAATTCATAGTGGAATACGCAGCTGATGATCAGCGGATGCCATTCAGAGCGCACAAGCCATGCCAGTAAGTCATCCATCAGCGGTGATATGCGGCTCGGAGGCGGCGCCATATGAACCAGTTGTTCTCCGCGATAAATCCCCACACCCGCTCGACGAAAGTGCCCGCACTCATCAATCAGCCCATGCATCAACATCTCATGCGCTTGAAGCAGGTCAGCCCTGCTGTCAGGCTGCCATTGCGGCATGGTTTCATACGCTGTAAACGCATTGCGCACTTCTTGAATTTCCTTGGGCAAACCTAAAACCCGTTGCCCGGCGAGCACTGCGGTTACCTGCTCGACACTCAATGTATTGTTTTCGATTGCCAAAGAGGCCTGAATCGTACGAATACGATTGCCTCGACGCAGATGAGGCGTCTGCCGACTATCGCCCCCAGCCGAAAGCTGACCGATTTGCTCGCTGATTTCGGCGATCAACGCAATCATTCGTGTGGTTAGGGTCAACGGCGGTTGGTAACGGCTCATGTCCTCATCCAGGCATTCCAAACAGGCCGCCATAATGCCCGATGCGAGCAGTGTCCATCAGACTTGATCAACCGTTACTTTTCCATCGTTGAACTGCAATGACGCCAGCCGCGCGTACAGCGGATTGCTGACGATGAGTTCCTGATGGGTGCCAATGGCCACAAGTTTGCCCTGGTCCATCACCGCAATCCGGTCAGCGTTTTTCACCGTGGCCAGTCGATGCGCGATCACCAGCGTGGTGCTGTTCTCCATCAGGCTTGGCAGAGCTTCCTGGATCAGATGCTCGCTTTGCGCATCGAGGGCGCTGGTGGCTTCATCCAGCAGCAGGATCGGCGCGTCGACCAGCAACGCACGGGCAATCGCCAAACGTTGCCGCTGGCCGCCGGAAAGGCCGAGACCACCATCGCCGAGATGGGTCTGGTAACCGTTGGGCATTTTCTCGATGAAGTCGTGGGCATGGGCAATTCTTGCCGCTTGCTTGACCTGGTCCAGCGTTGCCCCCGGGTTGCCGTAACGAATGTTCTCTTCAACGCTGCCAAAAAACAGTGCTGGCGACTGTGACACCAAGGCGAAGTGGCGGCGCAGGTCCAACGGGTCGAGACGGGTCAGCGGTACGCCATCGATGAGGATCCGTCCTTCCAGCGGGTCATAAAAGCGCAGCAGCAAGTCATACACCGTGGACTTGCCAGCACCGGACGGCCCCACCAGCGCCAGCGTCTCTCCGGCGCGGATAGTCAGATTCAAGCCGTTGACGGCGTAGCTTTCAGGACGCGAGGGGTAGGAAAAACGCACATCCTGCAATTGCAGCTCACCGCGCACCCGCGCCGGCAAGGTCACAAGGCCCGTGGTTGGCGACTGGATGATGTTCTCCGAACGCAGCAATTCAGCGATGCGCTCAGCAGCGCCGGCAGCGCGTTGCAGTTCGCCGATCACTTCACTCAAAGTACCGATCGCACTGCCCACGATCAGGCTGTAAAAGACAAACGCCGCCAGTTCGCCCCCGGTGATTCGCCCGGCGATCACGTCCATGCCACCGACCCACAACATCACCGCCACCGCGCCCAGCACCAGCACGATCACCATGGTGATCATCCATGAGCGCTGGAAAATGCGTTTGCGCGCGGTGTCGAAAGCGTCCTCCACCGTCGCCGAAAAGCGCTGTTCGTCCTGCACCTGATGGTTGTAGGCCTGCACGGTTTTGATCTGGCCGAGAGTTTCGGAAACGTAGCTGCCGATATCGGCAACCCGGTCCTGACTCAACCGCGACAGGTTTCGTACACGCCGACCGAAAATCAGAATCGGCGCCACCACGAACGGCAAGGCAATCACCACGATGCTGGTGAGTTTTGCGTTGGTCACGAACAGCAGGATGACGCCACCGATGACCATGAGCAGATTACGCAGGAACATCGACAGCGACGAACCGATCACCGATTGCAGCAACGTCGTGTCGGCGGTCAGCCGCGACTGGATCTCCGAACTGCGGTTGTTCTCGTAGAAGCCTGGGTGCAGATAAACCAGATGGTTGAACACCTCGCGGCGAATATCGGCCACGACGCGTTCGCCAATCCAGGACACCCAGTAAAACCGCGCGAACGTACCGACTGCCAGACCCAGCACCATCAACATGAAAATGCCGATGCTCTGATTGAGCTGGTGCGGAGACTGGGTCATGAAGCCCCGATCGACCAGCAGTTTGATCCCCTGCCCCATCGACAACGTGACGGCGGCGGTGACGATCAGCGCCAGCAGCGCACCGATGACTTGCCAGCGGTAAGGGGCCAGAAATCGACTGGTCAGACGCAGCGCGCGACGGTGCCTTGAAGAAAGCTTCGGGGTCATTCAGGTACGCATCCATGGTGATGAAAGGGCTAGCGTAAACCTTCTTTGGGGTGGAACTCTGTAAATCACAATGAGTCAGGTTAAATATGCCCCCAAAGACTAGGCCATAGTTGCTATTGGTCTAACGTCGCAGTTGAGACGAACGGTCATTTCTGTTTGAGTGGAGATGCCGCCGCCGACAGACCGCAGGGAGTTGTCACAGCCCGGTCACGTGGGGGTTTTAACCTAGGCGCACAACCTGATGAGGAGACAGGCCATGTCCTTGCAACACCGCAGCGAAGACAAGATTGAAGTGATCCGCACCAAGCCCGGCCAGACTCTGGGTTGCTCGATTATCGATAAGGACGGGCGTGAAGTACCGATCACTGAAGACATGATCCAGGACGCTTGCCGCGAACTGGAGAAGCGATTGGTCAAGCCTGCCGAACAAAAGTGATATAGCCACCGTCTTCCTGACCCGGCCCCTTTGGCCGGGTTTTTTCTGTCTGTAAATCCGGGATTTGTGGTGAAGCTATCGCTGGCAAGCCAGCTCCCACAGGATTTTCGTCGTACTTAAAATCTGCGCACTCCGCGAAACCTGTGGGAGCTGGCTTGCCAGCGATAAAGCCACCTCGGTTTTTAAACAGCAACCGCACCCAGCGCCGCCACTATCTGGCGCAATTCTGACGACTCCCCTTCAATCCGCACCTTCAGCCCTTCAATCTCGCGCCGCACCGGATACTGCTTGCGCAAGACATCGAACGCCGCACGCTGCTCGCCGACATTGCCTACAAGGCTGCGGCGGAAATCCGCGTCATCCCGGCGAGGGTCGTACACGCCACGGCACAACATCGCCAGCGCCCAGGCCGGATCGCTGTCGGCATGCAAGGTGACTTCCGACAGCCACGGTGCTGGCAAAAGGTCACTGAGCTGGATGCTCGCGGGCTGGCCGGTGAATTCGCAATACGCCTGATAGATCTGCGCCGTCCCGCGCTGTTTACCGTCAAGGCTGTAACCGGCAATGTGTGGCGTGGCCAGTACGCAGAGTTCGGCCAGTTCGACATCGACTTCAGGCTCGGCTTCCCAAACATCGAGAACGGCTTGCAAGTCTTCACGATGTAGCAGCACTTTGCGCAGTGCGGCGTTATCCACCACAGGACCGCGCGCCGCGTTGATCAGCCAGGCACCGGGCTTGAGCTGTTGCAAACGTTGCTGATCGAACAGATGCCAGGTCGCGCCTGCGCCGCTTCTGGTCAGCGGCGTGTGCAGACTGATCACATCGCATTGCTCAATGATCTGCTCGAGGCTGACGTAATCGCCCCCCTCGGTGGCCTGGCGCGGTGGATCGCAGACTTTGACGTTCCAGCCCAACCCCTTGAGGACCTTGATCAGTCGCCCACCCACCTCACCGGCGCCGACGACACCGTAAGTCCGCTGAGTCAGATCGACACCTTCGATTTCGGCGAGCGTCATCAGACTGCCCAGTACGTAATCGACCACGCCACGGGCATTGCAGCCGGGCGCGCTTGACCAGTTAATGCCAGCCTCGGCGAAGTACTCAAGATCCAGATGATCAGTACCGATGGTGCAGGTGCCGACAAAGCGAACCTTGCTGCCTTCCAGCAAGGCGCGGTTGACGTTGGTCACCGAACGCACCAGTAATACGTCGGCCTGCTCCACCGTCGCGCGGTCTATGGAACGGCCCGGGACCCGGCGGATCTCACCGAAACCGGCAAAAAAGGCATCGAGCAGCGGGATATTTTCATCGGCAACAATCAGCATGGCGGGCTCCTTGGGCGGATCGGCAGTTTAGGTGCAGATCGGTCGCCGAGCCAGCGGGCTTTGATTGCAAGCGCAAGAACAGCACTGCCCCTGTGGCGAGGGAGCAATCGCCTTCCAGTAGATTACAAATCCGCAACAGAGGATTTTTCCTGACCAAAGCGTCAGCGGCGTAGAATGCGGCGCCTTGCGCATCAACCTCTGTGGACGCTTTGCCTGTGAATTCTGTAACTGACCAACCTGTCGCCGTCTCCCTGACCCGCCCCGCGCGGATTCGTCTGGAGTTCAAGAACCTGCTCGCCCTGGCCTTGCCGATCATCATCGCGCAACTGGCGACCACGGCCATGGGCTTCGTCGATGCGGTGATGGCCGGGCGCGTCGGGCCAAAAGATCTGGCGGCCGTGGCTCTGGGCAACTCGATCTGGGTGCCGGTGTTTCTGCTGATGACCGGCACCCTGCTGGCAACCACGCCGAAAGTCGCCCAGCGCTTTGGCGCCGGCACCCACAGCGAGATCGGTCCGATTGTCCGTCAGGCGTTGTGGCTGGCGCTGGTGGTCGGCCTGATTGCCACGGCGATGCTGGTCGCCGCCGAGCCGGTGCTGCACCTGATGAAGGTTGATCCGGAGCTGATCGGCCCGTGCATGCAATACCTGCATGGCATCGCCAGCGGTCTGCCGGCGGTGGCGTTCTATCACGTCCTGCGCTGCACCAGTGACGGCATCGGTCGTACCCGCCCGGCAATGGTATTGGGCCTGTGCGGTCTGGCGCTGAACATACCGCTGAACTACGTCTTCATTTATGGCCACTTCGGTGTGCCGGCCATGGGCGGCGTCGGCTGCGGCTGGGCCACAGCCATCGTGATGTGGGTGATGGCGCTGGGTCTGGCCGGTTATGAGCGCTGGGCACCGGCCTACCGTTCGAGCGAAATTTTCAGCCGTTTCGACTGGCCGCAATGGGCGGTGATCAAGCGTCTGCTGGCCATCGGCCTGCCAATCGGCATCGCCGTGTTTGCCGAGTCGAGCATTTTTGCCGTGATCGCCCTGCTGATCGGCAGCCTCGGCGCCACCGTCGTGGCTGGGCACCAGATTGCGCTGAACGTCAGTTCGCTGGTGTTCATGATTCCGTACTCGTTGGGCATGGCCGTGACTGTGCGCGTCGGTCAGGCACTGGGCCGTGAGGAACCGCGTGAAGCGCGTTTTGCCGCTGGCGTCGGCATGGGCACCGCGCTGGCCTACGCCTGCCTGTCGGCGAGCATGATGTTGCTGCTGCGCGAACCGATTGCGGCCATCTACACCGCTGACCCGACAGTGATTCACATCGCGGCGATGCTGATCGTGTATTCGGCGCTGTTCCAGTTTTCGGATGCGATTCAGGTCACCGCAGCTGGCGCCCTGCGCGGTTATCAGGACACTCGCGTGACGATGATCCTGACTCTGTTCGCCTACTGGGGCATTGGCTTGCCGGTGGGTTATGCCCTCGGGCTGACCGACTGGCTCGGCGAGCCTCGGGGCCCGAGCGGTTTGTGGCAGGGTTTGATTGTCGGCTTGAGCTGCGCGGCGCTGATGCTGTCGATCCGCCTGACGCGCAGCGCGCGCAAGCGCATTCGGATCAGTCGTTCGATGGGCTGAATACTCATAAAAGGCACCCATAAAAAAAGACCTGCACATGCAGGTCTTTTTTTTGCCCGGACTCAATCGGACTTCTTGCGAATCCAGTACAGATAAGTCCCGGCCTCTTCGTGCTGGCCGACCAGTTCATGGTCGAGAAACACGCAGAACTTGGGAATGTCGCGACGGGTCGAGGGATCGGTGGCGATCACCTTGAGCAGGCCGCCGGGCACCAGGTCACGGATGTGCTGGTGCAACATCATCACCGGCTCGGGGCAGTTGAGGCCGGTGGCGTCGAGGGTGCCGTCGACCGGCGTATCAATCATTTCACTCATGATTCACTCCTGAAACTGGCCGGCATTGTCGCGCATTGCCGGGTTTGTGGCGAGGGAGCTTGCTCCCGCTCGGCGGCGTAGCCGTCGCAAAATCTGTTGGCCCGGTGTGCCTGAAGGAACAACGGCGCCGAATTCGGGGCCGCTTCGCAGCACAGCGGGAGCAAGCTCCCTCGCCACAAAAGCAGTTCACTTCAATCAGCGGGATTTGGCTTTCTTGGTGTCGTGACGGCGCAGGTGGCAGGTCACTTCCTCGCGATCGTGATACAGCTGTTTGCAGCCGATATCGACCTTGATCCCACGAGCCTTGAAACCATCGGCAATGCGCTCGAGCAAGCGCTTCACCTCGGCATAACGCTGCTTCATCGGCAGTTTCAGATTGACCACCGCCTCGCGGCAATGCCCTTCGCCGATCCACTCTTCGAGCATCGCGGCGTTACGCGCCGGTTTCTCGACGATATCGCAGACCATCCAGTCCACCGGTTGCTTGGGCTTGAAGGTGAAACCGTCAGCCATCAAGTGCTGCACGAGCCCGGTGTCCATCAGGCTTTCAGCCATCGGGCCGTTGTCGATGGCGGTTACCAGCATGCCGCGGTTGACCAGTTGCCAGGTCCAGCCGCCCGGCGCTGCACCGAGATCAACCCCGGTCATGTCGCTGTGCAGGCGATCTTCCCACTGATCACGCGGAATAAAGTGGTGCCAGGCCTCTTCCAGCTTCAGCGTCGAACGGCTCGGCGCTTCACGGGGAAACTTCAGGCGCGGAATGCCCATCGGCCACATCGCCGAGTTACCGGCATCGGCCATGCCGAGAAACACTTCACGACCACTTTTGAAGGTCAGCAACAGACGCGGCTTGCTAGCGTCATCCACCAGTTTGCCGGCAGCGGTCAGGGCCTTGCGCAGCGGGCCTTCGAATTTCTTGCAGAAGTTCGACAGTTCCTTGCCGTCATTGGTGTCGACGACTTCCAGCCACAGGCTGCCGCACACCGGGAATTCAGCCATGTGCGCGAGAATCACGCTGATGCGGTCAGTTTCCGGCAAATCGATGAAGACGCCACGCGCCCATTGGCGCGGAAAGATCAGTTCGGCGAAACGCTGACCGCGCATCAGGCGCTCGGCACCGTCTTCTTCGGTGCAGACAAACTCGGCGTACGCCGAAGCGGCTTTGGCCTTGGCGTAACCGGACACGTTGAGTTGCGCGGCGAGGTCGGAAATCTCCGAACAGACTTCGCCTTCGAAGCCTGGCCGGCAATGCATGAATAGGGTGTTCATTCTTACTCCTGGGCAGCGGGCGATCATTCGGCCACTGCGCGATGCTCAAGCGTTGCGTTGCAGCAATGCCTGTCACGAAAACCGGCGCATGATAGCCGATGTCGGAACCTTGGTTCCGCTCATAGAGTCCAGTTATTAGCCAGCTACCTAAAACAGGGCTAGGTTTAAAGCTCTATTCGTCCCCTCAATCCGTAGCCGTGCGGATTCAAAGGAGTGATCGTAATGCCGTCCCTCGATAGTCTGAAGACCCTTAAAACTCTACAAATCGACGACAAGACCTACCACTATTTCAGCTTGCCTGATGCCGCCAAGACCCTTGGCAATATCGACAAGCTGCCGATGTCGCTGAAAGTCCTGCTGGAAAACCTGCTGCGCTGGGAAGATGAAAAAACCGTTACCGGCGCCGACCTCAAGGCCATCGCCGCGTGGCTCAAGGAGCGCCGCTCTGACCGGGAAATCCAGTACCGCCCTGCCCGAGTATTGATGCAGGACTTTACCGGCGTACCGGCCGTGGTCGACCTCGCCGCGATGCGCGCCGCGATGGCCAAGGCCGGCGGCGATCCGCAGCGAATCAATCCGTTGTCGCCTGTCGACCTGGTGATCGACCACTCGGTGATGGTCGACAAATTCGCCACCGCCAGCGCCTTCGAACAGAACGTCGACATCGAAATGCAGCGTAACGGCGAGCGTTACGCCTTTCTGCGCTGGGGCCAAAGTGCTTTCGACAACTTCAGCGTGGTGCCACCGGGCACCGGGATCTGCCACCAGGTCAACCTCGAATACCTCGGCCGCACGGTGTGGACCAAGGATGAAGACGGCCGTACCTACGCCTTCCCCGACACGCTGGTCGGCACCGACTCCCACACCACCATGATCAACGGTCTTGGCGTCCTCGGCTGGGGTGTCGGCGGCATCGAAGCGGAAGCGGCGATGCTCGGGCAACCGGTGTCGATGCTGATTCCGGAAGTAATCGGCTTCAAACTCACCGGTAAGCTCAAGGAAGGCATCACTGCCACTGACCTGGTGCTGACCGTCACGCAGATGCTGCGCAAGAAAGGCGTGGTCGGCAAATTCGTCGAGTTTTATGGCGACGGCCTCGCCGAACTGCCGCTGGCTGACCGCGCAACCATCGCCAACATGGCCCCGGAATACGGCGCGACGTGCGGCTTCTTCCCGGTCGATGAGGTAACGCTGGATTACCTGCGCCTTTCCGGGCGCCCGGCGCAAGTGGTGAAACTGGTCGAGGCCTACACCAAGGCTCAAGGGCTCTGGCGTCTTCCGGGCCAGGAACCGGTATTCACCGACAGCCTGGCGCTGGACATGGGCAGCGTCGAATCCAGTCTGGCCGGGCCGAAACGCCCGCAGGATCGGGTTTCACTGCCTAATGTCGCGCAAGCCTTCAGCGACTTCCTCGATTTGCAATTCAAACCCACCAGCAAAGAAGAAGGTCGCCTGGAAAGCGAAGGGGGCGGCGGCGTGGCGGTGGGCAACGCCGATCTGATCGGCGAAACCGAATACGAATACGAGGGCCATACCTATCGCCTGAAAAACGGCGCCGTGGTCATTGCCGCGATCACCTCTTGCACCAATACGTCCAACCCGAGCGTGATGATGGCCGCCGGGCTCCTGGCGAAAAAAGCCGTGGAGAAAGGCCTGACGCGCAAACCGTGGGTCAAGAGTTCACTGGCGCCGGGCTCGAAAGTGGTCACCGATTACTACAAGGCGGCGGGGCTGACGCAATACCTCGACCAGCTCGGGTTTTCGCTGGTCGGGTATGGCTGCACCACTTGCATCGGCAACTCCGGGCCACTGCCTGAGCCGATCGAGAAAGCCATCCAGAAAGCCGACCTTGCCGTCGCCTCGGTGCTGTCTGGCAACCGCAACTTCGAAGGTCGGGTGCATCCGCTGGTGAAAACCAACTGGCTGGCCTCGCCACCACTAGTGGTGGCCTATGCGCTGGCCGGCACTGTTCGTACCGATATCAGCAGCGAACCGCTCGGTAACGATCAACAGGGCAACCCGGTTTATCTGCGTGACATCTGGCCAAGCAGCCAGGAAATCGCCGAGGCGGTGAGTCAGGTCAGCACGGCGATGTTTCACAAGGAATATGCCGAAGTGTTTGCCGGTGATGAGCAGTGGCAGGCCATCGAGGTGCCGCAAGCGGCGACTTACGTGTGGCAGGACGATTCGACTTACATCCAGCATCCGCCGTTCTTCGATGACATAGGCGGCCCGCTGCCTGAGATCAAGGATGTGAAGGGCGCGCGCGTGCTGGCCTTGCTCGGCGACTCGGTGACCACCGACCACATTTCCCCTGCCGGCAATATCAAGGCTGACAGCCCGGCCGGACGTTACCTGCGCGACAAAGGCGTGGAGCCGCGAGACTTCAACTCCTACGGCTCGCGTCGCGGCAACCACGAAGTGATGATGCGCGGCACCTTTGCCAACATTCGAATCCGTAACGAGATGCTCGGCGGTGAAGAAGGTGGCAATACGATCTACATTCCGAGCGGCGAGAAATTGCCGATCTACGATGCGGCCATGCGCTACCAGGCTTCGGGCACACCGCTGGTGGTGATTGCCGGGCAGGAATATGGCACAGGGTCCAGTCGTGACTGGGCGGCTAAAGGCACCAACCTGCTGGGCGTAAAAGCGGTGATTGCCGAGAGCTTCGAGCGCATTCACCGTTCCAACCTGGTGGGCATGGGTGTGTTGCCGTTGCAGTTCAAGCTCGATCAGAACCGCAAGAGCCTGAATCTGACCGGCAAGGAGACCTTCGAGATTCAGGGCCTGACCGGTGTCGAACTGACGCCGCGGATGAACCTGCCCCTGGTGATCACCCGTGAGGACGGACGTCAGGAGAAAATCGAAGTGCTATGCCGCATCGACACCCTGAACGAGGTGGAGTACTTCAAGTCGGGCGGGATTCTGCATTATGTGTTGCGTCAGCTGATCGCCTCCTAGCGCTTGGATCCCCTGTGGCGAGGGGATTTATCCCCGATGGGCTGCGCAGCAGCCCTGAAAATCGACACCGCGTTCTTGCTGAAAGAGCGCGGTATTAGAAAGTGGGCCGCTTCGCGCCCTAGCGGGAGCAAGCTCCCTCGCCACAGGTAGTTCGCCCGATAGTCGATAGTACTTTTCGACAGGCGAAAAAAAACCCGCCGAAGCGGGTTTTTCCCAAGACCATTATCGACTCCCTGTCGGCAGCGATCCTTGCAATGGTCGATCATCCGTGATCCTGAAGCACTCCCTGTGCTTCAGTTGATGGGTGTAGATTACGCGATGGATCCAATCGGCAATAGTCGACATAGCTACCATCGCGTGTAAGACATTCGCCATAGCGCCCCTTCCGAAAACCCTTAGCCATGTCAGGCGTTGAGCATGGACGCCGCGATTTTCGCGACTTTCAGCTGTCCTGAGGCCTGTTCCTGAAGGTCATCCTCCAGAAACCATGCGGCAGACAACCCGGCAAACGCCAGCACCCATTGCAGCAGGCGACGACGATCCAGGCTAGCAGCCGCAACAATAACCTCTACCTGCCGGAGAAATCGCTCGGGGTCGCCCGCCGTCGGCAGGTCCGGGTTGCAGATCAGATTGGCGTAGTCAAAACCGCGTTCGCCCCTTACTCGCTTCGAATCAATCGCCAACCAGCCGCGCGGGCCGAAATCGAGGACGTTGTCGTGGTGCATGTCACCGTGCAGCACCACCACTTCCTGCGGATCAGCGAGCAAGGCATCGGCGGTTTGCAGGCTCAGGGCATAGGGCCCGCCATGCAGTGCGGCAGCCATTCGCAGCGAAACGAACCACGGCCCCAGCTCTACCAGCGGCGGGGGCAACGTGGCACGCGGGGCATGCAGTCTCGCCAGCGCGGTGCACAGAATGCGGCTGGCCTCATCATCCTGGCCATTGAGCGCCATGTGCATCAGCGAACGCTGCCCCATGGCCCGCTCCATCAGCAAGCCATCCTCATGGTGCGCCAACACCCGAGCCGCGCCCTCGCCGTTCCACCAGACCATCAGCCGATTGCCATACTTTTCCTCGGCGTCGTCGGCCAGTTTCAGCATCGCCCGGGTGTCACCCAGACGCACCGGCAACAGCCGGCTGCCGGGCGTGATGATCGGTGGCCCGTCCGGCACCAGTGACCAGCGCTTGAGCCAGGGTTCGAACATTGCGCTGTCAGCCACCCTAACGCTCGCGAGCCTTGGCACTTTCGACGAGGAACTGTTCGAGCCGGCTCAACTGTTCTTCCCAGCCACGGCTGTCCATGTAATACGCCTCTTTCTGGCGGATATCGGGAATGTGCGCGAAGCCTGATTCGGACACTTTCAGCAGCGTGCCACTCTCGAAGTCTTCCAGTTCGAACCTGACCAGGGTGGTCGGCTCCTGGGAATAATCGATCTTCGGGTTGACCGCATACGGATGCCAACGGAACGAGAACAACTGCTGCGGCTCGACCCGTTCGATCAGCACATTCCACAACACATGTTCATAACCCGGATACGTGACCTGCCCTTGCGTCCATTCGCCGGCAATAAAACGCCTGCCCTCCAGCGCCACACCAAACCACTGACCAAATGCCTCGGCATCGACCAATGCACGCCAGACATGTGAACGCGGCACCTTGAGCGTGATTTTGCGTTCGAAACTATTGGGTACTGGTTTCATACGTCACCTCCTGTTCTGAACACTAGGCCTGTATGACCACATGTCCAACCTGAAGTTGTATCAAAGCGGTGCAGCAGGTCATCGCGGGGAAACATCCGGCGGCATCTTGCCTGGGTCAATTGTGCGAATTCGAGGGCAGACCTGCGGATGAAACTGTTACCTTTTCCCGCGATACAGAACCAGACAAGGATGAATCATGCAGCCATCACTCCCCGAGCGTTATCGCGGCGCCCTGCTTGGCCTGGCCTGCGGCGACGCGGTCGGCACCACGGTCGAATTCCAGCCGCGAGGCTCATTTCAGCCGTTATCGGACATGGTCGGAGGTGGCCCATTCCACTTGAAGCCCGGGCAATGGACGGACGACACTTCGATGGCGCTGTGTCTGGCGGAAAGTCTGCTGAACAAGAACGGCTTCGATGCTGCCGACCAGATGGGGCGCTACCTCAACTGGTGGAAATGGGGGTATCTGAGCTCCACCGGCGAATGCTTCGATATCGGCATGACCGTCAGTCAGGCGCTGTCGCACTACCAGCAAACCGGCGAGCCCTTTGCCGGCTCGATCGACCCGTACACCGCTGGCAACGGCTCGCTCATGCGATTGGTGCCGGTGGTGCTGTTTTACTTTCCTGATCCCCAACTGATTCAGCGTTTTGCCGCTGACAGCTCACGGACGACCCACGCCGCCCCTGAAGCCATCGAGTGCTGCCAACTTTTCGCCGAGCTGATCGGCAAGGCACTGCAGGGCGCCTCCAAGACAGAATTGCGCCATTCATCCGTGTCGGCGTTCACTCAACCGAAAGTCGCGGCGATTGCCCGTGGTGATTACCTCAGCAAATCAAGCCGTGAAATCCGCGGCAGCGGCTATAGCGTGCAATCGCTGGAAGCGGCGTTGTGGTGCTTTCATCACACCGGAAACTTTGCTGAGGCCATCCTGCAAGCGGCGAATCTGGGTGAGGACGCCGACACCACCGCTGCGATCGTTGGCCAATTGGCCGGTGCTCATTACGGCGTGCGTGCCATTCCTGCCCACTGGCTGGAGAAGTTGCATGAGGGCGAAGAAATCACTGCGACTGCAGATCGTCTGCTGGAAGCCTCGCGATTACGAGCGCCGGAATAGCCGCGCTTAATCGCTACACTGTTCTGCACTTTCATCCGACACAGCGAGATTGTCCATGTCCCCACGCCTGCTTCTGGCCCTGACGCCTTTTCTGTTTACCCCCATCGCCCACGCCGCCGCCGACTGCGCGAATGCCAGCGATCAGGCAACGATGAACCAGTGCGCCGGGCAGGATTACAAGGCGGCCGACAACGAGTTGAACGCGGTGTACAAGCAAATCAAAGAGCGCTTGAAAGACAATGCCGAGGCCACAAAACTGCTGGTTGATGCGCAGCGGGCGTGGATCGGCTTTCGTGACGCCGAATGCACGTTTTCGTCATCGGGGGTGACGGGCGGGAGTGTTTATCCGTTGGTTTACAGCAGTTGCCTGACCGGGGTGACCAAGGTGCGGGTTGAGGCGCTAAAGCAGTATTTGAAGTGTGAGGAAGGTGACATGAGTTGCCCGGTACCCGGGGCCTGAATTTTCGCTGAATTCAAAGACCTCATCGCTGGCAAGCCAGCGATGGCATCAGCCTGGACGCCGCAAATTGCCGGATAAAATCTGCGCCGTGGTAATCGCCATCCCCCCTGGCAGCTTGATACTCACCGTCTGCTTCATCGTCTCGGCGTCACCAGGTCAATGTTGAACAGGTCATACAGGCATTCGGCAGTCGCCGAGTCCTGCTTTTTGTCTATGAATTTCGCCGCAGTGTAGAGCAGTGAAAAATCATCGCGGTAAGTCTGTTGATTCCACTCTGGCGCACGGTAGTTGGTGCGTTTCAAGTGGCGACCGGGATCAGCACGTCGACTTTGTCGACGGAGTACAATCATAATAATTTATTGCAATTCGATAATTAAACATCGAGAATCAGTTATCTGAACTGACATGGCAAGGAATTTTCATGAGTACTCGCATCGATGGCGCGGCGTTGCAGCGCATGCACTGGGTTGGATTGCTGGCGGCGATTCTCGTCTGGTTTCTGGGCGTCACTGAGGTCGGCGGTAGCGCAACGCTCTGGATGTTCAAAATGGATGAAATGCTCGCGGCCCTGCTCTACGCGTTCGCTGAAGGCTCGCCGCAATTGCTTGATCCGTTTGTCGAAGGCGCGCTGCTCGATCCCGCCACTTGGCTATCGCCACTGGCCACTGCCCTGATCGTCATTTTGGACTTCCTGCCCGTTCTGCTATCGGTCTACGCGTTATGGCTGACCGGTCTGTTTTTCCTGCGCCTGTCGCGTGGTGAAACCTGGACCGATCGCAATATCAGAGTCCTGTGGCGCGTGGGTGTGCTGTGCATTGTTTCTCCGGCAACCTATCCACTCGTAGAAACCTTGCAAGGTTTGGCGCTGTCCATAGACTTGCCTGCGGGAGAGCGCATTTTCAAATTCTCGATCGGCCTGTCTTCCACT
Organism: Pseudomonas sp. NPDC087817; assembly: GCF_044742875.1. Classification (NCBI taxonomy): domain Bacteria; kingdom Pseudomonadati; phylum Pseudomonadota; class Gammaproteobacteria; order Pseudomonadales; family Pseudomonadaceae; genus Pseudomonas; species Pseudomonas sp. NPDC087817. The sequence goes on from NZ_JBIUVJ010000070.1 coordinate 20,871, forward strand.
TCCGCCTACGAAATTATCAAAGGCGTTTTGCTCTGTTTGTTTTCAATTATCATGCGTGATGCAAAAGTCCTCAGCGATGAGCAAAGTCAATACATATAGAACAATATAATGACCATTATCGTCCGCCTTGACGTTGTCATGGCCACGCAAAAAATTCGCTCCAAAGAGTTAGCCGCTCTACTGGGCATCACCGAGGCTAATCTGTCATTACTGAAAAATGGCAAGGTCAAGGGGGTGAAGATGGCAACCCTGGACAAGCTCTGCGCTGCGCTCGATTGCCAGCCGGGCGATCTGCTGGAATATCAAAAAGACTGAGTCTTCGTTTCTACCCGCGATTAGTTTATTGCGGGTTCCAACCGTTTAATCCTTATTCATTCCTTATTAGCAAGGCGGCTATTGCATGTCCCGTTATTTCTTCTTCACGCTGTTGTTGCTGACGGCGTTACTCAGCGGCTGCGCCACACAAATAAACGTGGCACTCAACGCAACACCCGATCCGGATTATCAATTCGACCGCCAGGCCACTGTACTGGTGACCTCTGCAGGCGGCAGCGATGAAAACGCACTTAATGCCCGTTACTATCTTCGCGATATGGTCAACGCGCTGAAAGACAGGGGGTTTCTGGAGGTGTATACCGACGCCAGCCTGCCGAGGAACCATGCACCGATCAAAATGACAGTCAGCCTTGATGTTGGCAGTCGACAGGTGACTTACCGCTACACCGCCACTGACTACGGGCAAGTGCCAACCAGTACCTCGACGGTGTGCAAGAACATCAAGAAAAAAGAAGATCGACTGATCTGTACCAGCAAGCCAAATACCACTTATGGCCCTGTTGGAACCTCGGAGCGAACCGGTTACACCACCCTCAGCACCTTCACCGCCACTGCCCGGGATGAAGTGAGCAAGCGCGCGGTCTACCTGCTCCGGGCTTCGTCCTACAACGATGACTGCCAGGCGGCCAAAGTCGAAGCCTTTCTGGTGGAACAAGGCCTGCAGAACCTCGACTTCCACGACCGTGTGCAACGCAACTACACGGTGACGATGCCCGAGGGTTATAGCTGCAAGTAGCCCGATGGCCGCTTCCCGGCACAGGCGCAAACTGTGTCGGGAAGCGGTTGCCGGCTAAACGTGCGGATCACCCGGCGCTTTGGTCGGCGCCGCGTATTGCGGCTTGAGATGGCCATCCTGATCGAGCAACCAGGCATCCATGATTTGCCGCACGACGGGGCCGGCCACCCGACCGCCCGCTTCACCGTTCTCGATCATCACCGAAATCGCGATCTTCGGATGTTCAGCCGGTGCGAAGCCGACGAACAAGGCGTTGTCGCGGTGGCGCTCAAGCGTTTTCTCGCGGTTGTAGCGCTCACCCTGCTTGATCGCGACGACCTGCGCCGTGCCGCTCTTGCCGGCGATGCGGTATTGCGCCCCTGCCGCTGCCGCACGAGCAATGCCACGGGCATCGTGCATCACCATCTGCATACCATGGTTGACCTGCTCCCAGTCGCGCGGATCCTTGAGGAGGATATTTGGCATCGGGTGCTCGTCGACCGGTGCGATGCCATCGACGGTCTTAGCCAAGTGCGGACGGTTCCATACGCCTTTGTTGGCGATCAACGCAGTGGCCTGAGCCAGTTGCAGCGGCGTCACCTGCATATAGCCCTGACCGATGCCGAGAATCACTGTCTCGCCCGGGAACCACGCCTGTCGCCGCGTCGCACGCTTCCAGGCCTGGGATGGCATCAGGCCGGGGGATTCTTCGAACATGTCCAGCGAGACTTTTTCGCCAAGGCCGAACATGGCCATGTAGTCATGCAGCCGATCAATGCCCAGTTTGTGCGCCAGGTCGTAGAAGTACGTATCGTTGGAGCGCATGATCGCCGCGTCCATGTCTACCCAGCCATCGCCACTGTGGTTCCAGTTGCGGTACTTGTGATCGAAGTCCGGGAGTTGGTAGTAGCCCGGGTCGAACACTCGGGTCTGCGGCGTGACAACTCCGGCATCGAGCCCGGCAATGGCCACTTCCGGTTTGATCGTCGAGCCCGGTGCGTACAAGCCGCGCAGCACGCGATTGAAGAGTGGCCGGTCGATGGAGTCGCGCAGCGCCGAATATTCCTTGGAACTGATACCGGTGACAAACAGATTCGGGTCAAAACTCGGGTTACTGACCATTGCCAGCACTTCCCCGGTGGACGGATCGAGCGCCACGACTGAACCACGACGATCACCGAGAGCAGCCTCGGCCGCTTCCTGCAGTTTGACGTCGAGACTCAGGACAATGTTTTTACCCGGCACCGGGTCAGTGTGTTTAAGCACTCGCAACACACGGCCCTGGGCATTGGTTTCCACTTCTTCGTAACCGACGTGACCGTGCAACTGCGCTTCGTAAAAACGCTCGATGCCGGTTTTACCGATGGACTGGGTACCGCGATATTCAACCGAATCGAGCGTCTTGGATTCTTTCTCGTTGATTCGGCCGACATAACCGATCGAGTGGGCAAAGTGCGCACCGAGTGGGTAATCGCGGACGAACTGCGGTTCAACATCTAGACCTGGTAGACGAAACTCATTGACCGCTAATACGGCAATCTGCTCCTCGGTCAGTTCATAGAACAGCGTCACCGGCGTGAACGGATGACGGGACTGTTTCATGGCCTTATCGAAGACTGCGCGATCTTCGGCAGGCAAGTGGAGAAGGTTGATGACCTCGTCCAGTTCCTGATTGACGTCGGTTGCGCGCTCGCGAGTGATGGTCAGATTGTAGCTGGGACGGTTATCGGCCAATAGCACGCCGTTGCGGTCGTAGATCAGTCCGCGTGTCGGCGGGATCGGCAAGACATGTACGCGATTGTTTTCAGAGATGGTCGAGTGGTAGTCGAACTCTACCACTTGCAGGATGTACAACCGCACCACCAGGGCACAGCTGATAGCGAAGACAAACAAGGCGCAGGCGATCAACCGCTTGTTGACCAGACGCGTCTCTTTTTCGTGATCCTTGATCGGGATTGGCTCAGGCATTTCTACAGCAACTCTTTGACATAAATGAGTGCCAATCCATAGGCATGACATCCGTCCGTGAAAAAACGAGCTGCACCATACCAAAAACTGCCCGGTCACTTCAGAACGTTTTTCCCCAATGGCAGCTCTGGTGACGACTGGACTCTCCGGGAATGAGGGAAAAACTTTCCTGCGGGCAAAACAAAACCCCAACTGCTTTCGCAATTGGGGTTTCGGAATTTAATCTTGACGATGACCTACTCTCACATGGGGAAAC
>NZ_JBIUVJ010000071.1:0-1163 GCF_044742875.1 Pseudomonas sp. NPDC087817
ACGGCCGACGCCGGCCACCAGGCTGCCACGCGCACAGGCGCGGTCTGTGCCTACCTGGAAACCCGGCACATGGACAGCGAACAGTTCATCGAGCTGCGCAAGAACACCGGTGAGGCTCGTCGTCGTACCCACGACATGAACACCGCCAATTGGATCCCTGATCTGTTCATGAAGCGCGTCTTCGATGACGGCAAGTGGACCCTGTTCTCGCCATCCGAAGTTCCGGACCTGCACGACCTGACCGGTAAAGCCTTCGAAGAGCGCTACGAGTACTACGAAGCCCTGACCGAGTACCCGGGCAAGGTCAAGCTGTTCAAGACCATCCAGGCCAAAGACCTGTGGCGCAAAATGCTCTCCATGCTGTTCGAAACCGGCCACCCATGGCTGACTTTCAAAGACCCGTGCAACCTGCGTAGCCCGCAGCAGCACGTCGGCGTGGTTCACAGCTCGAACCTGTGCACCGAGATCACCTTGAACACCAACAAGGACGAGATCGCCGTTTGCAACCTGGGCTCGATCAACCTGCCAAACCACATCGTGGATGGCAAGCTGGACACCGCCAAGCTGCAACGCACCGTGAACACTGCCGTGCGCATGCTCGACAACGTGATCGACATCAACTACTACTCGGTGCCGCAAGCGAAGAACTCCAACTTCCGCCACCGTCCGGTGGGTCTGGGCATCATGGGCTTCCAGGACGCCTTGTACCTGCAACACATCGCCTACGGTTCCGACGCTGCCGTCGAATTCGCCGACAAGTCGATGGAAGCGGTCAGCTACTTCGCAATCCAGGCGTCCTGCGACCTGGCTGACGAGCGTGGCGCGTACGAGACGTTCAACGGCTCGCTGTGGTCCAAAGGCATCCTGCCGCTGGACTCGCAACAGATCCTGATCGAACAACGCGGCCAGAAGTACATCGACGTTGACCTGAACGAAACTCTCGACTGGGCACCGGTTCGCGCCCGTGTACAGAAAGGCATTCGTAACTCCAACATCATGGCCATCGCGCCGACCGCAACCATCGCCAACATCACTGGCGTATCGCAGTCGATCGAACCGACCTACCAGAACCTGTATGTGAAATCGAACCTGTCGGGCGAATTCACCGTGATCAACCCGTACCTGGTTCGCGACCTCAAGGCTCGCGGTCTGTGGGACTCGGT
>NZ_JBIUVJ010000071.1:1173-8067 GCF_044742875.1 Pseudomonas sp. NPDC087817
TTCAGCAGATCGAGCGCATCCCGCAAGAACTCAAAGAGCTCTACGCGACTGCCTTCGAAGTGGACACCAAGTGGATCGTTGACGCCGCCAGCCGTCGTCAGAAGTGGATCGACCAGGCTCAATCGCTGAACCTGTACATCGCTGGCGCCTCGGGCAAGAAACTCGACGTGACCTACCGCATGGCTTGGTACCGTGGTCTGAAAACCACTTACTACCTCCGCGCCCTGGCCGCGACCAGCACCGAGAAGTCGACCATCAACACCGGCAAGTTGAACGCTGTTTCCAGCGGCGGCAACCACGGTGACGATTCGGTTCTGGCCGCTCCAGCCGGTCCGGCGCCAGTGCCAAAGGCTTGCGCGATTGACGAGCCGGATTGCGAAGCTTGCCAATAAGCTGAGCACTTTCAGGTGCCGAAAGACACCTGAATGAAAAAAGCCCCTGACTGACCTCTGGTTTGTCGGGGGCTTTTTTTTGCATCAGTGTTGAGCCAGATAGATCTGGGCTGGCTGACTGGCCGCCGTCGCTGGCAGCGAGCAAAGCTCCCACCCCTTCTGCTGTCCACCACTCGACGGGATGAGCGTCGGCTCGACAGCAGCTCTTGATATTAGAGGCCGTTTGGGGGTTTGGGGTTTGTGAGCATATCCGTTGCTGCGGGTGTTGCGGATTAGGGTTCCGCCCTTACGGCGGGTCACTTTTGGCAAACGCCCCAAAAGTAACCAAAAGGGCTGCTCCCTGACGTACGGCACTTCGCCTAGGCTCAGTGTTCCCTCGCTACGGTGTCCATCCGGGGGCATCGCCTCCGGTTTGCTTCGCTGCACCTCCTCTCGATGTGTTTGGCTTCGCCAAACGGCGCTGCGCGCCTACCCCGGATGAACACCTCCGCTCGGCCTGCCGATGGGCCTGAAGATCAAGAGCAGGATCAACAGCCAAAGCCAAAGCCAAAGCAGATCAAAAAATTGCAGCCTTCGGCAGTGCCTACAAGGAATGAGTACACCCGCCAGAGCTTGGTCGACTGTCAGGTCGCCATCGCTGGCAAGCCAGCTCCCACAGGGGTGAAGTACAACCGACAGAAACAGGTCGGCTGTCAGGCCGCCACTACTGGCAGCCAGCTCCCAAAGGGGTGGAGTACAACCGACAGAAACAGGTCGGCTGTCAGGCCGCCATCACTGGCAAGCAAGCTCCCACAGGAGTGGAGTACAACCGACAGAAACAGGTCGGCTGTCAGGTCGCCATCGCTGGCAAGCCAGCTCCCACAGAGGTGGAGTACAACCGACATAAACAGGTCGGCTGTCAGGCCGCCATCACTGGCAAACCAGCTCCCACAAGAAAATGAGTACACCCCCGCACGCGGCGCATGCCGCCCCACTCAACACAATGAGCGTTAGCTCGAGTACCGCTCTTGATCTCAAGCGCCCGTCGGAAGGCTGAGCGGAGGGATTGATCCGGGGTGGGAGCGCAGCGACCGTTTGGCGCAGCCAAACACATCGAGAGGAGGTGCAGCGCAGCAAACCGGAGGCGATGACCCCCGGATCGATCCCGCAGCGAAGGAACCCGAGCCACAGCGAGGGCCGTACGTCAGGGTAAAGCCTTTTTGGTTACTTTTTCGGCGTCTGGAAAAAGTGACCCGCCGTAAGGGCGGAACCCTAAGCAGCCGTTACCGCAGCAACGGATATACCCCCAAAACCCAAAACCCACCCCAAAAAAAAGCCCCTCAAAAAGAGGGGCTCCTTGAACAACCAAAAACCCGAATCAGGTCATCTGAATGATGGTCTGCATGATGGTGCTCTGAGTCGAAATAGTCTTCGCGTTCGCCTGATAGTTGCTCTGCCCCTTGATCAGATCAACCAGCTCATTGGTCAGGTTAACGTTCGACTCTTCCAGCGAGTTAGACGCGATCGAACCCAAAGTACCGGTTTCCGGCGCATCGTAACCCGGGATACCCGAAGCGAAAGTCTCCTTCCAGCTGGTACCGCCAATCGCCTGCAAGCCCTGTTCGTTGGTGAAGCTCGCCAACGCAACCTGGCCGATGGCCTTGCTCTGGTTGTTGCTGAAGTTGGCGAACAACGTACCGGTGCCGTCGATGGTCAGGTTAGTGATCTGGCCAGTGGCGTAACCATCCTGAGTCGGGATCGAACGCGCGGTATCAGCGTTGTACTGAGTGGTCTTGGCCATCGAAATGGTCACGCCCTTCGTGTTCGCCGCTGCGCCGTTAGGCACAAAGGCGCCGTTGATCACGTTGCCCGGTACCCAGCCTTTGAGCGTCAGGTCGCTGCTGATGATCGGCTTCGTGGCATCCGCCGGATTTGGCGTGCTGACCTGAAGCAAGTTGCCGGACGAATCGAATGTCAGTGTCGAAGCAACCGGATCGACCTTGGTTGGATCGCTACCGGCTGCATCCGGGTTACGACCATCTACCAACGTGTAAACCTTCCAGGTGTTCTCGCCGGTCTTGACCATGTACTGATCCATGACGTGCGAGTTGCCCTGCGTGTCATAGATCGGGGTGCTGAAGCTCTTGGTGTATGTCTCAAGCTTGCTCGGATCAAACTTGACGGCGGTGGCGCCCGTATCAACGATCACCGGTGCCTTCGAGTTCAGGTTGATGCTCGAAGTCACCAGGGAAGTCGACTTCGGCGCCAGGTTCGAGGTATCGATCTTCAAATCGGTCAATACGCCGTTGATGATCTTGCCGTTGGCATCCACACCGTAACCCTGCAGACGCGAGGTGTAGTCGGTGTTGGTGATGTAACCGGCGTTGTCGACCTTGAACGTACCGGCACGGGTATAGGAAATCGAACCGTTGTTGCTCATGGTGAAGAAGCCGGAACCGTTGATGCCCATGTCCAGCACGTTACCGGTGTTGTTGATGTCACCCTGGGTGAACTGCTGGGAAACGTTGGCCAGGCGCACGCCGTTACCGATCACTTTGCTGCCGCTACCCAGGCGAGTGGCCGAGTAAACGTCTTCGAATTCTGCACGGGACGATTTGAAACCGGCGGTCGCGACGTTGGCGATGTTGTTGCCGGTCACGTCCAGTTGCTTGTTGGCTGCATAGAGACCGCTAAGGCCGATATTGAAAGACATATTCCACTCCTTTGTGCCGGTTAGTCGGCTCTATATACCAATGGTTTGTACTTTGGACAGGGCAACGGTGCCCTTGCCAGCGAGGTTGAGCATCAGCTCGCCACCGGTCTGGCTGATGGTCACGCTGCTGACCGTGGCTGGCAGGTAGGTCGCCAGGTCCGTCGCGGTGCCATTGATCGGCGCACTGGCCTTGAAGGTGTAAGTTCCGGCAGGCACCAGCGCGCCGTCCTTGTCCTTGCCATCCCAGGTGAAGCTGGCGTTGCCGGCCGCGCGACTGCCCAGATCGATGACGCGTACGGCTTTGCCATCCTTGTCGGTGATGGTCACGGTGCCGCCAGCGATGGACGTCGACAGGTTCAACGAACCGGTAAGGCCTTTGCTCGGATCATCGAGTTGCGCACTGTTGGTCTGCACGATCACGTTGCGACCCACCAGCGAAGATGCCTGCAACGCTTGCGAAGAGTTGTAGTTGCCGGCCAGGCCACTCACGGTGGAGTTCAGCGTGGTGATGCCTTCCAGGCTGCTGAACTGCGCCAACTGCGCAACGAACGCGCTGTTGTCTTGCGGATCGAGCGGGTTCTGGTTTTTCAGCTGGGTAACCAGCAGTTGCAGGAACGCATCCTTGCCCAGCGCCTTGCCGCCAGTGGCGCTGTTGGTGGCCGAGGCGATGCCACCCGTGGTCGTACTGCTCGTTTTTTTCGAGGAGTTCGCCAGGATGTCCTTCAGGCTCAGGGTGCCGGTGGAATCGGTAACACTCATGACAGTCGCCCCTTATTACTGACCGAGGGTCAGCACCTTCTGCATCATGGTTTTGGCGGTGTTCATCATTTCGGCGTTGGTCTGGAACGACCGGCTCGCGGAAATCATGTCAGCCATTTCTTCCACCACGTTGACGTTCGGGTAGTAGACGTAGCCCTTGGCGTCGGCGGCCGGATGGTTCGGCTCGTAACGCGCTTCGAGGTTGCTCTGGTCTTCGACCACGCCGAGCACCTGCACGCCTTGACCGGCGGCATCCTGGCTCTGGAACAGCGAGTTGCTGCCGCTGTTCTGGCCACCCTGGAACATGGTGGCGAACACCGGGTGACGGGCGCGATAGGTCTGGTCGATGCTCGACGAGACGGTCTCGGCGTTGGCGATGTTCGAGGCCACGGTGTTCAGACGCGTGGTCTGTGCGCTCATGCCGCTGCCGGCAATGTTGAAAACGCTGGACAGGGACATGGATTACTCTCCGCGCAGGGCTGACACCAGCCCTTTGAATTTGCTGTTGAGCAGGGTGAAGCTGGCCTGGAAGCCAACGGCGTTTTCCGCGTAGTTCGACTGTTCCAGTTGAGCGTCCACGGTGTTCTGGTCGATCGACGGTTGCATCGGCGTGCGATACAGCAGCGATTCGTCGCCATTGCCCAGACCTTCAGCCTCGATGTGACGGCTGTTGGTCATGTTCAGGGCGATGGTGCCGTTGGCGTTCTTCTGGGTCTGTGCTTCAAGCACTTTGGAGAAGTCCAGATCCCGAGCCTTGTAGTTCGGGGTATCGGCGTTGGCGATGTTGTTCGCCAGGACTTCGGCACGCTGGGCGCGGAAGCCAAGAGCCTTTTCGTGAATGCCGAGCGCTTTATCGAAGCTGATGCTCATGTCGGGAACCTTCGGGTGAACGGTTTTTCGTAACTGAGCTTTAGCAAGCGCCGTGCCAATGCGAGAAACGCCCGAAAACCGGGGGGTTGCGCGGTGCCGGCAAAGCGGCAATGCCAGAAAAGCGGCAACCGGTTTCCGCCGCATGCCGCTTTTCTGCCGCTTGCCTACGTTCTATCAGCCAACACTGAACCCTGTGGGAGCGGGCTTGCCCGCGATGGCGGTATGTCTGGTTAATTTAAATCGACTGACACGACGCTATCGCGGGCAAGCCCGCTCCCACAGGGTTTTGCGGTGATTCCGCCCTAAACGCCAGACACAAAAAAACGGGAGGCCTTTAGGGCCTCCCGTTTTTTGTGTTGCCGATGCAATCACTTCGCCTGGTAAATGATCCCCGGGCTGCACTGGACCATCTGGTAATGATCCGGCAAACCGTTCAGCGCTTCGGAAGCGCCAAGGAACAGATAACCGCCCGGCTTCAACGTACTGTGAATGCGCAACAGGATGTCTTTCTTCACCTCGGCGGAGAAGTAGATCAGCACGTTGCGGCAGAACACGATGTCGAACTTGCCCAGGCTTGCGTAGCTGTCGAGCAGGTTGAACGAACGGAATTCCACCCGGTTCTTGATCGGCGCCTTGATCACCCAGCGCCCCGGCCCTTTCGGGTCGAAGTAACGCTGCAGGCGTTCCGGCGACAAACCGCGACCGATCGCCAGGCTGTCGTACTCGCCAGTCTTGCAGTTGGTCAGCATCAGGCCGGACAGGTCAGTCGCAACAATCTGCACGCCCATCTTCAACTGACCGAGGTTGCTGCGCTCGAACTCGTCGATCGACATCGACAGCGAATACGGTTCCTGACCCGACGAGCACGCCGCCGACCAGATCCGCAGACGCTGGTTGGGACTGGCCTTGATCGCCTCGGGCAGCACCTTGTTCTTCAAGACTTCAAACGGATAGGTGTCACGAAACCACAGGGTTTCGTTGGTCGTCATGGCATCGACCACCTGCTCGCGCAAACCGCTGCGCGGCTGGGTCTGGATGAGCTGTAACAGCTCTCCCAGGGATTTGATGCCTTGCTGCTCCATCAGTTTGTTGAGACGGCTCGAGACCAGGTACTGCTTGTTTTCACCGAGCAAAATGCCACAGGCTTTTTCCAGGAATACCCGGAACTGTTCGAAATCCAAATTACCCGTAGACAATGATGCCGCCTCTTAAATCGTGTTGACCGCCAGGGGCAAAAGGCCCCTAGCTGATATCTGCTGCTTTGATCCGGTCGACTACCCGGGATGCCAGGTCATCAGGACGGAATTTGGCCAGGAAGTCATCAGCACCGACTTTCTTGACCATCGCCTGATTGAATACCCCGGACAACGAAGTATGCAGGATGATATGAAGCTTTTGCATGCGCGCGTCGCCGCGGATCTCCGCCGTCAGGGTGTACCCGTCCATCTCCGGCATCTCGATGTCGGAGATCATCATCAGGAACTCTTCTTCCGGCTTCTTGCCCTCGTCGACCAACTTGCGCAGGTAGTCCAGCGCCTGCTTGCCGTCGTTCAACGCCACCACTTCGACGCCGATCGTCTGCAGACAACGCGTGACCTGCTTGCGCGCCACCGACGAGTCATCGACCGTCAGCACCCGCAGCGACAACGCCTTGGTCTGGGTCTCGACATCGACCACGCCGACCGAAATCGCTTCCGGCGTCGGTGCGACTTCCGCCAGCACTTTCTCGACGTCGATGATTTCGACTAACTGATTGTCCACCCGAGTCACAGCGGTCAGGTAATGATCGCGACCGGTACCCTTGGGTGGTGGATGAATCTCTTCCCAGTTCATGTTGACGATGCGCTCCACCGAGCGGACCAGGAAACCCTGGGTCTTGGTGTTGTACTCCGTGATGATCACGAACGGGTTTTTCTTGTCTTTCAACGCACCCGAGCCGGTGGCCATTGCCAGATCAAGGATCGGAATGGTCGCCCCCCGGATATTCGCCACCCCGCACACGACAGGACTGGACTTGGGCATCAACGTCAGTGACGGGCATTGCAGCACTTCCCGCACCTTGAACACGTTGATGCCGTAGAGCTGCTGACCGTCGAGACGGAACAACAACAGCTCCAGGCGATTCTGCCCTACCAGTTGCGTGCGCTGGTTCACCGAATCCATTACACCAGCCATGCCCAG
>NZ_JBIUVJ010000071.1:8076-23546 GCF_044742875.1 Pseudomonas sp. NPDC087817
GGTTAAATAGCAAGCGCCGTGCCGTTTAGCATTGAATGTGCGTCGCAACAACACTTGGCGTTGGTGTTGTAGTCTGGGCATGGCTAAACGGCACGGCGCTTGCTTTTTAACTCGTATGAACGCTCAAACGACATTTTTTCGACGCCTGACATCTCCCCTTCGCAGAGGGCTTTGCGCGGTGTCCGCCGTTTGCTTCTTTTTCGCTGGCAGCCCTGCCATTGCTGATGCGGTTACCTTGCCTGACATGCTTATCGGCGTCACTCAGGGCTTTCTTGAGTTCACCGTAGAAGACTATCTGGCTACCAGTCAAACGGAAGGCCGTTACGAAATCGAAGTCAACCAGCTCGACCCCCGTATGCGCATGCCTATGTGCGACAAGGAATTGACAGCGTCGCTGGAGAGTCCGGCACGTCCGCTGGGCCGGGTAACTGTCAAGGTTCGCTGTGAAGGCAGCTCGCCCTGGACCGTGTTCGTGCCCGCTCAAGTCCGCCTGTTTCGCGAGATTGTGACCACCACCCGACCACTCAAACGCGCCGGGATTATCGAGCCGCAGGATGTGACCTTGCGTGAACGCGACATCAGCGTGATCAATCAAGGTTTTCTGACCTCGGTAGACGAAGCGATCGGGCAAAAATTAACCCGACCAACGGTCGCCGATCAGGTGATTACCCTGGTCCACCTCGAACAGGCAGAAGTCGTGCGCAAGGGCGATCAAGTGGTCATCACCGCCCGCAGCGGCACGCTTGCCGTGCGCATGCCCGGCGAAGCACTGGCCAATGGCGGCTTGAAAGAACAGATCCGGGTGAAAAACCTCAACTCCCAACGCGTCATCAAGGCGCAAGTCACCGCGCCGGGCCAGGTGGAAGTCGCCATGTAAAACACTCATGAGAAAACTGGCGCGGACCCCGTCGCTTCCCTAAACTGTGCCGCAGCAGGACACGCGACGGCGCATGCAGACTCATTGGCAAATGAGCCTAAAGTTTTCCAGGGGATGGCCGAAAACATGGCAAGCGTCCAAATTCCCAGAGGTTTTTTATCATGGTCATCGATTTCAGCCGTTTGAACAGCTCCTCGTCCCTTACGGGCAGTACACGTACCAGCAACGCCAAGGAAACCGCCGAAACCGGCACTTCGGCGCCGCTGAATACCCCGGCCGAAACGGCCAGCACCGTAAAAAGCGGGGAATCGGTACACCTCAGTAATGAGGCTCAACAGTTGCAGAAGGTCACTGACAAGCTGCGCGATCAGCCTGCTGTCGACAAAGCCCGTGTGGCTGAGTTGAAAGCCGCGATTGCCGATGGCAGCTATAAAGTCGACAGCAACCGTGTAGCCAGCAAACTGCTCAACTTCGAAGCCCAGCGCTAGGCTTTCGCCGGCGCCAGGCTTTTGGACGCTTAAAACCCAAGGCCAGCCATGCACGACACTAACTTACTGCAACTGATCAACGACGACTTTGCTCCAGCTCAAGATTTGCTGGAGTTACTGCAAACCGAGTCCCTCGCCCTGCACGGTCGTGACATGCCACTGCTGGAAGAAATTCTGGCGCGCAAACAGGCGTTGATCATTCTGCTTGAACAGCATGGCCGCAAACGCAGCGAAGTTCTCGCCAGCCTTGGCCTGTCGACGGATCGCCAAGGCCTCGAGCAACTGGCCAGCCAGTCGAGCATCGGCGCGCAGTTGCTGACGCAAGGTGACGCATTGACCGATCTTATCGCTCAGTGCCAGGCCGCCAACGTCAAGAATGGCCAATCGATCCAGATCCAGCAGGCCACCACGGCCAATCAGCTGAAAATCCTCACCGGCGGCGAACCGCCAGCGCTGTATGACGCCAGCGGCACTTTCGCCAAACCTGCCAAGCCACGTACGCTCAGCCAGGCGTGAGCCATTCGACGAGCCCGCACTATCAACCCGTGAAACATGCTGGCAAAATGCTGGCTAGCCATCGTCAAATTTTGTCTGGAGATTGAGAAAACGTGCCAAACGCCCTAAGCGCGGATGATGCTCCGCAGCCACCAAAGGTGCTCACCACGCCACTGGAAATCTCCAGCAACCTGCGCCAACTGCAAGATAGCTATGACCCGCTGATCATCACGTTCCACGAACGCAGCCAGCGCTTCCAGAGCTACCTGATCAAAGTCGACCGCGACAGCGCCTCAATTGCCCTCGACGAAATGATCCCGCGCGATGGCGAACGCTTCCTGCTCGCCGGCGAACCGTTCAGGGTCGAAGGTTTCCATGAAGGCGTACGCATTGCCTGGGAATGCACCGGCACGCTGAACATTGAAGAGTCCGACGGTGACCGCTTCTATACCGGCGAGCTACCGACCGAGGTGGTTTACCACCAGCGCCGTAACGCTTTCCGCGCCGCACTGAAACTGACCGATCTGGTCAGCGTCGAACTGGGCGGCGAGAAGCTCAAGGCGCCGATCAACGGCAAGTTGCTGGATATTTCCGCCACTGGCTGCAAGTTGCGTTTCGAAGGCGACATCACTGACCGCCTGCAACTGGGCCAGGTCTACGACCGCATGATCGCCCCGCCGCTGTTCGGCAACCAGCCGGCTTCGGTTGAACTGCGGTATCTGCACTTCGAAGAAAAACTCAACATCACCTTCGCCGGCCTGCGCTTCCACAACATCAGCGGCCAGGCTGCACGCAACGTTGAGCGTTTCGTTTATCAGTTGCAGCGTGAAGCCCGGCGCTTCGATAAAGACGATCTCTGAATCGAACGCATCGGCATAAATAGAAAGGGCAGTCCTTGGCGGGACTGCCCTTTTTTATTTCCAACAAAATACCCGATTCCGAATGATTACTTGTGGCGAGGGGATTTATCCCCGATAGGGTGCGAAGCGCCCTCAAACCATTCAATGCGCTGTATTAGTGAAATCCGGTAGCCCGGGCCGGGGCCACTTCGTGTCCCATCAGGGATAAATCCCCTCATCACAGGGGAATTCCGTCGGCGCTCGTTAAGGCCTGGCACCACTGATATCCGGCGCGGGTTTTTCGCTATCGTCATCCGGGCCTGCTACCACCTCAGACTCAGGTTCTTTCTCAGGTTCTGGCTCGGGCTCAGGTTCCGGCGTCACCGTATTCTGCATCTGCTCCTGCACCACCTGCTCATCAACACGCGGATCCAGCGCAGCCACCAGCGGCGAACTCGACATGCTGTCCGGCATCGCGACGTGATGCAGCGGTGCATCGTCGACCTGATGCAGGTTGGTAACGGCTTTCGGACGGATCCGCCACACCAGCACCATCGCGAAGAAGCTGAAGAACGCGTACAGGCTCTGGCTGCCGAGAAACTTCATCAGCACACCCGCCAGTAGCGGACCGATACTGGCACCGACTCCGTACGTCACCAGCAGCATCGCCGTCAGCGACACTCGGCGATCCCCTTCGACGTGGTCGTTGGAAAATGCCACGGCCAGCGGATACAAACAGAACTGCACCAGCGAACAGAGGAAGCCGACCACAAACAGCACTTCCAGCGGCACCTGCGGCAGGATCGCCAATGGCAACGCCGCCACTGCGAGGAACCCGGCAAAGCAGCGGATCAGCAGCGCGCGGTCGTAACGGTCAGACAACCAGCCTAGAGGCCACTGCACCAGCAGTCCGGCAAAAATGCAGCTACCCATGAACAGACCGACCTGCTCGGTCGACAAGCCTTGCTGCGAGGCATACAACGGTGCCAGACCATAAAACGAGCCAATGATCAGCCCCGCACCGAGCACCGTGCTCAACGATTGCGGCACGCGCTTGATAAAGAAGCGCGGCTCCATTGGCGCCGGATGCAACGGTGCCGGGTGAATCCGCCGAGTCAGCGTCACCGGCACCAGACACAGCGCAAAGCACAGCGCGACCAGCATCAGCAGTTCCAGCCCTAGGCCGGGATGCATGACCAGAATCAACTGACCCAACACCAGCCCCAGATACGAAGCGATCATGTAGCCACTGAACACCAGGCCGCGCTGGTTGGCGTCAGCCTGCTCATTGAGCCAGCTCTCGATCACCATGTATTGGCACATCATGCCCAGACCGACAATGGTCCGCAGCACCAGCCACGCTGGCAACCAATCCACCAGACCATGGCCAAGCACCGCCGCGCCGACAATCCCGGCACACGCCGAATACGCGCGGATATGCCCGACCCGGGCGATCAACCGGTGGCCGATCTTGCCGCCCAGCACCAGACCGAAATAGTTGGCCGCCATCAGCGCACCGACCCACAGCCCGTCAACATGGTCAGCGGCCAAGCGCAATGCCAGGTAAGTAGATAGAAGGCCCGAGCCGATCAACATCATCAGCGAGGCGAAATACAGCGCTCGAAAGGATTTCCAGATTTGGCGCATCGGCGTTCCGAGCGGCTCCTTGCAGTAAATATCGGGCTACCAGAACGATAGCCCGATGGCGACGTTACGTCAGGCCTGGGCTGCTAGAACACGTCGTTCCCAGGGAGTGATTTCATCAAAGAAGCTGGTCAACTCCATGGTCTTCGAAGCGATGTAGCCTTCGATGAACTCCTGCCCGAACAGTTCCCTCGCCAATTGGCTACGTTTCAGACGTTCGAGCGCGGCATGCAAGGTACACGGCAGTGCAAGATTGTCCGGCACCTCGAATTCACCCTGAATCGCTTCGCTCGGCTCAAGCTCATATTCGATGCCATGCAAACCGGCGGCCAGACTGGCGGCGATGGCCAGATACGGATTGGCATCGGCGCCCGGCAAACGGTTTTCGACCCGACGGGCAACCGGCGAACTCGCAGGAATCCGCAATCCCGCCGCACGGTTATCGTGGGACCAGCAGGCATTGTTCGGCGATGCATACGGATGGCACAGGCGCTGGTAGGAGTTCACATTCGGTGCAAACAGCGCGGTGAAATCGGCCATGCCGGCCTGCTGCCCGCCGATGAAGTGGCGGAACATTGCGGTCGGTTCGCCACGCTCATCGCTGAAGACATTCTTGCCGGTCGCGATGTCGACCAGGCTCTGGTGAATGTGCATCGAACTGCCCGGCGTGTGCGCCAGTGGCTTGGCCATGCACACCACGGTCAGGCCATGTTTGAGCGCAACTTCTTTGAGCAGGTGCTTGAACAGGAACGTCTGGTCGGCCAGCAACAGTGGATCACCGTGCAACAGATTGATCTCGAACTGGCTGACGCCCATTTCGTGCATGAAGGTGTCACGTGGCAGGCCGAGGGCCGCCATGCATTTATAGACTTCGTTGAAGAACGGCCGCAGTCCGTTGTTGGAACTGACACTGAAGGCCGACTGGCCATCCTCGCGACGGCCATCGAGGCCTACTGGCGGACGGAAGGGTTGAGTCGGATCGGTGTTCGGCGCGAAGACAAAGAATTCCAGCTCGGTCGCCACCACCGGTGCCAGGCCTCGCTCGGCATAACGGGCGATGACTTTCTTGAGTTGACCACGGGTCGACAGATTGGAGCTTTCGCCAGTCAATTCATCGGCGTCGCAAATGGCCAGGGCACGCGGGTCATCACTCCACGGCAAACGATGGATCTGGGTCGGTTCGGCAATCAGAGCGAGATCGCCGTCATCGCTGCCGTAAAACCGCGCTGCCGGATAACCGCCCATGATGCATTGCAGCAGCACACCCCGCGCCAACTGCAAACGCCGCCCTTCGAGGAAACCCTCGGCGGTCATCACCTTGCCCCGTGGTACGCCGTTCAAATCCGGCGTGACACATTCAATCTCATCAATGCCGGTCAGTCGCTGTGCGAGTGAACGCTGGCCATCGGTTGTCATGACGCAATCCTTGTTATTGTGCGAGCCGCGAACGGCGACCCGTACAAAATAGGCTCCGGCTGTTCGGAATATCAAGCAGCGTCAAACAAAATCCCGCGTCACGGTAAATAAAGGCTAAACACCCCGCCGCCCAACGGGCCGCCATTGCTGATTTCGGTACGCCCTTCGACGCCATTGCGTTGATGCAGTGCGGCGATGCGGTGGGCGAAATACAAGCCCAAACCCGTGCTGCCACTGCTGTGATTAATGCCTTGCACGTAATCGGCCTGACGTTCGAGCATCTCGGGCGGATAACCGTCGCCATCATCATTGATGCTCAGCACCAGTTGCCCGGCTTCGTCGCTGACGGTAATCAGCAACGATTCGCGAGCATAACGAATCGCGTTGTTGATGCAGTTACCGAGCACCGAGGCGATCAGTTCGCGATCAAAGAATCCCAGCGGACTCAGCGGATCAACTTCATAAGTGGCAATGATCCCGCGACTGGCGAACACCTCTTGATGCGCCGCCAGTTGCGCTTCGATGAAATCATCCAGTTCGTGATACGCCGGCTGCAACGGCATCTGGTTGACGCCGAGCTTATACAGCCCAAGCAACTGCACCAGCATGCCGTTGAGGTGGGCAAATTCGAAGTCGATCACGCCCTGCTCCGCGCCATTGCGCTGCCCCTCGGGCAAACGCGCCAGCCATTGACTGTGGGCCTGCATCAGCATGGCCAGGGAGTTCTTCATGTCGTGGACGGTGGAGGCGATCACCGTGGAAAAATCCAGAGATTGCTCGTCTTGGTTCATTCGCCAAACGCCTTGCTTTTCAGCTTCTGATAACGCGCAAAACGCGCGTCGGTGTCGGGCATCAGGCCGACCATTTTCAGGCAGGCCCGACATTCTTCCAGCTCCGCCGACGGCACACTGGTATCGGTGCCGTGCAGCAGCGACTGGGGCCGGGGCAGCGCGCTCCTGCTGGTCTGCGGGTGCATCTGCCGCGCCTTGCGGAACACCTCGCGGGCCTCCACCAGGTTGCCGGTCTTGTACACGCGCACGCCCTGACGGTTGAGGTCGGCGGCAGCGTTGCTGGAACTGAGGATAGTCGGGTCATCGGTGAGCTTGGCGATGTCTTTCATCACCGCCGGATCGTCGCCGTAGATTTCCGCGCAGCTCTTGAGCATCGAGGTGCCTGCCTCGGCCTGACCGAGCATCTGCAATTGCTTGGCGACCAACAGCGCCGCTTCCGGGCTCATGAACTGCTCCATGCCGTCGAGACGCATCAGCGCCTGCTCGGTGAGCTTGTCGGCGGTTTCGGCGTCGTTGAGCAACAGGCTGGTGGCCTTCATCAAACGCGCGCGAATCTGCAAACCGGGGTCGCTCGGGTTCTCCTTGGCCACCGCGCTGAGGGTGGTATTGATCTCCAGCCGCGTGCGCGTATCGAGGCCGCGCTCACTGCCCTTGCTGATCAGCGCATGGGCCAGGCCCAAGTTGCTTTCCGGGTCCTTGAAACGCGACTGAGCGCCCTGCGATACAGCCTGGCGGTAAGCCCGCGAAGCGGTGTCGAAATCTTCGTTGGCCATCGCCAGCTTACCGAGCAACGCCTGCCGGCGCACCGCCAGCGGCGACAACCGAATCGCCTCTTCCAGCACCCGTTGCGCGCCTTTGGTATCGCCCTCGGAAACCAGCACATCGGCCATGCCGTCATACAACGCCGGCATCATCGGGAACACTTTCAAAGCCTTTTCATACACGCCTTTGGCCTGCGCCACTTGTCCGCGCTTGAACAGCAACTTGCCCAACCCGGCAAACGCCCACGGCAATGGCCGATCAGCAATGATGCTGTCGTAGAGGCGTTCCAGCGCTTCGTTCTGATTCAAATCGCGCAAGGCATCGGCGCGATAGCGCAGGCACAGCGGCGAATAGCGAATGTCCTGTTTGCACAGGGCGATGCAGGCGTTGAGCACCTCGACCGGTTTGCCACGGTCGAGGGCTTGCAGAATCGGTTTGAGCAACGTCTTGCGCTGCTCCAGACGCTCCAGCCGCTGAGCCAGGCCTGAGCGGTTGAACGGTTTGGTCAGGTAGGCATCCGGCTCGTGTTCCAGGGCACTAAGCACCATCGCCTGACTGGTTTCGGCGGTGACCATGACAAACACCGCTTCATGGCTGATGAGCTTTTCCAGCATCAGGTCTTCCAGCACCTGCTGACCGTTCTTCTTGCCGTCGCCGAGGTGGAAATCCTGCAGGATGAAATCGTAGGACTTCTGCGCGCACATCTTCAGCGCCTGCTCGCCGGTGTCGGCGGTGTCCACGTCCTTGACCCCAAGCTCACGCAGCATCGAGCGCACGGAACTGCGGAAATCCGAGAAATCATCGACGATCAGAAAACTCTTTTGGTGATACGACAGCATCGAGGATTTCCAGGCAATTGAAGTAGATGAACCGAGGCAACTTTCAGGCGCGCAGATGATAGCTGGAGGCCAAATGCTATCAAGCGATTTCACACGCGGCCGATGAGATTGCAAGAGCCGTTCGGGTTATCGGCCAGAAGTGCCGTTCCCTGAAGCGCACGCTTCAAGATTCCTTGCGCAGCGATTACCCTGCGCGCCTGGTAACTTCCCACTACAAGGCTGACCTCGTGTACCTCAAAGGACGCTACATCGTGTCCGCTTGTGCGCTGCTGTTTATCCAGCACGCCATGGCGACCGGAATGGACTGCACAAAAGCGGCGAACGCCGTCGAAAAGACTATTTGTGCCAATACCGCTTTGTATGAACTGGATACGCAGATGGGCGAGGTTTATCGGGATCTGATGAAGGCTTCCGTCGAGACTCGAGCGCAACTGAAGAGCACGCAACGGCTTTGGTTGAAAACGCGAAATGAGTGCGCTGAGGATGTTTCGTGCCTGGATCAGCGTTATCGCGAACAGCTGAAAAGTTTGCAGGCGCAGTGGGCTGAAGTTGTCGCCCAGCAGCCGACCGGCGTCGACAAAGAGGTACTGGATGATCTGCAAAAGCGTATTCAGGCGGCCAGTCAAAATGATCCGGAGTTTGCTCTGGAACGGACGCTCGCTTCACTGACGATAAAAAGCCCTGAGACGCTGTTTTCCTCAGAGCCTGACGACGATCAGTTCTCTGATAAAACCCACGTCCCGAAGCGCATCCCCAAGGGTGTTTCCCCCGACGAGTGGAAAGCTTTGAGCGCCACGGACTTCGAGGCTGACACTGCTCAGGGCCCAACGTCGTTCACCCTGCTGGATCTGGACAATGACGGGCAACGCGACCTTATCGTTCAGACCTACACCGGTGGCACCGGCCTGTTCACGTTCGTGGAAATCTTTCACCGTGATGGCGACCGGTTCACCCGCAGAACCCAGGCGTCCGACGGCGAATCCATTGGCGGCTCCCTCTACTCCCTCAACGAGCGTGGGTCCAACCAGTCTGTGAACTGGATCAGCCTTCGCGGCAAGGTCTACGCCGCCTATCGTGACAGCTGGTACGGCGTCGATAACATCTACCTGCTCAGCCCGTGGCAACCGAATCACTTGGTGCCCAAGCTGACGGTTCGTTATCGCTATCAACTGAGCATCCCTCGCACTCAGCCTGATGATCAGCACAAAAGCACTTATAAACTGAAACCAGACCTACACCGGGCACTCACCCAAGGCTTGGCTACAGTCGAGGAAGAAACCTCCGACACCGGGCAAGAGCGAAAGCCCATGTGCCCGATTCCTCCGTCCGCCACCGACAGCGAGGAATATTACGGTTACGGCGCAGGCTATTACGCCATCGAGCAAGTCGCCGACTTCCCGGTGATCATCGGTAGCGAATGCTTTATTGCGCGACTGAATAACTGGTTCGGCACCTACAGCGCAAAGGATGGCCTGTATGCGCAAGTGACTCTGCGCAAGCCAGGCGCGATAGACCAGGAGCGCGATTACAAGGTCAATGGACGTCGGCGCATGACCACGATCAGCACGTCCATCAGCAAACCCGGAGGTGGTGCTGAGGAATAGCCCTAGCGCCTGCCCCATGAAAAAGCCCCGACAGATGAATCCGTGCGGGGCTTTTTTCATCTGAACGTCATCGGCTTTTTGCAATCACAGCCGTCATGTATTGATTCAGATCGCGAAAATCCTGAACTGTCCAAACGTGCGGCGGCACCTTCACAGCGTTCTCGCGCAATGTTCTGGGGATCAAGTCCCCGTTTGGGCGAAGAATGACGGATGACACGATAACGCCCGGATAATCCTTCAGGCGTTTTTTGAAAGCCGAGGTTGTCAGATCGGGCGTCGGTGGATTGCTTTTATTCGCCAAGGGGCCTGATGCCTTGAGATCGCCGCCGTGGCACATGGCGCATCGCTGCGAATAAAGATTCTTCCCGTTGACGTTATCCGCGAAGGACAGTGACGGTTGAATCAGCGATAAAAACCCTAGCGACGCAACCAATAATATTTTCAGGCCTTCCATTGGCATCATCCTTAAGCCGCGAATACGAAAAAGCCCCTTCCGGATCATCCTGAAAGAGGCTTTATTTGTTCCTTCTGCAGCCACGCTGCTGTTGCAGATCAGTAGCCGTCAGAAGAATGGCCAGACAAGGCCGGAATAATATGGTGTCCCAGGGCAGGTTCGAACTGCCAACCTTCCCCTTAGGAGGGGGATGCTCTATCCAATTGAGCTACTGAGACACGGGGTTGTCGCGGCTGAACGCCACGCGACGGACGGCGTGCATGTTAACGGCAGGGCCCCGATTTGTCATGTCGTCCGCAGGGCTTTTTAAGTGTAGGCAGGCGCCCTGCAATGCTGCGGGAAGTTTTACCGTGCATTTTGCACTGCCGCAAAACGCCATCATTGCAGAGTGCAACCTCGTCAATCCGAAAAACCCTGCCAAATGCTTGTTTTTAAAGGACTTAACAGCGGTTAGACTGTTGGCACGACGGCTGCTTTGTCTGTTCCATAGAAGAACAATCGGAGCATCGCGCCATGAACAGCACTCTCTTGCTTGCAAACGCAATCGCATTGACGGTTTTGGTCGGTACTCACTTTGTTCCAGAGCGCGCCGAGCCGGTCGCCCAACGCATGCCGCATTACTTGCAGGTGCAGCGAGCGCCGCAGTTGGCGGTGTTGAACGAGCAGAGCTTCGCGCCTCAAACGGTCAGCGAGCCGCAGCAGGCAATGTCAGCACACGTTTCCGAACGTCTGGTTTTTTGAAATATTTTCAGGAGTACAGCATGTCCAAATCAGCAGCAGGATTTCTGATCCTCGCCTTATTGAGTGGCGTTGTGCATTTTTCGCTGTTCGAGGAAACCGAAATCACCCTGCCCCTGGTTGGTTGTGGCGTGTTTGCGGTGTTGTTCGTGCTGGCGCTGGTCGCCGGGCGCAAGATCAAATTTGATCCGGTGTTGCGTTGATTTTTATCCATTCCAGCAGTTGATTGACGGCGTCTGCCAGGGCGCCCGAGTTATCGATCAGGTGGATGGGCTCATCACTTGATCGCCTATCTTTGAACAGCGTATTGCGGGCCAGTCTCGCGTCGATTTGCTCCAGCGTCTCGCGGCCCCGTCTGAGCAGTCGCTCACGCAAGACCTCATCCTTCACCGTCAATAAAACCGGCAGCAGTGTCGGGTAGCGCTCAAGTGCCTGCCGCAGGTTGGCGCGAGAACCATTCACCAATACATGTCGCCCGGATTTCAACCACTCGTCCATTTGTGCGGGAATGCCATAGGCGAGGCCATTGGCCTGCCAGGCGAGGGAAAAATCGCCTGCCCGCTGGCACTGTTCGAACTCTTCTGGCGTCACGCCAATTGCGTCTTCGCCCACCGATTCCGCTGAGCGCGTGATCACTCGACGCATCACTTCGCAGTTCAACGCACGAAGTGGCTCACGGGCGGCATCAATCAGGCTGTCCTTGCCTGAGCCGGACGGTCCCATCAGATAAATAAGCCTGCCATCCATCTTGAAAACGCCCTCCGGCATGCTTCAGCGCTAGTAAATCGGCAAATTGCCACTATCCTGTACAGGTAAGGAACAAGGATCGAAAGCCGCATAGCATGCACGTTCTGAGGTCTTCGGACATCAACTGATGTGCACTTGGAAGCGGTCAGTCATGCGGGTGAAGGCAAAGTTTTCAAACCAGTCCGCATTTCTGATAATTGGTGCTGGCATTACGCCTTTACCCGGCTCAATATTTGTCACAGAATTGACGCCAATGATCTGGCAATTTTGAGGCATGATGCCGGCCTCTTAACAATTCAGGTTGAACCATTTGGCGCGGATGCTTGTCCTACCACACATCCTGCGGACAATTCCGAGAACCGCTCCCGTGAACTACCCCGTTAAATATATGCGCCCATTGAAACAGGCACTTTATTCCAGCCGTACGGCTGACAAGGTTGTCGTACGTCTGCCAGACGGAATGCGTGAACGCATTGCCGAGGTGGCTCGCAATCATCATCGCAGCATGAACTCCGAGATCATTGCGCGCCTTGAGCAGAGTCTTATTCAGGAAGGCGCACTGGGCGAAGAGCTGAGCATGCGTCTGGACAGCCCGGAGCTGTCGTTGCACGAGCGCGAGCTGCTGCAACGCTTCCGTCAACTGTCTCACCGTCAGCAGAACGCGTTGGTGTCCTTGATCGCCCACGACGCTGAAATGGCCGCAGACGCGTCCTGAGCCACACCGAACAGCTCAAGCCAGCATAAGTGCTGGCTTTTTTTTGCCTGCGATTTGACACGTTAGCCACCAGGCACGCATTCGTGGTGAGGGGATTTATCCCCGATGGACTGCGAAGCGGCCCCAAAAAGAGGGACTGCTGCGCAGTCCATCGGGGATAAAT
This sequence comes from Pseudomonas sp. NPDC087817, assembly GCF_044742875.1. NCBI lineage: Bacteria > Pseudomonadati > Pseudomonadota > Gammaproteobacteria > Pseudomonadales > Pseudomonadaceae > Pseudomonas > Pseudomonas sp. NPDC087817. Next base: position 20,649 of record NZ_JBIUVJ010000071.1, read on the forward strand.
CCCCTCGCCACAGGTTACCAATCACCCATCAGACAGGCACAAAAAAGCCCGCCATTCGGCGGGCTTTTGCATTGCAGCGAATCAGAGCAGGAAGATCGTCGCCAACCCCAGGAAGATGAAGAAACCACCGCTGTCGGTCATTGCAGTGATCATGACGCTGGCCCCCATTGCCGGGTCGCGCCCCATCTTCGCCAGCGTCATCGGGATCAATACACCCATCAACGCCGCCAGCAACAGGTTGAGGGTCATTGCCGCAGTCATCACGACGCCCAGCGACCAGCTGCCGTAAAGCAGGTAGGCGACGACACCGATGACCCCACCCCAGACCAGACCATTGATCAGCCCGACCGCCAACTCTTTGCGCATCAGACGCGACGTGTTGCCGGTGCTGACCTGGTCGAGCGCCATGGCACGCACGATCATGGTGATCGTCTGGTTACCGGAGTTGCCACCGATACCCGCCACGATCGGCATGAGCGCCGCGAGCGCTACCAGCTTCTCGATCGAACCTTCAAACAGGCCGATCACCCGGGACGCAACGAACGCGGTAATCAGGTTGACCGCCAGCCACGCCCAACGGTTACGCAGCGATTTCCACACCGACGCGAAGATGTCTTCCTCTTCACGCAGACCCGCCATGTTGAGGACTTCGCTTTCGCTCTCCTCACGAATCAGGTCGACCATTTCGTCGATGGTCAGACGGCCGATAAGCTTGCCGTTCTTGTCGACCACCGGGGCGGAGATCAAGTCGTAACGCTCGAACGCCTGAGCGGCATCGTAGGCATCTTCGTCCGGGTGGAAACTCACCGGATCGCTGGCCATGACTTCAGCAACCTGTTTGTCCGGGTCGTTGACCAGCAAACGCTTGATCGGCAGTACGCCCTTGAGCACGCCGTCGTAGTCGACCACAAACAGTTTGTCGGTATGGCCGGGAAGCTCTTTGAGACGACGCAGATAGCGCAGAACCACTTCGAGGCTGACATCCTCACGAATGGTCACCATCTCGAAGTCCATCAGCGCACCGACCTGCTCCTCGTCATAGGACAAGGCCGATCGCACGCGCTCACGCTGTTGGTTATCCAGACTCTCCATCAGCTCATGGACGACGTCTCGCGGCAGCTCGGAGGCCAGGTCAGCAAGTTCGTCGGCGTCCATGTCCCTGGCGGCCGCCAGGAGCTCGTGATCGTCCATGTCGGCGATCAGCGTTTCACGGACCGAATCAGATACTTCGAGAAGAATGTCGCCGTCGCGGTCAGCCTTGACCAGTTGCCAGAGCGTCAGACGATCGTCCAGCGGCAAGGCTTCGAGAATGTAGGCGACGTCGGCGGAGTGCAGATCATCGAGCTTGCGTTGCAGCTCGACGAGATTTTGCCGGTGAACCAGGTTTTCAACCCGGTCGTGATGCGCGCCTTCCTGGCGATGAGTCAGGTCTTCGACGACCCGTTGGCGCTGCAGCAGCTCAACGACTTGAGCCAGGCGATCCTGCAGGCTTTCCTGTGTTTTCTTTACTTCGATTTCAGACATAGGCGAACTCCACTCCCAGCAGCGGGGCACGCCGGAAGGATCAATCAGTCAATTCATGATTGGTGAAACGAGGTACTGAGTAACTACTGGGTAAGTCCATGGAGGTTTTCCATAAGCCCCGGCGGGGCTGACGGGCGCAATGATACACCGCCTGACGGTTTTAAACGTTAAAAAATCGTGGCCGAAACAAGCGCTTGCGAAACAAACCTGAGCGCTCTCCTGATCCATGCAAATGCGACGACTCATCCTGAAAAGAAAACACACGGGCAGTGAAAAATGTAGCGACTACCCTTGAGCATAGATCGTCATGGAGGACGTCGAATGCCATCGAAAACATCTCGTTTTGTACTGAGCAGCCTGCTCTGCCTGCCACCCGCCGGGGCCGCCACCACCCTTCACCGCTGCGAGGCCGCTGACGGCAGCATCACGTTCACCTCAATGAGTTGCGCGAGCGGCGAACGGCGCTCCGTGCAGGAAGTTCACCCTTACCTGCCCGGATCGGTCGTGGCGATCATGCCGGAGCACAACCACGAAGAAATATCCGCTATGAAAACCAATGGCCGAGAACCAGGCGTTGCTGGTCGCACAGAAGCTCAATGCGGAAATCTGATCGACGCCAGGCAACGCCGGGAGGCGATCATCAATCGCCGCATCATTGCCGGCATGAGTCAGCAGGATGTCGAGAGCGCGCTGGGCAAACCGGACAAGGTCAACATTCGGACATCGACCACGAGCTACCGGTATGACCTCAAGCGAGGCCGAAGTGCTCAAGTCGATTTTGATGAGAGAGGATGCGTGAAAGGAAAAGCCAAATCCCGGACAGCAAAAAGCCCGCGTTAAACGCGGGCTTTTCGGTATATGGTGCACTCGACAGGATTCGAACCTGTGACCGCTCGGTTCGTAGCCGAGTACTCTATCCAGCTGAGCTACGAGTGCATTTTGTGTTTTTAGACCAGACCACAACTGGCTGAAGCCAAGTTACTTGCATTGCTGCAACCAACTCTTAAATGGTGCACTCGACAGGATTCGAACCTGTGACCGCTCGGTTCGTAGCCGAGTACTCTATCCAGCTGAGCTACGAGTGCATTTGTGTTTGTTAGACCAGATCACACCTGGTTGAAGCCAAGCCACTTACATTGCTGTAACTGACTCTTAAATGGTGCACTCGACAGGATTCGAACCTGTGACCGCTCGGTTCGTAGCCGAGTACTCTATCCAGCTGAGCTACGAGTGCATTTTGTTGCGCCGCATTATAGCCCGTCTAATCTCTATTCCAACCACTTTTTCTATAAATTTCAACAACTTACCGAAAAAGCCAGATTACAACGTACTAAGCAAATAATGGCGGAGAACGGGGGATTCGAACCCCCGACA
>NZ_JBIUVJ010000072.1:0-10793 GCF_044742875.1 Pseudomonas sp. NPDC087817
CGCCTGGCTCTATTCGATTTGCACAACACCCTTCTCGGCGGCGACAGCGATCACGCCTGGGGCGACTATCTGTGCGAACGCGGCTTCCTCGACCCGATCGCCTACAAGGCGCGCAACGACGAGTTCTATCAGGATTACCTGGCCGGCAAACTGGATAACGCAGCCTACCTGAACTTCTGCCTGGAGATCCTCGGCCGAACCGAAATGGCCGTGCTCGAGCAGTGGCATAACGATTACATGCGTGACTGCATCGAGCCAATCGTGCTGCCCAAGGCACTGGAACTGCTGAAAAAGCACCGCGATGCCGGCGACAAACTGGTGATCATCACCGCGACCAACCGCTTCGTCACCGCGCCGATTGCCGTTCGTTTGGGCGTCGAAACCCTGATCGCCACCGAGTGCGAAATGGTTGATGGCCGCTACAGCGGGCGCAGCACTGACATCCCGTGCTTCCGTGAGGGCAAGGTGACGCGCCTGAATCGCTGGCTGGAGGAGACCGGCTATTCGCTCGACGACAGCTATTTCTATAGCGATTCGATGAATGATTTGCCGCTGCTGGAGCAAGTGACGAACCCGGTGGCTGTCGACCCGGACCCGAATCTGCGCGCCGAAGCCGAGAAACGTGGCTGGCCGGTAATCAGCCTGCGCGACTGATATCCGCTTGCCCACAGCGTTTTGCACATCGCTGTGGGCGCCGCTTCACGCGGGTTTTGCCACCATCAGGTAGAAAATCGCCATAAACGCCAGAAATGCCGGCCACCCCAAGGCAAACCACCAGCGCATGTAGGTCGAGGCCTTTACAGGCATCGGCGTCCCTTGCAGCAGCGCCTGATCGGCCATCCTGTGCACGCGAATCTGCAACCAGACCACCGGCAACCAGCAAATTCCGGCCAAGACATACAGGCCAATGCTCCACATCAGCCAGGTCTGCTGCAGCGGCCAACCGGCCATGTGCATCAAGCCCAGGCCACTCAACGGCTGAAACACTGCTGTCGTGGTGGTGAAAGCCCAATCGGCAAACACCAGATGCTTGAAGGTCACGGCAATCACTTCGACCTTGCCGGAACGCCACGCCCTGAGCGCGTAATAAGCCGAGCCGGCACCCAGCCCGAAGAGAATCGTCGACGACAGAATATGCAGGGTTTTCAGCAGCAGATAAGCGCTCATCGGCGAGGTTCAGTCCAGAGAAGCCATAAAGTAGCCACCATCAGCACCAGATTTTTGCCGACGGCCGCGTAAGGATCAAACCAGTAGTGGGGCAACACCAGGGTTATGTAGACGGTGTAGGCGAGCATCAACCCCAATTGCAGGCGAAACGCTTGCCGGCGCCAACGGTTGAACAACATGGCGACACCCAATACACCATCGAAGATGGCACCACCGATCACCGCAAACTGCGCCCAGGCGCCGTGCACGCCGGTTTCGCCCATGATCCGCAGGCTCCATTGGTAGCCGGGGCCCAGACACACCGCGGCAGTGCCCAGCCAGATCAGCGCCATTGCCACCAGCATCAACGGGCGCAATGCGCGTTGGGTACTTTGGGCAACGATCGGCCAATCTTGCAGGCGAGTGTGTAGCGGAGCGGCTCGATAGCCGCAAATCGACGTCAGCACGTCGGGATCAGCGAGATTGTCGCGCTGCGCCAGCTTCACGCTTTGCCGATTCAATGCACGCCAGCCGAAACGCTCTCCCAGCCAACTGCCGGTGCGCAGCAATAGTTGCGGAACCTGCACATAACGTCCCGGCATCCAACCTTGCGCCCGGCGCAAACAATCGATGACCTGAGCCAGCGTCATCGGCTCAGGCCCGACACACGGCAACACCAGCGACTGCGCGGGCCATTGCCGCAACAGGGCCAGCACCGCACCCACCACGTCATCGATATGGACGGGTTGTGATCGAGCCTTGAGATCCAACAGGGGAATCAATAGCCATGGCGAAAGCCCCGCGAGCCAGAGACTGCTTGTCCCGCCAGCACCGAGCACTAGCGAAGGGCGCAGCACCACCGCGACGGTGTCCAGCTTCAGCAGGTAGTCGTCAGCCTGGCCTTTGCTCGCCAGAAACGGCACATCGGATTGTGCCGCCGCACCCAGCGCTGAAATCTGCAGAACCCGCACGCCTTTGCGTGCGGCCAGATCGAACAATGCCCGGGCACCGCGATCCTGAATCAGGCTCAACGCCTGTTCATCCACGCTCAACAGGCCGGCGGCATTGATCAGCAAGTCGATATCGTCAGGCAAAGCAAAATGCGTGGGATCGACCGCCAGCACAGCGAGGTCGAGCTGACGCCATTCGACACCTGGCCATACCGACACTTGCGGTTCGCGGCTGGTGGCGATGACGCAATGGCCCGCAGCGCACAGCGCACGCAGGAGGTGGCGGCCGACAAACCCGGTGCCGCCCACCAGCAGAATTTTCATCACAGTCCCTGTCGCTTAAACCGGTTTTGCGCCCATCAATCCGGCAATCGCGAGAAACCCGACGGCGCTGACAATGGCCAGAATCAGGGTGAATTTCCAGTTACCGGCCTGACCGACCCGCACGCGGTTGAGGCGCGCCAGCAACCACAAGGTGCCGAGAGTCGCCACGGTGTAGATCACGCCAGAAAACAGAATCCAGGTCTGGCCCAGCGGCCAGCCCACCAGGTGCACCAGCCACCAGCCGCTGAAGGGCATGCTGAACATGCACAGCAGCATCAGGCACCAGACGAAAATCCACGGGCGACGCAACGTGCTGGCCGCCCCTTCGCTGCGCTTGCGCCAGGTCAGATAGCCAAGACCGACACCACAGACCAGCAATACGGCTGTCGCGGCGACATGCAGGATTTTCAGAGTGGTCAGGGTTTCCATACTTTGTCTTCCTTGGGACGTGCCCTTCAGCGTAGCCGTTTAGCCAAGAAACAACTGATAGGCCGGGTTCTCGCTCTCATCCCAATACGGGTAGCCGATTTCTTCCAGCGCCGCCGGTACCAGATGACGCTCGTCATGCGGCACTTGCAGACCAGCGACCACCCGGCCATCCGCCGCGCCGTGGTTGCGGTAATGGAACATCGAGATGTTCCAGCGCCCACCGAGCTTGTTGAGGAAGTTGAACAGCGCGCCCGGACGCTCCGGGAACTCGAAGCGAAACACCACTTCATCGACCACCTGCGCAGCGCGTCCGCCGACCATGTGGCGGATGTGCAACTTGGCCAGTTCGTTATCGGTCAGGTCGAGGACCGGGAAACCCTGCTCGGTCAGGCTCGCCAGCAGTGCGCTGCGCGGATCGTTTTCCGGGTGGGTCTGCACGCCGACGAAGATGTGCGCTTCGCTGCCGGTGTTGTAGCGGTAGTTGAATTCGGTGATCTGGCGCTTGCCGATGGCCTCGCAGAAGGCCTTGAAGCTCCCGGCCTTCTCGGGGATGGTCACGGCGATGATCGCTTCGCGGCCTTCACCCAGCTCGGCGCGCTCGGCTACGTGGCGCAAGCGGTCGAAGTTGACATTGGCGCCGGAGTCGATGGCCACGAAGGTCTGGCCGCTGACACCGCGCTGCTCGACGTATTTCTTGATCCCGGCCACGCCCAAAGCGCCGGCAGGTTCGGTGATCGAGCGGGTATCGTCGTAGATATCCTTGATTGCCGCGCAGATCTCGTCAGTGCTGACGGTGATCACTTCATCGACGTAATCCTTGCAGATGTCGAAGGTGTGCTGACCGATCTGCGCCACGGCGACGCCGTCGGCGAAGATGCCCACGGTCGGCAGTACCACGCGCTCGCCCGCCGCCATCGCAGCTTGCAGGCAATTGGAGTCATCCGGTTCGACGCCGATGACCTTGATGTCCGGCCGCAGGTATTTCACGTACGCAGCGATGCCGGCGATCAGCCCGCCGCCACCGACCGGGACGAAAATCGCATCCAGTGGCTGTGGGTGCTGACGCAGAATCTCCATCGCCACGGTGCCCTGCCCGGCAATGGTGTGCGGATCGTCGTACGGGTGAATGTAGACGTAGCCTTTTTCGTCGACCAGTTTCAGCGAGTAGGCCAGGGCTTCCGGGAATGAATCGCCGTGCAGCACCACTTTGCCGCCGCGCGAACGCACGCCTTCGACTTTGATCTCGGGGGTGGTCTTGGGCATGACGATGGTGGCTTTTACGCCCAGCACTTTCGCCGCCAAGGCCAGACCCTGCGCATGGTTGCCCGCCGACGCGGTGACCACGCCACGGGCGCGCTCTTCTTCAGTCAGTTGGGTCAACTTGTTGTAGGCGCCGCGAATCTTGAACGAGAACACCGGCTGCAAGTCTTCGCGCTTGAGCCAGATGTCATTGCCCAGCCGCTCGGAGAGCTGGCGAGCGTTCTGCAGCGGGGTTTCTACGGCAACGTCATAAACGCGCGAGGTGAGGATCTTTTTGACGTACTGTTCGAGCATCGGAAAGCATCACTGAGCGGGTTGGGCAGGGCCAAGGAGTCTAACCCGGCTTTTGCCCGGGCGACCACACTAAACAGGTGGTTTTAGCCAGCGAGAACCCATTGTGGCGAGGGGATTTATCCCCGATGGAGTGCGAAGCACTCCCCCAGCAGTCATCAAGTGATACCGCACCCTCAGGTTTCACGACGACTGCGTCGCCGGTCGGGGCGGTGCGACGTTTTGTTAAATCCCCTCACCACAGGAGGTTTTCGCCGGGCATGGGGATATAATGCCGGCCTTTCCGTTCTCCCCTCGCCCGCTTCCGGAGCCCGCATGACCCAGGATCAACTCAAACAGGCAGTGGCTCAGGCCGCCGTCGACTTCATCCTTCCGAAACTCGACGACAAGAGCATCGTCGGGGTCGGCACCGGCTCCACTGCCAACTGCTTCATCGACGCCCTGGCGCAACACAAGGGTGCGTTCGACGGCGCAGTCGCCAGCTCCGAAGCCACCGCCGCGCGCCTGAAGGGCCACGGGATTCCGGTGTATGAGCTGAACACCGTCAGTGACCTGGAGTTCTACGTCGACGGCGCCGACGAAAGCGACGCTCACCTGAATCTGATCAAGGGCGGTGGCGCGGCCCTGACCCGCGAGAAGATTGTGGCGGCTGTGGCCAAGACCTTCATCTGCATCGCCGACGCCAGCAAACTGGTGCCGGTGCTGGGCGAATTCCCGCTGCCGGTCGAAGTGATCCCGATGGCCCGCAGCCACGTCGCGCGCCAACTGGTGAAACTGGGCGGCGACCCGGTCTACCGCGAAGGCGTGCTGACCGACAACGGCAACATCATCCTCGACGTGTTCAATCTGCAGATCACCAACCCGGTCGAGCTGGAAGCGCAGATCAATGCAATTGTCGGCGTGGTCACCAACGGTCTGTTCGCGGCGCGTCCGGCGGATCTGCTGTTGCTGGGTACCAGCGAAGGCGTGAAAACCCTCAAGGCTGAGTAAGCCGGACTGCCCGAAATTGATGGGCAGATGAAATTCCCCGGTAGGAGTGAGCCTTTGTGGCGAGGGGATTTATCCCCGATGGACTGCGCAGCAGACCCCTTTTCTGGGGCCGCTTCGCGACCCATCGGGGATAAATCCCCTCACCACAGGGCCAGCTCCCACAGTGTTTTGGGGTGTTGGTTAGTGCTGTACCGGTTTTTTGAAGACGTAAAACAGGTTCGGCTCACTCACCAGATACAACGTCCCGTCATCATCCATCGCAATGCCTTCGGCTTGCGGTACGGTCTTCTTCAAACCTTGGCGACCGCCACTGATGGACATCGTGCCCAACGGACGTCCATCGACATCCAGCTCCAGAATCAATCGCGACTCGTCCGACAGCGCCAATAAATGGCCGCTGCGCTCGTCGTATTGCAGGCTCGACAGGTCGCGCACGAACATCCCGGCGTCACGCTTGGGGTTGTTGATCACATGCACCGCGTAGGACTTCTCCGGATTGAAATGCGGAAAGCCGTGCACTTCGTAGATCAGCATCGGATTGCGCTCTTTCGCGACAAACAGGCGCTTGCCCACCGAGTCATACGCCAGGCCTTCAAAACCTTTGTTGCTGGCCATATGCACGCCGAGGGTCATCTGCTCAGCGTCGGCCGCGTCGAGGAATGTGGTGCCTGCCTCCAAGTGAATCTTGATCAGCCGCTGCTGACGCTCATCAGTGATCACGTAGGTGTCGGCGCTGATGTACTCGACGGCTTCGGGATCGCCAAAACCAATCAGGGCAATGCGCCGCAGGATCTTGCCTTCAAGCGACAGTTCGACCAGCTCGGAATTCTTGTTGGTCACGGTGAACAGGCTTTTGCGCACCGGATCGAAGGTCAGCGCCGAAACATCGTCGTCCAGCCCGTCAATCACCCGCGCCTCAATCTCCACGCGATACTGATCCAGCCCAATCGACTCGCTACTCTGCGGTTGCCACAGTGTGTGCAAGTTAAACCAGGCGCGCTCGAACAGGCGCATATATTGACCGATCGCAATCAACGCGATCAGGGCAATCACCGACAGGAAGACAATCAGAGGTTTGGGGCGGGCAAGTCGACGCATGTGGATGGGCTCGGGATCAAAACAGGCGGATGAAATATCACGCCCGTCTGAACTGAAGCTTAATGGCCACTTGCCTGTCAGGACAATCAGACTTGTCTGAAATTGCCGCGAGGACAGTTATCGCTTTTTTTCGAAGCGATAGAACAGGTTGGGTTCGCTGACCATGTACAACGTGCCCGCCTCGTCCATGGTCACGCCTTCGGCGCGGGGGATGGTGTTCTTCAGGCCGTTGAAGCCGCCGAGCAGCGTCATGAAGCTGACCTGCTCGCCCTTCTCGTCCAGTTCCAGCAGCAGGTGCGAATCGGCGGACAGCACCAGTGTGTGGCCAGTGCGCGGGTCGATTGCCAGAGCAGAGAGATTGCGGATATCCAGCTCATCACTGGCCAGTTTCTGCTTGTCGCCGTTCAGAGTCTGGCTGCCATCGCTTTTCCAGGTGAACAGTGCCGGCGGGCGTTCTTCACCCAGCAGCAACTGGTGGTTGCGCGGGTCCCAGGTGATCGCTTCGAAGGCCTTGTTCTGGTCTTTCGACGGACCGAGGTCGTATTTGGGGAAATTGGCGATGTTCAGTTCACGGGTGTCGGCATCGACTTTGACGATCGAGAGCAGGTGCTGGCGCTCATCGACAATCGCCATCAAGCCGTTTTCCATGACGGTCAGGCCTTCAGGATTGCTCCAACCCACCAGCGGCATCTTGCGCAGCACATCGCCTTGCAGATTCAGCTCGGCGAGAAACGGATTTTTGCCCATCACCGAAAACAGGGTCTTGGTCTGCGGGTTATAGGACAGGTCGGAGGCCTCGTCCTTGTCCATGCCCGTCAGCGGCTTGGCATCGATGACCACCCGATAGTCCGGCAGCCAGATGCTTTCTTTCTGCTCGGCCTGGCTTTCGAAGCGCTCCAGCACCCACAACACACCGCGGTCATCCCAATGCATGGCGAACGCCAGGCCGTATGCCGCGGCAATCACCAGCAGCAGCCAGGCATACCAGCGCAGGGCGAATCGTGAGCGGCGTGGCGATTTGAGCTGAGGTTGAGATGACATCGATGGACGCGTTCCGAAATTTCAGGCTATGGGTAATAGCATAAAGAAGCCGGCTAAGACGCCAGAATGAGAGGAATTATCCGTACAAGATGTGAAAAAAACGGCAAATGGCGGGATTGCCCTGCACCGTTGCGGGAAGGATCACAAATCTGGATGTGAGACCGACTCTTGTGGCGAGGGGATTTATTCCCGATGGCTGCGAAGCGGCCCCAAAAGCTGGGACTACTGCGCAGACCATCGGGGATAAATCCCCTCACCACAAAGGCTAGCTCCCACAGGAGATTTGCGGTGTGGCGGTTAGCGCACGCTGCTGGTGAAGCTGCTCGCACCGACCAGTTCCAGAACGATGTCATCGCCGACATTCAGCGGACCAACACCCACCGGCGTGCCAGTGAGGATCACGTCGCCGGCCTGCAGCGAGAAGCAGCCGGCCATGTGCTGGATCATCGGCACGATCGGGTTGAGCATCGCGCTGCTGTTGCCGTCCTGACGGACTTCGCCGTTGATGGTCAGGCGGATGCCGATGTCGGTCAGGTCGGCGAAGGTGCTGCCGACCACGAACGGGGCAAGCACCGCCGCGCCGTCGAACGACTTGGCGATTTCCCACGGCAAGCCCTTGGCTTTCAATTCAGCCTGTTTGTCGCGCAAAGTCAGATCCAGCGCCGGGGCGAAACCGGAGATCGCATCGAGCACTTCTTCACGGCTCGGTTTGGTCGACAGCGGCTTGCCGATCAACACGGCGATTTCCGCTTCGTAGTGCACCGAGCCGCGCTCGGTCGGAATGCTGAAACCGCCTTCCAGCTCGACCACGCAACTGCCCGGCTTGATGAACAGCAACGGCTCGGTAGGCACCGGGTTGTCCAGTTCCTTGGCGTGTTCGGCGTAATTACGGCCAATGCACACGACTTTCCCGATCGGGAAGTGGATGCGCGTGCCGTCGACATACTGGTGCTGATAGCTCATTTACCGACTCCTGCCTTCATTGATTCATCAAGAATTACAGATCAAACCGCGAAGATCTTGCCCGGGTTCATGATGCCGTTCGGGTCGAACACCGCTTTCACCGCTTTCATGTACTCGATTTCGACCGGGGAACGGCTGTAGGTCAAGTAATCGCGCTTGGTCATGCCCACGCCGTGCTCGGCAGAGATCGAGCCGTTGTACTTCTCGACGGTTTCGAACACCCACTTGTTGACGGTGGCGCACTTGGCGAAGAACTCGTCCTTGCTCAGGTTTTCCGGCTTGAGGATGTTCAGGTGCAGGTTGCCGTCGCCGATGTGGCCGAACCAGACAATTTCGAAATCCGGGTAGTGTTCGCCGACGATTGCGTCGATTTCCTGCAAGAACGCCGGCACTTTCGAAACGGTGACCGAGATGTCGTTCTTGTACGGCGTCCAGTGCGAGATGGTCTCGGAGATGTACTCGCGCAGCTTCCACAGGTTCTGCAACTGGGTTTCGCTCTGGCTCATCACGCCGTCCAGCACCCAGCCCTGCTCGACACAGTGTTCGAAGGTTTCCAGTGCGCTGTTGGCTACTTCTTCGGTGGTCGCTTCAAATTCCAGCAAGGCATAGAACGGGCAGTCGGTTTCGAACGGCGCCGGCACATCGCCGCGCCCCATGACCTTGGCCAGGGCTTTGTCGGAGAAGAATTCGAACGCGGTCAGGTCGAGCTTGCCCTGAAAGGCGTGCAGCACCGGCATGATCGAGTCGAAATCGGCAGTGCCAAGGACCATCGCGGTGAGGTTTTTCGGCGCACGATCCAGACGCATGGTCGCTTCGACGACGAAACCGAGGGTGCCTTCAGCGCCGATGAACAGTTGCCGCAGGTCATAACCGGTGGCGTTCTTGATCAGGTCTTTGTTCAGCTCCAGCACATCGCCCTTGCCGGTGACGACTTTCATCCCGGCCACCCAGTTGCGGGTCATACCGTAGCGAATCACCTTGATTCCGCCGGCATTGGTGCCGATATTGCCGCCAATCTGGCTGGAACCTGCAGAAGCGAAGTCGACCGGGTAATACAGGCCTTTTTCTTCGGCGACGTTCTGCAAATGCTCGGTGACCACACCCGGCTGACACACGGCGGTGCGGTCTGTGAGGTTCACGTCGAGAATCTGGTTCATGTAGTCGAACGAGACCACCACTTCACCATTCGCGGCCACCGCAGCAGCGGAAAGCCCGGTGCGCCCGCCCGATGGCACCAGCGCGACCTTGTGCGTGTTGGCCCAACGGACAACGGCCTGCACCTGCTCGATGGTCTTGGGGAACACGATGGCGCTTGGGGCCGGGGCGAAATGCTTGGTCCAATCCTTGCCGTACGCGTTCAGGGAGTCGGCGTCGGTCAGGACCTTGCCAGGCTCGACCAGGGTCTTCAGTTCATCAATCAGGGCAGGATTGGTCATCGACAGAACTCTCGAACAATTCATGGTCATCCTGAGAACGCTTCACGTCGCAGGAATGAGTGTTTAGCGGGGCGGCTATGCTAGCATACCGACCCCGCAGGACAGTGCCCAAGGCCAGATCTGCGGTAACGGCTTTCCTGCCGTTTGGGTCAGCTCCAGGCTGCTCCCCTCCCTGCCATTTTTCTCCGGGATACAGGTTTACGCAGATGAGCAAGACTTCTCTCGATAAGAGCAAGATCAAGTTCCTTCTTCTCGAAGGCGTCCACCAATCGGCTGTCGACGTCCTCAAGGCGGCGGGCTACACCAGCATCGAATACCTGACAGGTTCCTTGCCGGAAGCCCAGCTCAAGGAAAAGATCGCTGACGCTCACTTCATCGGCATTCGTTCTCGCACCCAACTGACCGAAGAAATCTTCGATCACGCGAAGAAGCTGGTGGCAGTCGGCTGTTTCTGCATCGGCACCAACCAGGTTGACCTGAGTGCTGCCCGCGAGCGCGGTATCGCCGTGTTCAACGCGCCGTACTCCAACACCCGTTCCGTAGCGGAGCTGGTGCTGGCCGAAGCGATTCTGCTGCTGCGCGGCATCCCTGAGAAAAACGCTTCCTGCCACCGTGGTGGCTGGATCAAGTCTGCGGCCAACTCCTTCGAGATCCGTGGCAAGAAGCTGGGCATCGTCGGCTACGGCTCGATCGGTACGCAGCTGTCGGTTCTGGCTGAAGGCCTGGGCATGCAGGTGTTCTTCTACGACACCGTGACCAAGCTGCCGCTGGGCAACGCCACTCAGGTCGGCAAACTGATCGTTATTGTGTGGTTTTGGGAAATAGTGTTGATGTACGTTTAGTTATCGGTTGTGTCCGTTTGTTT
>NZ_JBIUVJ010000072.1:10803-23374 GCF_044742875.1 Pseudomonas sp. NPDC087817
AATGAAACTCCAACCTAGAAACACATCACTTACAGGAAACCGCTGCGACCCAGTGGATGATCGGCGAGAAGGAAATCCGCGCCATCAAGAAGGGCGGCATCCTGATCAACGCGGCGCGCGGCACCGTGGTCGAGCTGGACGCCCTGGCGGACGCGATCAAGGACAAGCACCTGATCGGCGCGGCCATCGACGTATTCCCGGTGGAGCCACGCTCCAACGACGAAGAGTTCGAAAGCCCGCTGCGTGGCCTCGACAACGTGATCCTGACCCCGCACATCGGTGGCTCGACCGCTGAAGCGCAAGCCAACATCGGTCTGGAAGTGGCAGAGAAGCTGGTCAAGTACAGCGACAACGGTACTTCCGTTTCGTCGGTCAACTTCCCGGAAGTAGCCCTGCCGGCTCACCCTGGCAAGCACCGCCTGCTGCACATCCACGAGAACATTCCGGGTGTGATGAGCGAGATCAACAAGGTCTTCGCCGAAAACGGCATCAACATCTCCGGTCAGTTCCTGCAGACCAATGAGAAGGTTGGCTACGTGGTAATCGACGTCGACGCCGAGTACTCGGAGCTGGCGCAAGAGAAGCTGCAACACGTCAACGGTACTATCCGTAGCCGCGTGCTGTTCTGATCGAACGCTGAGCGACAAAAAAGGGAGCCTTCGGGCTCCCTTTTTCATGCCTGTGGAAAAGTTACTCCACGTTGACGGTGATCTTCTTCGAGACGATAGGTGGATCGAACGGCATATGGCCGCTGTCGCCCAACTCCAGTTGCAGAGTGTGTTTGCCCGGGGCCAATTTGACGTCGGCCTGGGTCTGGGCCTTGCCAAAGTGCATGTGGTTGGCATCGTTGGGAATCGGCGCACCGGCTGCCGGCAGCTTGTCGACGTCGATCAGCAAATGGTGGTGACCGGAGTTTTTGGTGACATCGCCAGCGGGTGCGAGGGAGACGTCCTTGACGCCGAACTTGACGGTAAAGGTTTGCGAAACAGTCGCCCCGTCCTCGGGAGAAACGATGAACACTTCAGCACCCTTTGGAGCCGGAGTCGCCGCACTGGCCAGCACCGAAACACCCATCAGCACACCGGCCATCGCCGCACGTGACATAAAGCTTTTCATTTTCTTCTCCAGTTTTTCCGTAAAATCCGCACGGTCATGACAACTTCATGACCATTCGTTGTCGAAGGCACTCGACAACCATAGCAAAGCGCGCCAGAAACACAGGCCGCGATAATGATTTCAAAGGAGTGACCATGCGTTTTCTGCCTGGCCTGATCTGCCTGCTACCCCTTTTGAGCCCATTGGCTCACGCCGAACTGATTGATGACGTCAACGACCGTGGCGAGTTGCGCATCGCCATTGAGGCTAATACACCGCCCTTCAATTTCAAGGATGGCGACACACTCACGGGGTTCGAGGTCGAGCTGGGGCAACTGCTGGCCAACGAGCTGGATGTACGCGCCGACTTCATCGTCACCGACGAAGGCGATCTGCTCCAGGGCGTTGAAAGCGGCAAGTACGACGTCGCGCTCAACCACATAGCACTGACACCTGAACTCAAGGATCGTTTCGACTTCAGCGAGCCATACGGCAAGGTTGAATCGCAGTTGCTGGCGAAAAACGATGAGCAACCACGGCCGATGGTGCTGGTGCAGGCGTTGACGGAAGAGAAGCCAAAAGCGGCGGCACCGGTGGAGTTGGCGATTCCGTTTCAGAAGGGCAATCCGGCGTTTCAGGCCAGCCTTGCGAGCGCGATGCAGCGGATCAGGGCGGATGGGCGTTTGGCGGCGTTGACCGAGAAGTGGTTCAAAGCGCAGACCACTGAAAACCTGAAGTGAACAAAAAAACCTGTGGGAGCTGGCTTGCCAGCGATAGCATTGGGTCAGTCAGCAATGATGGTGGCTGACCCAATGCCATCGCTGGCAAGCCAGCTCCCACAGTGTTTTGTGGTGAATGGCTAGTCGAGTTTTGTCAGGGCTGTTGCAGCCTGCGGCAATTCAAGTTCGCTGAAAACCTGCACGCCATGGCGTTTGAGCAGTGCAGCTGTCACGCCTTCACCGCTGACTTTCACTCCACTGAACGTGCCGTCATACGTCAGCAGATTGCCGCACGACGGGCTATTGGCCTTGAGCACCGCCACCCGAATACCGTGCTTGCGCACCAACTCTAGTGCCTGCCGCGCACCATCAAGAAACTGTGCGCTGACATCCTCGCCCTCGGTAGTGATCACCGAAGCAACGCCATCGAGCACTTCACTACCCTGCCCGCCCGGAATCTCTGCCGCTGCTCGGGGTGTCGGCAAACCGCCCGCGACTTCCGGACACAACGGCACCACACGCCCTTCGGCAATCCACTGTTCGAGCAAATCAAATGGCCCGCTGGCCCCGCCGTCGTAACGCACGCGGTGGCCCAACAGGCAGCGGCTGACCAGAATCTTCTGCATGATCAGAACGGCTCGTTGCCACGGCGGCGGAACCAGCCGGTCAGCGACAGGCGCTCGCGATTCGCCGGCAGCACTTCATGAGGCACCTCGCCGGAGAGAAACACCACCAGACAACCGCCGGTAGGCTGCACGTCGTGCACGCGGTCGCCGTGCAGATACATGCGCAGCTGGCCACCATCCTCCGGCAGCCAGGCCTCATTCAGGTAGACCACCACCGAAACCATGCGCTTGTCATCGTCGCGAAAACGGTCGACATGCCTGCGATAAAACGCACCCGGCGGGTACAGGGCGAAATGGCATTCAAAGTCTTCAAGACCGAGGAACAAGCCCCGGTTGAGTGCCTCGCGCAGACTGTCCATCAGGTTCAGATATCGGTCGCTGGCCTCGGCCTGCCCCGGGTCGATCCATTGGATATGGTCGCCGCGAATCCCCTCGCGAATCTCTGAAAACGGCCCACGGCCAACAGCCGCCGGCGCCAGTTCACCCTCGGCCTCACGTTTGCGGCACTCGGCCGCCAGCTCACGGGTCAAACCCGCGGGCAGGAAAATGTTCTGCTGCGACCAGCCGTGTTCGGCCAGGTCGTCGACGATACGTAACAGCAGCGGGTGTTCAGAGGATATTTGCATGGCGCGCATAGTATGTCGGCGGCAAGAAATCCGACAGAGCCACGCGGCGGCTGGATACGAATTCTCGACAAGTACCGGCACCGCACGGAGAATAGTCCGCTGCTGACAGGAGTCCCTATGCGCCGTTTGCTTTTTTCACTGTTGATGTTCTGTGTTTTGCCCGCCTGGGCGGACGGCCACGATCAGCTGTACAAGGTCGCCGGCTGGCCAGATCAACGTGCGCATTTCAATGACGCCCTGAGTGCCGCGCAGCAGCGCTATCAAAACAGCCTGCCGCCCGCCGTGTTTCAAGCGCTGGTGAACAACAGCAATCAGCGTTTTGCGCCACAGGCCATGGACCAGCGCGCCGAAGCTCAATTGCGGCAGAAGCTCGCCGATCCGAAACCGGCGCTGTCTTTCTTTCAATCGCCGTTGGGCAAGAAAATCGTTGCCGCTGAATTACTGGCGACCCGCCGCGATCAACTGGCAAAAAATGCCAAGGGCCTGCCGAAGATGCCGGCCAGCGACAGCCGCCTGCTGATCATCGGCCACCTCGCCCAGGCGCTGCCTGCCCGCGAGGCTGGCGCCGAAGTCAGTCTGGCGATTGCCGGCGTGGCCGCGGACAGTTTGAGTTCGATGATCCCGGGACTGCTCGGCGGCGGTCAGGCGCAGGGCATGTTGAATGGGCAACGTCAGCGCTTGATGGAGCAGATTGGCGCGGACATGAACAACACGCTGCTCTATGTATATCGCGACCTGTCGGATGAAGAGCTGGAAGAGTTCGCGACGTTTGCCGAATCGACCGAGGGCAAGGCTTATTACCAGGCGGCGCTGGCGGCGATTCGGGCGGGGTTGGCGGTGGGACAGAATACGTCGAACCTTAGCCAGTGATCTCTATCGCCTGACAGGCCGTCATCGCTGGCAAGCCAGCTCCCACAGGGTCCTTGGCGCTCACACATTCTGAACTCACGGAAGATCCTTGTGGGAGCTGGCTTGCCAGCGATGAGGCCAGTGAATCCTCTAGAGATTCCTGCCCCTGATCCGCTTGCTCAGAAACTCGAAATACTCCTCGCGCATCTCCACCGTCTCATTGGCCAGATGATGCCGCGCCTCCGGCAGCAGCAAGATCTGCGGCCGATCAAACTTCCACTTCAACACCTGCAAATTGTGCTGCCAGTCGACCGTCATGTCCGCCTGCCCCTGAATGATCAGCGGCCGCCGCGGACTTTTTTTCGCGTACTCGACCCGGTTGATCCAGCGCGACAAGGCTCCGACCCATGCCGTCGGCAAACGCTTGGGCTGCAACGGATCGGCGAGCAGAAACGGCAGGAAATCCGGATCGTTGGAGTTCTCGCTGAAACGTCGGGCGATGCCCCGCACAAACGGCCGCAGCAAGTAATAACTCAGCTGCGACCAGCCCCACGCCCGCGGCCGCACCAGCGGCGACAGCAAGATCAACTGTCCCTGCGCCGGACTGTTCTCGCCATGATTGAGCACATGATCGACCACGATCGCGCCGCCGGTACTTTGCCCGCACAAATGCCAGGGCTGCGGTAGCGCAATCGAATTCGCTTCGGCGAACAAGGCTTGCAGCGCGTCCTGATATTCGGAGAAGTCGCGGATGCTCGCTCGCGGCCCGCTCGACAGACCGTGCCCCGGCAAGTCGCAGGCAATCACGGCAAAATCCTGATCCAGTGCCCACTCGATCACATGCCGATAGAGCCCGGTGTGATCGTAGAAACCGTGGAGTAGAAACAGCGTGCCCTTGACCTTTTCCGGCCACCAGCAATGGCTGACCAGTTCGTAACCGTCCACGGCAAACCGCCCCATGCCGCGCCAGACATCACGTTCGGGGAAGTCGGTCTGGTAGAACCGTTGATACGCTTTCGACTCCTCGGACAACGCCTGCCACTCGGCCAGAGGCTTGAGGCTGGCGCGGATTTGATCGGGGTCGAAAGTGGCAGGCATGAGGCAATTCCAGAACGGTAAACAGACTTTATCGGCCTGCGATATTCATCTGTTGAGTCAGGCATGGCAAGCTAGCCGGCCTTCGAGGATCGAAAACCATGCGTTCGCCCTACCGCACCGCACTGTTTGCCAGCCTGCTCGCGCTTGTGTGTGCAGGCGTGCTGTGGGCCGCGTATGACTGGTTTCAGGGGCGCTACCTGCGGGCGTTCAGCGAACACACCGCGGTTTTTTCCGGCGATCCTTTGCGTCTTCCCGATAACCTCGCCGGCCCCGGCAATATCCGTCTCGTCCACTTCTGGGACCCGGCCTGCCCGTGCAACGTCGGCAATCAACAGCACCTGACCGAAATGGTCGAGCACTTCAGCGGCAAAGGCGTGGAGTTTTTTGCCGTGCAGAGAGCCGGCAGCCACGGCCAGTTGCCCGCCACGCTGAGCAGCCTGAAAACCATCACAGTGTTGCCCGGCTCCGAGCAGATTCCCGCCAGCCCGGCCGTGGCGATCTGGGATCGCAGCGGCAAACTGGCGTACTTCGGTCCCTACAGCGAAGGCCTCACCTGCAATTCCAGTAACAGTTTTATCGAACCGATCCTCAATGCGCTGACGGATGATCGCCCGGTGAATGCCACACACACCCTGGCGGTCGGCTGCTATTGCCCGTGGCCGGTGGAGGCGCAGTAAGGCATTCCGGACTTTTCAAGGACAGCGATGCACGGCACAGAAGGTCTGTGCTAATTGTTTGCAGCCCGACGGGCGGCAATCCCGCATGCACAAGGAGTCACCATGAAGCGCGTGTTCACCGTTCTTGCCTTGCTCATCGTTGTCCTGCTCGCCGGCGCCGGCTGGTATGTCTACAGCAAGCAGCCATCCCGCCAGGGCCAGGTTGAACTGCGCAACCTGCAGGGTTCGGTGACCGTACGCTATGACGAGCGCGGCGTGCCGCACATCCGTGCCGAGAACGAAACCGACCTGTACCGCGCCCTCGGCTATGTGCATGCCCAGGACCGGCTGTTCCAGATGGAAGCGATGCGCCGCCTCGCCCGTGGTGAACTGGCCGAAGTGCTCGGGCCAAAACTGCTCGACACCGACAAACTGTTCCGCAGCCTGCGCATTCGTGAACGCGCGGCCAGTTACGTCGCCAGCCTCGATAAGCAGTCGCCGGCGTGGAAGGGCCTGCAAGCCTATCTGGATGGCATCAACCAATATCAGGACACTCACGCGGCGCCTATCGAGTTCGACGTGCTGGGCATTCCCAAGCGGCCGTTCACGGCTGAAGACAGCATCAGTGTCGCCGGTTACATGGCCTACAGCTTTGCCGCGGCGTTTCGCACCGAGCCTTTGCTGACTTACGTACGCGATCAACTGGGCGCCGACTACCTCAATGTCTTTGATCTCGACTGGCAGCCCAAAGGCGTGCTGGCGAAGAGTCGCGCCAACCCGACTCCGGCGCTTGCCGCCGGCGACTGGAAAGACCTCAACGCCCTCGCTCGCCTCAGCGAACAGGCACTGATCGACAACGGTCTGCCGCAGTTTGAAGGCAGCAATGCCTGGGTCATCGCCGGCAGTCGCAGCCAGAGCGGCAAACCGCTGCTGGCCGGCGATCCGCACATTCGTTTCTCGGTGCCGTCGGTGTGGTACGAGGCGCAATTGTCGGCGCCGGGTTTCGAACTCTATGGCCATCATCAGGCGCTAGTGCCGTTCGCGTTTTTGGGGCACAACCTCGATTTCGGCTGGAGCCTGACCATGTTCCAGAACGACGATCTGGACCTGATCGCCGAGAAGGTCAATCCGGATAATCCGAATCAGGTCTGGTATCGCGGCCAGTGGACCGACATGGTCGTCACCGAGCAGCAGATCAATGTGAAGGGCCAGACGCCAGTGACCATCACCCTGCGTCAGTCGCCGCACGGGCCGATCGTCAACGATGCGCTGGGTACGGCCGCCGGCAAGACGCCGATTGCGATGTGGTGGGCATTCCTCGAAACACCGAACCCGATCCTCGAAGGTTTCTACCAGCTCAACCGTGCCGACACGCTGGCCAAGGCCCGCGCTGCGGCGGCCAAGGTGCAGGCGCCGGGGCTGAATCTGGTTTACGCCAACGCCAAGGGTGATATCGGCTGGTGGGCCTCGGCGTTGCTGCCAAAACGCCCGGTCGGGGTGAAGCCGGGTTTCATTCTCGACGGCAGCAGCAATCAGGCCGACAAGGACGGTTACTACCCGTTCAGCGCCAACCCGCAGGAAGAGAACCCGGCACGCGGTTACATCGTCTCGGCCAACTTCCAGCCGGTTTCGCCGACCGGCATGGAGATTCCCGGTTACTACAACCTTGCCGACCGGGGGCAACAGCTCAATCGCCAGCTCAGCGACAAGAATGTGAAGTGGAGCAACGAGGCCAATCAGAAGCTGCAACTGGGTACCACCACCGCTTACGGCCCGCGTCTGCTGGCGCCGTTGCTGCCAGTGCTGCGTGAGGTCGTCAGCGATCCGGCGCAACTGAAACTCGTCGAGCAACTGGCGCAATGGCCAGGCGACTACCCGCTGGATTCGGTCAGTGCGACGGTGTTCAACCAGTTCCTCTACGACCTCGCCGATGCGGCGATGCGGGATGAGTTGGGCAATGACTTTTTCGACACGCTGTTGTCGACACGGGTGATCGATTCGGCACTGCCACGGCTGGCGGCTAACGCCGATTCACCGTGGTGGGACAACCGCGCCACCCCGGCCAAAGAGACCCGCGCCGATGTCGTGCGCACAGCGTGGCAGGCGAGCATCAAGCATTTGAAACTGACCCTTGGCGACGATGTTGCCGGATGGCAATGGGGCGCGGCGCACACACTGACTCACGGGCATCCGTTGGGGCAGCAGAAGCCGCTGGACCGGATTTTCAACGTCGGGCCGTTCGCGGCACCGGGCAGTCATGAAGTGCCGAACAACCTTTCGGCGAAGATCGGCCCGGCGCCATGGCCGGTGACTTACGGGCCTTCGACGCGGCGTCTGGTGGACTTCGCCGACCCGGCGCACAGCTTGACGATCAATCCGGTCGGACAGAGTGGTGTGCCGTTCGACAGTCACTATGACGATCAGGCTGAGGCGTATGTTGACGGGATGTATGTGCAGGCGCATTTCAGCGAGGAAGAGGTGACGGCGAACACGCGCAGCACGTTGAAGCTGTTGCCGGCGCGGGCTGCGCAATAGAGTTGTATTGACTGGACTGGCCTCATCGCTGGCAAGCCAGCTCCCACAGAGTTTCGTGTCGTTCACAAATCATGAGAACACCAGAGAACCTGTGGGAGCTGGCTTGCCAGCGATGGGCCCTCAAGAACACCAAAGGCCTTCAAAGCATCACCGCAAAATTCAGCCGAAACTGCTGCGGCGTCACGCCCAACCTACGATTGAACACACTGCGCATATGTTGCGCATCGCGAAACCCGCACTGATACGCCACAGTCTTCAACGGCGCCGTGGTGCTTTCCAGCAACACCCGCGCCGCGTCCACTCGCGCCCGCTCGACGAACTCTGCCGGCGTGACCTTGGCTTCACGGCTAAACACCCGGGAGAAATTGCGCGCACTCATGTTCGCCGCATTGGCCAGATCGGCGATGGTCAGATCCCCAGTGAGATTGGCCAGCACGTACAACTGCACCATCGCCACCGCCGAGGTCGGCTCTGCGTGCGGCGTCAGGAACGGACTGAACTGCGACTGCCCGCCGGAACGCTGGGTGAACACCACCAGCCGCTTGGCCACGCTCAATGCCACTTCGGCGCCGTGATCACGCGCCAGCAGGTACAGCGACAGATCAATCCCCGCCGTGACCCCGGCCGAGGTGTAGAGCGCACCATCCTCGACGTACAAGCGATCGGCTTCGACCTGCGTGGACGGGCACAACTGCGCCAAGGCCTCGGCATCGTTCCAATGCGTGGTGACCGTGCGCCCCTCAAGCAGCCCCGCGCGCGCCAGCATGAAGGCGCCGTTGCAGATCGAGCCGAAACGCTGCGCCCGGGCGCAGGCATCGCGCAGCCAGGTGTCGAAGGACTTGCCGAAATCGATGAAGGGCAACTGCGGCCCGCCGGCGACCAGCAACAGGTCAAAGGCGTCCGGCGCTTCGCTGAAATGACGATGGGCGCTCAGCACCAGACCGTTGGAGCAGGCCATCGATCCATGTTCGACACCGATCACCTCCAGCCGGTAGTGATCCTCGGGCGCGAGAAAACGATTGGCCTCGGCGAACACATCCATGGGCCCGGTGACGTCCAGTGATTGCACGCCGGGGAATACCACGATGGCGATGGTTTTGGTCATCTCTCTCGCAAACTCCTCTGAACCTGTGGCGAGGGGATTTATCCCCGATCGGCTGCGCAGCAGTCGTAAATCCTGTAATCGCGTTTTAACTGATAAGCCTAATCAGCAGGTACCGGGGCTGCTGCGCAACCCATCGGGGATAAATACCCTCACCACAATGCTCTCCTACCGGTCAGTTGGCATGATTTGCAGGTCGATTGGCAAGGATCGCAGCCATGCGTCGATTGTCCGCTTTCAGCCTCGGGAACAGACTTTCTCCATCAGCGCCGACCCGGCGTTTTCGACGAGGAAACCTCCCATGACCACCACCATCGCCGGCATCAAGATCCCCGACAGCGCCCTCGCCCGCGCTACCACCGAATACATTCGCGACATCGAATCCGACCTGCTCTATCACCACTCGCGCCGGGTGTTTCTGTTCGGGGCGTTGAGCGGCGAGCGCCAGCAATTGGCTTACGACCCGGAGCTGCTGTACGTCGGCGCGATGTTCCATGACCTCGGTCTGGTCGAAGGTCATCGCAGTGACGACGAGCGTTTCGAAGTCGACGGTGCCAACGCTGCAGCGGCATTCCTGAAACCGTATGGCTTGAGCGATGACGACATCGAACAGGTCTGGTTGTCGATTGCCCTGCACACCACCCCGGGCGTACCGAAGCATCTGCGCCCGATCGTGGCGCTGGTGACCGCCGGTGTCGAGATGGACGTGCTGGGCATGGATTACGCCGCGTTCAGCAACGTGCAGCGCGAAGCGGTGGTGCATGCGCATCCACGCGGGGAAGGTTTCAAGGAGTGCATCATCTGCGCATTTGCCGACGGCTTGCGCCATCGTCCGCAGACGACGTTCGGCAATGTGAAGACCGATGTGCTGGTGGATCAGGAGCCGGGGTTCAAACCGATGAACTTTGTCGAGGTGATCCGCAAATCCCCGTGGATTTCCTGACCACCATAGAACCTGTGGGAGCGGGCAAGCCCGCTCCCACAGGTATTTGGGTTGATCACAGTTTTATGATCAACCCAACTGGCTTACGCCGCTTCCGGCGCCGGTGCGCGACGCACGTCCGGTTGCTTCCACGAATCGGCAGCGCTTTCTTCGATGGCTTGCTGGATAGCTTTCTTGCGTGCTTCTTCAGCGCGGCGGCTGAAGAACCAGACCATGAAGGTCACAATCGACACCGCCAGCAGAATCAGGCTCGCCACCGCGTTGATCTCAGGCTTCACGCCCAGACGCACCGCCGAGAACACTTCCATCGGCAGGGTCGTCGACCCCGGGCCGGAGACGAAGCTCGCCAGTACCAAGTCATCCAGCGACAGCGCGAACGACATCATGCCGCCCGCCGCCAGTGATGGCGCGATCATCGGGATGGTGATCAGGAAGAACACCTTCCACGGCCGCGCCCCGAGGTCCATCGCCGCTTCTTCGATCGACAGGTCCAGCTCACGCAGACGCGCCGACACCACCACCGCCACGTACGCCGCACAGAACGTCGTGTGGGCGATCCAGATGGTGACGATGCCACGTTCCTGCGGCCAGCCGATCATCTGCGCCATGGCCACGAACAGCAGCAACAGCGACAGACCGGTGATCACTTCCGGCATTACCAATGGCGCCGTCACCAGACCGCCGAACAGCGTGCGGCCCTTGAAGTGGGTGATACGCGTCAGCACGAACGCCGCCAGGGTACCCAGCGCCACCGCAGCGACGGCGGTGTAGCAGGCGATTTCCAGCGAGCGCACCACCGAGCCCATCAGTTGGGTGTTGTCGAGCAGACCGACGTACCACTTGATCGACCAGCCGCCCCACACCGTCACCAGTTTCGAGGCGTTGAACGAGTAGATCACCAGGATCAGCATCGGCAGATAAATAAACAACAAACCCAGGACCAGCATCAGGCTGGAGAAACGGATGCGCTTCATTCTTTACCCTCCATTTCCTTGGCCTGACTGCGGTTGAACAGAATGATCGGCACAATCAGGATCGCCAGCATCACCACTGCCAAGGCAGACGCCACCGGCCAGTCTCGGTTGTTGAAGAACTCTTGCCAGAGCACTTTACCGATCATCAGGGTTTCCGGACCGCCGAGCAGTTCCGGGATCACGAACTCGCCCACCACCGGAATGAACACCAGCATGCAGCCGGCAATAATCCCGTTCTTGGACAGCGGAATAGTGATTTTCCAGAAGCTGTTGAAGGTGCTCGAACCGAGGTCCGACGCCGCCTCCAGCAGACTGTTGTCGTGCTTCACCAGGTTGGCGTAGAGCGGCAGGATCATGAACGGCAGGTACGAATAGACCACGCCGATGTACACCGCGAGGTTGGTGTTGAGGATCTGCAGCGGCTCGTCGATGAAACCCATGCTCATCAGAAAACCGTTGAGCAGACCGTTGTTGCTGAGGATGCCCATCCACGCATACACGCGGATCAGGATCGCGGTCCAGGTCGGCATCATGATCAGCAGCACCAGCACCGTCTGCAGCTCTTTACGGGCACTGGCGATGGCATAGGCCATCGGGTAGCCGATCAGCAGACACAGCACGGTGCTGATCAGCGCCATCTTCAGCGAGCCGAGGTAGGCGGCGATGTACAACTCGTCGTCGCCGAGCATCGCGTAGTTGCCGAGGTTCAGCAGCAGTTGCAGTTTCTGCTCGGCGAAAGTGTAGATCTCGGTGTACGGCGGGATGGCCACGTCGGCTTCAGCGAAGCTGATCTTCAGAACGATGAAGAACGGCAGCATGAAGAACAGGAACAGCCAGATGAACGGAACCCCGATGACCAGTTGGCGGCCATTGGGAATTATTCGGTTGAGCCGTCGTTTGAACTTGCGCATGTTCATGAGCGAAGTACCACGCCGCTGTCATCTTCCCACCACACGTAAACCTGATCGCCCCAGGTTGGACGTGCGCCACGGCGTTCGGCGTTGGCGACGAACGACTGGACCA
Organism: Pseudomonas sp. NPDC087817; assembly: GCF_044742875.1. NCBI lineage: Bacteria > Pseudomonadati > Pseudomonadota > Gammaproteobacteria > Pseudomonadales > Pseudomonadaceae > Pseudomonas > Pseudomonas sp. NPDC087817. The sequence continues at coordinate 23,050 of NZ_JBIUVJ010000072.1, forward strand.
GTTTGCCGCTCGGCAATTCGACGTAGAACACCGAGTGCCCGCCGAGGTAAGCGATGTCATGGACCTTGCCGCTCGACCAGTTGTATTCGCAGGTCGGCTGATCGGCGGTGACCAGCAGTTTCTCCGGACGGATCGCGTAGGTCACGGACTTGTCCTGCACCGAGGTGCTGATGCCGTGGCCGACGTAGATCTGCCGGTCGAGGTCCTTGCAGGTGATGGTCGCGTGGCCTTCGGCGTCGTCGATCACTTCGCCTTCGAAGATGTTCACGTTGCCGATGAATTCGCAGACCAGACGGGGGGGCGGCGGTAGGTGGTGGGCGCCCTG
>NZ_JBIUVJ010000073.1:0-21533 GCF_044742875.1 Pseudomonas sp. NPDC087817
ATCGCAAATTGAAGCTTCACGGCGCCTCTCATTTCCAGGTCACATTGATGCCTTCGAATTTCAGTTCGATGGTGGCGTCATCGCCCTTGGAGACTGGCTCTTCGACCAGATAAGCACCGGCCAGCACGTAGACTTTGCCGTTGCTGAATTCGCAGGTGACGGTGATGTCGGTGCCTTCGATCAGCTTCTTCAGCGGGAAGTCGGCGGTGTGCAGCGCGGTCACTTTGAACGACGGCGCGATGTCGGTTTCCTTGTAGAAACCGGGTACGACGGTTTCGCGTTTGACCGCCATCAGCGGGGCTTCGCAGCCGCCATTGATAGTCAGTTGCGCGCCGTCGACCTTGACGTAGCAGGTGCCTGCAATCAGTTGACCCATGGTGTTACTCCCTTGAATAAAAAAGCCCACGCGAGGTGGGCTGAATGCTTGACGCTAAACGCGGTTATCAAGCCGCGTCGTCGTACTGCAGACGGAATTGGTTGAGCAGTGCGAACACGCGCAGACCGTTGATGTAATCCGGCGGGAACAGCACGTTCACGCGGCTCGGGTCCTGCACGTCGCGCTCGACGATCAGGTGTTCGGCGAACAGCTCGGCGTTCTCCACATGGCCTTCCAGTTCGAGCTTGGCGTACTGCGCGATCAGCTCACCGCGAATGGTCGCTGGCGTCACGATTGGCTGGCCGGCGCCGAAACGGGTGCCGTCGGAGGCCAGTTTGTGCCGACCGTACTTGCTGGTGATCACGCTTTGCAGACGACGCACGATGAACGCCGACTGGTGCATGGTTTCGCTGTCCAGGTAGGAGTTGTCAGCCTGACCGTAGGCGTTTTTCTGGTAGGTGGTGATCGAACGCTGGATGCGCACGTAACCGCCTTCGTAGTAAGCGGTGGCGATGCCGTAGTTGAGCAGCGACTGACGCTCGGTCAGGGTGAAGCGCTCGCTCGCCGGCGCAGGATCGACGCCCGGCAGGCTGCCGCTTTGGGTCGGACGGCTGGCGTCGGCGGAGATGAACACGGCGGTGCGCGCAGCCAGTGCTGCAGCTTGTACCCAGAACGGTTGCGGTACGCCCGGCTCCAGTGCCTGAATGGTCATGTGCTGGTCGTTGCGCGCCTGGCCAGCAGCAACCAGCGTGCCGACGGTGCCGCGCTTGGCGCTGTAGACGTGACCGAACAGTTGCTTGGCCCAGGACCAGCGACCGGTGCTGTCATCCATCACCGCCTGCCAGGTGTTGAGGGTCGACAGATCCGACCATGGCAGTGCGATGAACTCGAAGGGTTCGTCACCCAGTGCCGCCACGGCAGCGATCTGATCCGGAACGCCGGCGCCGCCGGTCATGGCGGTGATTGCGGAGGTCAGGCCGGCCGGGGTTTCTTCGCCGTTGCTCTTGCCCAGGCGATTGAATTGCAGGCTGATGTCGTTGCCGCTATCGCCGGTCCATTTGGCGTTCAGGGTGACCACGCCTTCGGCAGCCGCAGCGCTCACCGGCAGATCGGCCGTGGCGTTGATTTTCTGCGCCAGCGCAGTCGCTGCTTGTGCCGCGGTGGCACCGTTGACCACGGTGGCCTGCACACGCACACCACCGACGTACAGGTTGAGCACGCCCGCCTGGGTCGCGGTGCCGGTCAGGGTCAGCACGCCTTTGGCGATGGCGCCTTCAGTGTTGTGCAGCGGCAGGCACCAGATCTCGCCGATCGGGTCGGCCTTGCGGAAGGTTTCGTACATCGAGGCGAGCATCGAGCCCTGGCCACCGATGCTCTTGGCCAGCGCCACGCTGGAGACCAGCACCAGTTTGCCGACTTCAGTCGGGGCAATGTTGTCGTTGACCTGAGCGACGATCAAACGACGCAGAGACGAGCTCGCGCTATTGGCGGCCGAATTGTCCATTTCGGCATAGAACAGCGGAACACGAATGTCCGCGGGGATGTTGCTGAATCCGATCGCCATTATTTGGCTCCCTGTGGTTTAGCCGCTTTTGCGGTTTTGATAGTGATATCGCCGTCGGCCAGACGCCGGCGCCACCAGGCGCTGTCCAGCACTTCACGGCCTTCGGCCGGCAGCAGATCGCCCGCCTCCGGGTCAGGTACGACACGGCCTTCGGCCGGCAGTACGGTGATGCGATTGCTCATGGGGTTACGTCTCCAGAGAAAGTCATTTCCACGCGCCCATCGGGGCCCGGGCGTTTCAGGTTGGGATCGGCCGGGTCGATCGCATCGACCCGCACGGTAGCCCCGGTAAAGGACGACAAACCGTCCAGTTCGCGTTCGTGCCAACTCTCCGCAGGCTGACTCGGCAGATTGCGACCGAGCTGGAACTCGGCAAAAAAGCGCAGCCGGTAAAAAGCGCGGCTGCTGTTGATCGAGACCAGTTCGCCGCCGTCATAGACGATGGCGCTGTAGTCCTTGCTCGGCTTGAACCCCACCAGCGCGCGCCAGATTTCAGCGCGCAGGTCATGCAACAGATCCAGCGCTTTTGTAGCGTCGGTTGCGTCAAGTGCGAGGACGATGTCGAAGCGATCGCGGATCGGTTGGCTGGTGAGGTTTTGCGCGGTGCTGTTGCTGGCCAGATCGGCCAGCGGTGTGATGTGGGCCGACGGTGTCGGCAGATCAGGGTTGCCTTGCAGCAACGCAAGATCAACACCGACGGCAATGTGATTGCCCAGGCTTGGGCATTGCGCACGCAGTTGCGTGAGGATCGGGGTGATCTTCATGGTGGTGTTCCGGAATTAGGGGAGTGACCGCAGGACTCATGTAGGAGTGAGCCTGCTCGCGATGGCGGACTTACATTCAGAATCGATGCTGACTGACACACCGCAATCGCGAGCAGGCTCACTCCTACAGGGATATCTGTCGCTGTGAGGTCACGCAGAATCAGGCTTTGGCGTCCGCCTTGGGGTCGAGGCCGGTTGCCTCGATCAGGCAGCGATAGCTTTCCTCGCGCTTGCCGCTGGCGGTGACCTTTTCGATCGACCAGCGACCGCGCATGAAGTCTGGCCAGGTGTCATCGAGCACCAACAGGCCTTCGGCAGCCAGCAGCGGATCGCCCGGACAGGTGACCTTCAGCTTGTATTTCTCGCGCAGCATCTTGCGCACTTCGGCTTCGCCGATGGCTTTGGCTTCTTCTTCATTGGCCTGTTTCTGGCGAATGACTTTGTAGGGTGCCTTGCCGGTTTTCACCTCCACCTGCTTGCCGGCATTGGCGTCCCAACAGCAGGTCTTGCAACCCTGATTCTGGGTGCGGGCAGTCTCTTCCAGTGTGGCGCTGATGAAGGCGTGATCACCCGGTCGATTGTTGCTGGTTACCGACAGCCGGACGTCCGGTATCACTTGGCCCGATAGGTTTTTCAGCTGCGCCGGTTTCGCCAGCACGTAGAGGTCGTTGAACGGTTTGGCCACCGCGTCGTACTTCTTTGCCAGTCGCGTGATAAAGCCCATGTCGGTTTCGTTCGACTGATCGATATGGGTGATCCTGATCAGCGCCAGTTCGGGATCGACGCGCGGCGAAAAACCGTGCCGCAAGACCAGCTCGCGAAACAGTCCGCCAAGGGTTGTCGGGCCATGACTGGCCGTGCGCCGTTCCTTGAATCGGGTCTCATCCTTGCCACTGAAAGGCGCTGCGGTCGCCACCAGCGTCAGGCGTAACGGGAACAGCGTCGGGGTCAATCGAGTCACTTTGAACTGGCCCTTTTCGACCAGCCCGGACTCCAGATAACCCACCCGCAAGCCGATGGTCCCGCCCAGGGTCGGCAAGCCTTCGAGGCCTTCCAGGTCGATCACCAGTGTCAGCTGATCAGACTCCATCCCGGCAGCATCAATGTGCTCCCAACTGATCAGACGCTGGTTCAGCAAGGCCTGGTTGGCGCCGTAGATTTCGATCGCCGGGGTAAATCCCTGTGCCATGCAACCTCCTTAGTCCCAGGCCAAAACCGGTTTGATTGCGGCGGGTCGGCTGTCGAGTTCCGGCAGCGTCACCCAGATGCCCGCCGGCAAAACGGGCCCGTGTTCGGCCAGGGTCGCATTGAGTTTCCACAACGCGGCTTCGGCCTGATCGTCTGAGCGACCCGACTCGCGGTAGAGCAGCAGATTGACCGAATCACCGGCCACGCTTCGGACCTTACGCATTGTTGAACTCCGCTAATTCGAGTACCCACTTGATCACCATCGCGGTGCCGTCATCGATGACCTCGCTCTGGTTTTCCTGAACGCTGTTGATCTGCCACAAACCCCAGTTGCGACCGATGCCGTCGATCAACGGCAGCGGCACTCTCAAGGCTTGCAGCGCCCGCAGTTCATCGAGCCGTTCCATGGCCACGGCGTACATCGCGGTGCCGCCGATGGTCAGGGTTTCGGGCTTCTGTCCGGTCTGATGGGACTTGGGTTTGCTGGTGAGGATCTGCAGTTCAGTCCAGCCACCGTCGGATTTGCGCGCCAGCGTGCTGTAAGCAAACTCGCGGGACAGGCCGAAGATGAAACTGCCGAGTGCCATTTGTTGTTTCATCAGGCGACTCCATCGGTAAGGGCTGCGTCGCGGCGGGTGGCGAGGGGGTTGGTGCTCATCGTCGGGATGAACTGACTGTTGAAATGGTTTTGCATGACCTGCGAGATCATTGCGCCAACCTTCTCGGAACTGGCCACTTCGCTGCCGCTGATCTGTATCGACGGCGCATAGGTGATTTGCTGGTTTTGGGGCTGCGCGCTAGACAGGTCTTTGGCAACTTGCGCCGGTGGGGCGAGTTTGTCCTCAGGAGGCGTCGCCAGTTGTTCCCCCAGATAGGATCCGAGCATTCCACCCAATGTCCCACCAATGAAAGTACCAACGCCCGGCGCAATGAACGTGCCGATGGTGGCGCCAATGGCGGTTCCAGCCAGTTCGCCGGCGGCGCCTTTTACCGCTTTATCATCGCCCTCACGCCAGCCTTTCAGTCCCGTGTACGCGGCATGAGCGATGGCCAGTGGCGCACCGACCTTAACGAAGGGCATTGCTTTGGCAATCGAAGGCATGGCCTTGGCGCCAACCCCCTCAGCCAGAGAAGCGAGTTTGGCAGCCGGCCCTTTTAGTTTGGAGCCCAGCTTGCTGCCAGCGATGTCATCACCCCAGAGCTTGAGCCCGATTTTCACCTGATCAAAAAGCGGCGCGACTCTGGCCGTCATAGTTGCCAAGCGACCGCCTCCGGTGATGCGAGGGACAGTCGCACGAGCCGGCGCTCTGGCCAGCGAGCGTCGACCGGGTCCACTACCTGCGCGTTTCTTGCCCCGGCGTCCATTGCCATCGTCATCGCCGGTAATTGCGTCGGCAATATCAGTCGGTAATCGCGTCGTCGCCAGACGCAACAGCTTCTTGGCAACCAGGTCGAGCACCGACGCCACGCCCAACTTCAACGCGCCGCCCACAAACGGTAAAGCTGCAACGCCAAGCAGAGCCAGACCGGCAGTGAGTGCCGGAAGCGCCTCTACTGCGGCGCTCACACCCTTGATCAGCGTCGTGAGAACCACCGCCGCGCCATCGGTTAAAGGAGCCAGGGCGTTGCCGAACCCTGCGGACAACCGATCAAGGCTCGCATCCAGTGCATTCAAACGCGCTTGCGATGTATTCGATTGCGTCAGCGAGGCCTGATTAAGCGCGCCCCCCTCTACACCATGAACCGAACTCGCATAGCTTTGTTTGTCTTTAACCAGAGCAAACGCGCGTTGCACTTCACCGGTGTTCTCCAACAATTGAATAATCGGCCGGTCAACTGTGAACAGCGTCTTTGACAAACTCAATTGTCGATCAGGGTTTTTCTGTTTAAGTGCTTCAAGCACCTTCTGGATTGTGTCAGGGGCATTGGCTTTCATATTGGCAGCCAGGGTTTCTGGATTGAACCCCAACTGCACCATCGCCGCCTGTTGAGAAGGCGTGGCCTTATCCCCCAAGGCCAGGGTCGTGGTGATTTTTTCGAACGCCACTCCGGCATCCGCCCGGTTGACGCCTGCATTGAGCAACGCCGCGGAAAACGCTGCCGATTCCTCGACGGACAACCCGGCCCGTTTTCCCGACGCACCGTAACTGCCGAGAATCGCGCCGATGTCAGCCATCGGAGCACTCAGGCTACCGCCGAGCACAGTGACGGCGTCGGCCAAATCGAGCGTTTCTGGTCGTTCAAGGCTCATCGAGGTACGCCAGCCGATCAACATATCGGCGGTGTCCAGTGCCTTCATTCCAAACGCTGTCGCAGTGACGCCTGTGTCTCGGGTGAAGTCCACCAGGTTTTTTCGCCCGGCAACCGGATCAACGTTGCCACTTTTATCGACCGGACGCCCTACCCCGGCCTTGGCGGCGGCGAGCTTGACCTCGATCAGATCAAGGGCGGTGGTCCCGCCAGCGGCAACTTTTTCTTCAGTGGCCATTTTCTCCAGCATGACCAACTGAGATTGACGCTGATGACTATCAAGCCCTTCAACCCGACCAAGCTTCACCATCGCAGCGTCGAGTTCGATGGTCGTTTGCAAAAGCCTAGGGGGAAGATCGCCAGCATCCGCGCTGCGCGGTATTTTTTGCTCACTGCCAGCGGCCGTAGCGCCCAATTGCGCTTGCCGATCATTCATCGCCTGTTGCAACGAGCGCTGCGAGGTCAGCACCTCGTGTATCGATCCCAGCACATCCCTGAGCTGGATCTGTTGGGCCGTCAAATTGCGCAACTCGACGGTTGCATCGATCAGCGTCCGACTCAGCCCGGCGAACCCACCGTCAAGCCTTGCCGAACCTGCCAGATCAGCCCCCGCCCCAGACAATGTCGTAGACGTCAGCGCCTCTTGGTTGATCTTCGTGAACGTCAACGCATAGTTATCATCTGCCATGCCGCTCTACTCCTGTTTCACGCCAAGGCGAGTGATCGCTATGTCGTAGCGGCGCAACGCCTTTTCGGCGTCCCATTCCAGAATCTCCGCCTCACTTACCGGGTAAATGAGCGGGACGATATCGAGGATTACTTCGATGTCGCGTTCCGAAAGTAGGCCGCCGGCTGGTTTAAAAAATCGTCTATGCGCACCTGCATTTGCGTCCAGTCCGGGACGGTCAGTTGGGCCAGATCGGGGATCATCAGGCCGGCGCAATGAGCGGTGATGAACTCGGCGCGTTCCTTGGCCGTTTTCAGTTTCTTCATCACTTTGGTGGCGCGCAGCACCGGCATTTCCAGGCTCAGTGACGTCACGGTGCGGCCGGTCACGGCGAGCGGTTGCAGCAGTTGCACCTGATCAGGATCGGTGGATTTTTCCGCATCCTCGACCTGATCGAGAAAGTACGAAGTCGGACGGGTCGACATCTCGTGCACGTACTGGGCGATGCTCACGTAGTCCGGGCGTTTGAGCTGGTCGAGTTCCTTGACCGACAGGCCGGTGGCAAGCAGCGCCAGTTCGAAGAACTGATCGTCTTCGTCATCACCGGCACGCTCCAGCGCTTCTTTCTGCGCGGCGTAGAACAGCGGCTTGAGCTGGATCTGTTCGATTTGCGAGCCGTCGTCACCGTTGATGGACGACAGCAGGTCATGCTTGGGTGGCATCCACGACATGTATGAATTCCTTGGTGATTCTTGAGGGGTGTAGCAATTCCCTTGTAGGAGTGAGCCTGCTCGCGATAGCGGTCTTTCAGGCACATTGATGTTGAATGTGCGAGCCTCATCGCGAGCAGGCTCACTCCTACAGGGGTTTTGTGTTGTGCCGTGGGTTACGGCATCAGCACCGCACGACGGGCATCACCGAGGATGTCGACGCCGTTGAGCACGAACTTCTGGGTGCGCACGTCGATGTCGATCACCGGCACGCCGTTTTCCAGGCGGTTGTAGGTGCGGCAGGACAGTTCGAGGTTGGTCTTCGGTTTCTCGCCCATCTTCACCGCGGTTTCCTCAAGGGATTTCAGCTTGCCGCCGACGGTGTGGTAGGTGAACCAGGTGTTGCCATCCTGATCCTGGCCGGCTTCACGCACGTTCAGCAGGATGTCGTCACCCAGTTTTACGCCCAGCGCCAGCATCACTTCCGTGCCCATGCCTTGCAGGGTCAGCTTGGCGTTAAGGGCTTTGCCGCCCTTGGTCATTTCTTCGACGATGAAGCGACCGCCGCGCATCTCTTCCATGTCGAATTCGATTTTCGGCGGGGTAAATTCCTCCACGGTCGCCGACAGCGGCAAGCCTTGCAGGGTGGCCGCGATGGCCTGGCGATTGCGGTTGGTAAACATTAGAGAACGTCCTCCAGGAACTGCTCGATGATTTCATCGCGGGCGTTGAGTTGATAAATCATGTGTTCGTTCGGCGCGTAGCGACCGTAGTCGATGACCACGTACCAGGTGCCGTTCTTGTACTTCTCGACGCTGTTGAGTTCCGGGTGCAGATAGACGCTGCCGCCAGGAATGGTTTCGTCGGCGACCAGGGTCTGCAGCCAGTCGTTGATGCGCTTGACCTCTTGATCCATGAACGACTTGGTCAAGTTCTTGGCCATGGCTTTCTGGCCGGCCTTGACCAGCTTGCGGCTGATCGCATCTTCAAGACCGACGTAGCTGATGAACTTGCCGGTGATCGAGCGGTTACCCAGCAGCGAGAAGCCGCCAAGCACGGTGCGGGCGTAATAGCTGACGCCGTAACGGTTGAGCAGATCGCCTTCGGTGGAGGTGTCGAGGATGTTGTATTCGACGACTCGCGAGACGTCCTCGGCGTAGGTCACCTGGTTGCCCGGGCTCTCCCACTGCTTGACCTTGGCCAGCGCGGCAATCGCCAGGCTGGACGGTGCGAGGAAGACGTTTTTCTTCGCCGCTTTCGAATACACGGCCGGCATGTTGTGCACTACCAGGCAACGGTCGAAACCGAGATCGGCGCCGCCGAGTTCCTGGCTGTACAGCACTTGGTCAGCGACGGAGGCGTCCTTGCCGTCCAGCACCACACGAGCCTTGATGCGCTTGCCGAACGAGGCGAACTCACTGGCCACCGCTTTGGTGCCGGTGAAGCCCGGCGCGCCGATGATGGTCAGGTCTTCCGGGACACTGCCGAGTGCAGCCAGACCCAGTTTGCGGCCAGTCGCCGGTTCAACACCGCCGATGACTGCGTTGACGGTGTCGGCCGGGGTCGCGCCCGCTTCGACGATGACCACGTACACCGGCACCTTGACCACTTTGAGGATCTGATAAACCGCGTGGTACAGAGTGCCCTCTTCCGAACCGGTCGGGTCCAGCAGCGCGTGAGTGGTGAAGCTGTTGATGCGGAACGGCGCGTTACGCGGAATCAGCGGATCAGCCTTCGGCGCAGTGCCGACCAGACCGATGACGTTGTCACCCAGGCCACCCATGGCCTCGGGGGATTCGGTGGCATTGACGGTAATGCCGTTGTGCTCGAAGTTCAAAACCTCAGCCATGTTCAGTCAGCCTTCTTGGCAGCGGCCTTTTTGGCCTGGGTGGTAGGTGTTTTCAGCTCCAGTCGACCGGCGGTGTGCAAGGCATTGGCCTCGACGTCGAGCAGATCAAGGTCTTGACCGACGCTCGACCAGTGCCCACCGCCGGTGGGGAATGGGACGAGCACGGTGTAGGTTTGGCGGTTTGCCATTTTTCGTTTCTCCATAAACGGGAAAGCCCCTCTGAGGGAGGGGCTTGGCGGGTGTTGATTTGTTTTAAGTGGACAAGAAAACGCCCCGGGGTGCAGGGCGTTTACTGGGGAGCCGAGACGGATGTCGCTGGTAGAGAATCCGGCCAACCTTCTTTGAGCATTTCGTCGGTGTAGCTGCCCGCTTCAATGGCTCGGAGCAACTCAAGCTCTCGGTCGAAGCAAGCCTGGACGTGCGCCCGTACGGCTTTGGCAATGGCGAGAATCTGTTCGGCACCGATTTCGACGAAACCATTGAGGGTTTTGAAGTTGCAGCGGTACTCCGGGTCGAGAATGGCGGACAGACCGGTGCTGGCGATCAGCGCCTGGCTGTCGCGAGATGTTTCGATTGCCATTGATCCCACAACGATACCGATACCTTCTCGACGATATCTCTCGGATTCAATTATCTGTGACGGACTCAGTTGCGGATCAAACAGAGACTCAGACAGGTAAGTCAGATAGCGTTGATCCTGCGGTTCGACCACACCCAAATTGGCGTAATTTCCCTCCTCTTGAGGGCAGGAGAACACCGCAACGATCTTCGTTTGCGTCTCATCCGAGAACATGACGTTTATGCGTGATTTATCTTCCATTCGGTTCACCCTTCAAAATCTGTAACTATTCGTCGTGATCGCAAAAGCACTAAAGGTTCCGGCGCTGCTCAGGCGATGAAACAGCGTTTGCGGCGACAACAAGGGAACATCAAGAAACGAACCACCGCCCGCCCCTGAAAAGTTCACGATAAAGGTCTGAAGACCTATGGCGGCAGCTGACCCGGCAAGCGCCATGCTGTATCCATTGGCCGACACCGTGCCTTGAAAGTTTCCGGAAACCGACCTGGCATTCAACGGAACAGCAGTAGCAATCGATAACCCTGTGAGCGTCAGAACCTGGGCAGTCGTCGACAACACTTGTGCGCCATAGAACACCTGACGATCAACTTGTTCAGCTACAGCAAATTGAGCGCTGGCATTGGTCGGCAAAATGCTGAGAAGCGCGGAAAACGTATAGCCATCAGGAGCAACGCCCGCCAACAGCTTCGGAGCGATGGCAGCAGTGGAATTGACGGCAATAACGCCGGTGGATTTGGCGGCAGGATTGTAAAGCGCATAAATTGCGACAAATCCATTGACCGGTGCTGCTCCCACATCCATTGCTCCCAGGCCCTTGACCGAAGCCGACAGGTTGATGCTCTGGTTGAAGTTGGAGATAACGACCCTTTTCCCATTCACATCTCCCAGAACAATCTCGGAAGCTGTAAATGTCGTGGACGAAGCAGCAACCGGAATCGAGACCCGAGCGTTTCGAATTTCCCCTGCAATCGGTCCATTCAAAGAAAGCAGTTGCAACTGTTCAGAAAGCACGGCGATATCGATGCTTCCCTGGTTGATCGGCGCGTTCCAGGCCTTGATGCACCACATGACCGCCAAGTTGCGTGGACGGGTGCCAACCAAATGCCCTTCGGTGAAAAGAGCCGTCTGATTCAGCGAAACAGCGGAAATGATTTCGCCAGAAGAAAAGAAAGCGGCTGGATAGTCGGCCGCAGACGCAACGTCACCCCCAAGTACCGGGTGAGACTTCCCGGTACTGTCTGGATTGAGCTTCCACGATGAGGCAGCAGCCTGGATGGCCTGCCCAGTCGAGGTGACCGCATCGTGTGCAACCAACGTCGCTTTTTGCCAACTGCCGATTGTCCGGCCAGCGTCAACACCGCGCCCATGATCCCAACCACGCAAGAACTCGCCACGCGAATCCGGTAGCCGGAAATTGCCTATCCCCTCGTCTCCCTTGTTGTAGGTGCTGCCGAGAAACGCCGCCAAATCCGGGTAAGTCGCAATGCTCTGCACACTGCCATCCAGTTCCAGATAGCCAGGCGCAACGATCCCCGTCGGGAATGCCAGAACAGCGCCCACCGGAACAGCGGATTTGAGTCGTTCGACTTCCTTGGCCAGTGCGGCGACATCAATGGTTCCCTGATTGACCGGGGCGTTCCAGGCTTTGATGCACCACATGACGGCGATGTTACGGGGACGATTTTCAGAAGCGGTCCGAGCTTGCCTGGCGTTATCAAAATCTACCGATGTATAGGCATCCGCAGCAACAGAGTTACCCTTTGATACACCTGACTTGGCTCCGGAATACACTCCGTTAACCGCTTGGCCCAGACCTGTCGAGTCTGCAGCAGAAACTGCGCCTGTCAGGCGTTGCATGGCGTCTAACTGAAGGGTGCCGATTTGCCGACCAGCATCAACCCCACGCCCATGATCCCAACCGCGCAAGAATTCGCCACGTGCCTCAGGCAAACGGAAATTCCCGACGCCCTCATCACCCTTGTTGAACTTGCCGCCCAGATAAGCGCTCAAGTCCGGGTAAGTCGCATTACTTTTGACGCTGTTGTCCAGCTCCAGAAAGCCCGGTGGCGGTGCATCAACGGGGAACGCCACAATCGAACCCACCGGCAATGCTGACGCCTTGGCAATCAACGCCTCAACTTCAGCCTTGGTGTACGAATCCTTGATGCCAAACCCGGCCAACGTCTCAGGATTGGCACCGGCAGTCGCCCGGCCATATTCATCAACGGTCAGACTCTTGTAAGTCCCGGCGGCAATCCCGGTGCGCCCGGCCAACATCTTGAAATTCAGCGCGGTAGTGCCAAGAGTGATCGGCGCATTGGTGGTCAGGTGCCATAACGAATCACCGTTCGCCGTGCCCTCCTCGACCATGACCGTCAGGCCCGGCGTCACCTTGGCGCTGGAGTTGGCGTCGGTCGCCCGCACCCAGTCACCGTTGGCGACGATCCACAGGCCGTTGTCCTTGGCCAGCGTCTGGTTCGGCAGCAGCACACGGTCGCCGGCAATCACTGCCACACTGTCAATCTGTTGTGCACCGCTCAACACGATGTTGGTGGTTGCCGCAACGCGCACCGATTGCTTGCCATCCAGTTTGCCAAGCTCTTCAGCGAGGTAACTCATGACCCATGCACGAGTAGCCTTCACCACCGAGTCATCAATCAACAACGTCACCAGCGACGCATTGCTGGTCTCGAAAATCGAGCGAATGTAGAACTCTTTCCCCGAGCCCGACGTCGCTAGAACCGGTTTGAACGACTCCGGATATTTGACGATGGCGTAAAGAATCCCGGTATCAGTCCACAGCCCGGCCTCACGCACATACCAACCGCCAACATCCGGCGGAATAGTGACTTCAGCAAGCAGCCAGCTCGGATTCTTCTCGTCCTGGAACAGCGCATTGAGCGGCCCGCGCCAGACTTCGCGTTTCAGCGCAGTAGCGGTCGCGGCCGGGTTGTAGACCGCGCCGCCGCCGTCCCCGACGGAAATCTGCGTCAACTTGATCGGCGTGCCCGCGGCCTTGCACGCCGTTTCGTAGGCAATCCCTGCGTTGGTGAGCAGGGTGTAATAGTCAGCCATTCAGGCCCCCTGAGGATAAATAGTGGATGTTTCGACGGTGTACATACCGGCGGCCATGAACGCCTCTCCCGAGGTTTCGAGCCCTTCGATGAACACCGGATAAACCGTGGTCAGTTCGCCGCAGAGCGTCGCGGCGCCGATGTAGTGGCTGCCGAATGCGCTGAGGCCGACCGAGACCGACAGCACATCCCGTTCGCTCTTGGCATCCGCCAGACGTCGGTCGAGACGGGCGTCGATTTCTTCGCTGTAGGGTTGGTCGCTGAAGGCGCGCACGGAAAAGCTGTAGGGCGCGCCGGGCGGTGTCTGCTCGTACCAGGCGCGGATTTCCGGGCGCAGTTGCAAACCCTTGGCGGCGTTTTCCAGTGCCTTGCGGGTGCCGGCCTGGCGCGCGGTGGGCCAGGCCAGTTCGACGGTCAGGCGCTTTTCCGCTTCCGGTGCGGTGCTGCTCCATTCGGCGACACCGCGATCCGCTGCCAGATACGGCAGAAACGCGACTGGCGTTTCACTGGGATTCATCAGCTCGGGAAACGGCGGTGCGATGCGATCCAACAAGGCGCCGAAGCCCAGATCCAGTCCGCGCTCCAGCGCCGAACTGTTGGCCGGCAACAGCGTCGGTCGCTGATTCTGATCACTCATAGTGTCAGCACCTCGACTTCAACCGCCGTGCAGTACGGCGCTTCAAAAGCGCTACACACGACAGGCAATAGCGGTTCCAGAATCTGCAATTGCACGGCGCCAGCGCTGTGCAGCGTGTAGTCGATCCAGCTCGGATCGACCCGCCCTTCAAGGCGATGGCAACTGTCGGCGTAAGCCTGCAATTGTTGCTGCGCGGCGACTTGGGTCAGGCCGGAATCGGGTCCGGGATTGATCTTGGCGACGACGCGGATCTTGTAGCGCTGAATGTCGGCAGCCTTGACGGTGACGAGGTCGGTTTCCGGTCGTACATCCGGTCGGGCGAAGTGCTGACGCACGCCTTCGAGCAACGCTGCAGACGGGGTGCCATCGCCGTCTCGCGACAACACTGTGACCTGCACTTCGCCCGGCGCGGTGCGGCGGCCATTGCCATCCTTGACCTGCGCGGCGAAGCCGTCCGGGTTGAAGGTGTAAGTGACATTCACCACACCGGCTTCAGTGGATTCGACGTTCACCGTCGGCCGTTCGCCGAGGGTGAACACCTCGCGGCGATACTGCATCCGCGAACCCGCCGCCGGTGCATGCGGCGCCAGGTAATAACGCAACCGCGCGTCGTCGTCGCTTTCATAAACCGCTGGCACCGGCGGGAACGCTGCCGGATCGCCCGGGTCGAGCAATTGCCGCTCCAGGCCCATGTCCGCCAGCCGAGCATCGAGGTTGCTGCCGGTGGCCCACCACGCCAGCATCTGCTTGATGCGGGCGTTGTATTTGCGTTCGTGGGTTTGCAACCGCACGCAGAACGCTTCCAGCGCCAGGGTCAGCAGTTCGCTTTCGTTTTCCAGACTGACTTTAAGTTTCGCTGCACTTTCCGGCGCTCGCGCGCCGACGTATTCGATGACGAACGTCTTGAACTCGGCGAGCAGGTCTTCGAAGGCGTCGACGGTGATCAGCGCGGGTTCAGCCAATTGATTCTGGCCGGGGATCAACATGCTCATGTCACGACCTCGAAAGTCTGTTGACGGTTTTTCCAGGTGCCGGCGAAACGCAGCAGCAGGCCGGCGCCCTGTCGTGTGGCGACGATCACTTGCGGCTGAAAATCATCGATTCCGTTTTGCTTGTTATAGAACGCTTGCGCTGCGTGGCTCTGCGCCAGAAGCAGGACGTCATCACCAAGGTTTTGCCCCAGCAAAGTGGGGATCAACGAACCATAAAGGGGCCTTTTTTGCCGGGTGCCCAGCGGCGTGGTCAGGGCCCGGGTCGCGCGCTGCACAAATTGCAGCCAGTCGTCGACCGTGGCCCCGCTGTCTCTATCGATTCCGATCATGGAAGGCTTCTTAATCAGGGGCTGATGACGCGGCCCTGGTGATCGACCAACGGGCCGCCGAAGTGCACGCCCGAAGCGTCGATGGTCAGGCCGACGGCGCCCAGTTGCAGGTTGATTGCCTGTGGGGTCATCGCCAGTTGTGCCGGGCCGATGCTCAGTTGCAGCGATTCGCGAGAACCGTTGAACGTCGCCGGACCGTTTTGCCAATGCAAGGTATGCGCGGCATCGTCGTAGCCGCTTTCGCTGCCGTCCTGATGCACTCGACGGGTCAGCGTCGGTACCGTCGAGGTTGGCGGAAAGCGATCACTGTTCAAGCCGAACAACGCCACGCTTTGTGCGCCGCTTTCGCCACTGCCGTAATTGAGTAGCAGGCATTGCTCGCCCACGGACGGGATGCGCGACTCGCTCTGCGCTCCTGCACTCGGATTGAAAAACTTGATGGCCGGCGTCAGCAATCCACCGTGGCTCACCTGACACGTGTTGCTGGCGGCATCGACCGATTGACAGATGCCGATCCGGCAAAAGCTTTCGGCGCGGCGGTGCAGGTCTTCGATTTCCGCTTCCATTTCGGCCAGCCGTTCGATGATCGGGCCTAGCTGCATGCGCAGTATTGCGTCGAACATCGGTCAGGCCTCCAGCGCGGTGTATTGGTCGGGGTCGTCGATGTTGCTGACTTCCCAGGTGCGGGCAAATTTCGGGATGCCGAGCGGATCGTCGAGCAGCGTCGGGCCGAGGTAGAGGGTCTGGTTGAATGACAACGTCCAGGTTTTGTATGGCTGCTCGGTGCGGATGAGCAATGATGGCGAACCATCAATGTTCATCGGTAGATCGCATTGATCGCCAGGCAGATTCCAACGGTTGTCGGTGATCAGGTTTTTCAACACGGCAATCAGATCGCACGCTGCAAATGCCGTGGCGTTAAGCGCCGGGACGACTTGCAACGACACCGTCATGACATGAGCAATTCGCCCATCAGCAGCGCGCATTCCAGATCCATTCCGGTCGAAGTCGATTAACACCCAGGCTTGATCGCCGGGTGCAGTAAAATCATCGTGATTGCCGACGTTGACGTTGAGTCCGGCAGTGTTGCGCAGTGTCGTCACGATGGCTGTGAACAATTGCGACGGCTGCTGGATCGGTGTGGGCATACATGACCTCCTTTTCTATCGTCCACGCGAAGCTCTGCCGCCAAAATGGCGGCATGGAAACAGTCAAGGTCAAGGCTGGTCGCGCGGCGGGACTTCGCAGACGCCGATCCGTTTGGCGGCCCAGCGTTCGTAGAGACCGATGGCCACGTCGGCACCGGCCATGGCGGTCAGGCAACCGAATGCTCCGGCGGCCCAGATCGACATGCCGGCGGCATACAACAGCATGATCGCCGAGACGCCGCAGATCATGCAGGCGCCGGAGCGCAGCGCGAGACGGCGCAAAAGCGGCCAGCCGCGAGCGCCCTCCTTGTCAGCGCGCCACATTTCGCCAGACACCCCGCCGACGATGGCAAGGAGGATGACCAGCCAGATCGGCATGTCCGCCAACGCTTGTTGCTCGTTTGTCATGTCACGCCTCCTGGGAGTGAGTTATTCGCTTTTTAAGTCCGTTCAAACGACATCTCTGAAAGCGGGCATTACAGGAATGCCCGGAGGAATACACATTAAAATCATGACGACACCGATCTTGCCGCTGAAAGCAAAGACAGCTTTAGTATTTGCCCGTTCTTCGATCGTCTGACTGAGCACAACTTTGCAGACGCGGCTAAAAAGCCGCGCCATTGCATGATGCAATCCCGATATCGGGTTTACCAAAGTGGTGGATTAGAAGGGAGCAACTGGCCAGTTGATTGTATAGGGATAACCAGTTTGGTCTTTAATGTCACTGATTGCGACGCAGTACTGCTTATATGCAAGCAGCAGTTCGGTCTCGGAACTGCTGGCAACACCCAGGTCGAGTTTGTACTGCAGAGGATTGACCGTCAGCCAACTAGCGGCCTGAGTCAGTAGTTGGCGCACTCGAATATCAAGGACAACGACGTTATCTTCATAGGTCAGCTCAGTGAACACCCAGCCATTGCCAACGTAATTACCCTTCCAGCCCACTTGAACCGGAGTGTCGATAGAGACCTGGACCCAATAACCAGATGGCCCTGGTGGGGTAAATTGCGGCGATTCCTCTGCATCCACAATTTGTACCGCACGGGTGAAAGGTGGGCTGTAAGCGTCAATAAATACGTATCGATTCATCATATTTCCTTGCTACGAAGTTTCATTAAATGTTGTTTTCATCTGCCAACCTTGCGTTAACCGCGACTGGGGAAAACGCCAATTACGACAGGTAGGCATTCCAAAAAGCCCGGTGTTTGAACGCCGGGCTTTTCAGTAATGCGCTCCTTCGCCTTCCTTCAAATCCTGTGTTCAAGAAGGAAGCTGACTGTTCGGCGCTACTGGCGCGGTACGAGTCCATTCAAATTGTTTTTCCGACCGCGGTCCCTGCCCGCCGGATAACTGCTTCTGGTGCTTTACGCTGCACACCCGGGTCAGTTGCCAACCCTCTGAACCGTTGAGGCCGGTTCATCGCTGCCTGTTCTTGTGGAACTAAAGAGCTTTCATTTCCAGCCGCTTTGTCGAGCGGCTTGGTGGCAATAATATGCATGTATGCATATCCAGTCAATGCGCAAATGCATTTATTTATGCGGGAGAAATGCATAAGCGCATGAAGACCGCATAAATCAAGGCGTCGAGAGTTTTTCACGGGCGAAAAAAAACCCGCCAATGGGCGGGTTCTATTCGAAAGGGGCGTGGTTAACGGGCGTACATGCCCCACCAGAAGACGTGGCCAAGGATGACGATCTGCTCTTCCTGGATTTCCTGGAAGCTGTAGTCCTCGTCCGGATGCTCATCACGATTGAAGCTGCGCAGACGGATGCCGGTAGGCAGGCGATAGAGTTGCTTCACCCGCAACTGACCATTGTGGTTGATCGCGTACAGATCACCGTCAATGATGTCGCCGATCCCGCACTTGCCTGCGTTCACGCCAACCGTGGCGCCGTCACGCAGTACCGGCAACATGCTGTTGCCGCGCACGGTCACGCACTTGGCCTGATCGAACTGCACACCGTTATGGCGCAGGCTGCGCTTGCCGAAGCGCAGGCTAGAGCGCTCGCTCTCTTCGATGACGAATCTTCCTGATCCTGCTGCCAATTCAACCTCGCGAAGAAACGGCACCGACACCTCGTCGTCATCGACAGGGGTGTCGTCGTCCCACAGCATTATGTCCTTGAGTTCCGCGTGCACGTCATCACGCGCGGCACCGGCCGACGGCGCAACATCCGCGCGCCCGCGCAACTGATCGGTGCTTACATTGAAGTACTCGGCGATCTTCGAGATATGTTTATCCGAAGGATCGACGATCTTCCCGCTGAGAATTCGCGAGAGAGTGGATTGAGGCACGCCGGTGCGACGGTGGAGCTCCGTGGGGGAGATCCCGTGCTGGTCGAGCAGTGCTCTTAAGACGGAGGATACGTTGCGTTTTTGCATAACGCGCATAGTGCTTGAAGTTTTTCGCGAAGACAAATGCTGATTTGCATATTTCGTGCATAAATCACAATTTGGCTGAAAAGTGTCAGTGAGCCGTCATGCCTGCGTCGGGCCGACTGCCCATGGTAACCTTGCGCCCATCGCGGAAAAGCCGGGCTGTAGTCCTCGCTTTTGCCCTACATCTTTTAACGAGTTACCTGACAATCCGATGAATAAAGCCGTCTCCGACCTGTCCTCCCACACTCCGATGATGCAGCAGTACTGGCGCCTGAAGAACCAGCACCCGGATCAGCTGATGTTCTATCGCATGGGTGACTTCTACGAGATCTTCTACGAAGACGCGAAGAAGGCCGCCAAGTTGCTCGACATCACCCTGACCGCGCGCGGGCAGTCGGCGGGGCAGGCGATTCCGATGTGTGGGATTCCTTACCATGCGGCGGAAGGTTACCTGGCGAAGCTGGTCAAGCTCGGCGAATCGGTGGTGATCTGCGAACAGGTCGGTGACCCGGCTACCAGCAAGGGCCCGGTTGAACGTCAGGTGGTGCGGATCATCACGCCGGGCACGGTCAGTGATGAAGCGCTACTGGATGAGCGTCGCGACAACCTGATCGCTGCGGTGCTGGGTGATGAACGCCTGTTTGGTCTGGCGGTGCTCGACATCACCAGCGGCAACTTCACCGTGCTCGAGATCAAAGGCTGGGAGAACCTGCTGGCAGAACTGGAGCGGGTCAATCCGGTGGAATTGTTGATCCCGGATGACTGGCCGAAAGATCTGCCGGCAGAAAAACGCCGTGGCGTGCGTCGCCGTGCACCGTGGGACTTCGAGCGCGACTCGGCGTTGAAGAGCCTCTGCCAGCAATTTTCTACCCAGGATCTGAAGGGCTTCGGCTGCGAGACCCTGACCCTGGCCATCGGCGCTGCCGGTTGCCTGCTGGCCTACGCGAAAGAAACCCAGCGCACCGCCCTGCCCCATTTGCGCAGCCTGCGTCACGAACGTCTCGACGACACCGTGGTGCTCGACGGCGCGAGCCGGCGCAACCTGGAGCTCGATACCAACCTGGCCGGTGGCCGCGATAACACCCTGCAATCGGTAGTTGATCGCTGCCAGACCGCGATGGGTAGCCGTCTGCTGACCCGTTGGCTGAACCGTCCGCTGCGCGACCTGACGGTGTTGCTGGCGCGGCAGACGTCGATCACTTGCCTGCTCGACGGTTACCGCTTTGAAAAGCTGCAACCGCAGCTCAAGGAAATTGGCGACATCGAGCGGATTCTCGCGCGGATCGGCCTGCGCAATGCGCGACCGCGCGACCTCGCTCGCCTGCGTGACGCCCTCGGCGCACTGCCCGAACTGCAAGTGGCGATGACTGACCTGGAAGCGCCGCACCTGCAACGTCTCGCCACAACCACCAGCACCTACCCGGAACTGGCGGCGTTGCTGGAAAAAGCCATCATCGACAACCCGCCAGCGGTGATCCGTGACGGCGGCGTGCTGAAAACCGGTTACGACAGTGAACTTGACGAGTTGCAATCGCTGAGCGAAAACGCCGGTCAATTCCTGATCGATCTGGAAGCCCGGGAGAAGGCTCGTACCGGCCTGTCCCACTTGAAAGTCGGTTACAACCGCATTCATGGCTACTTCATCGAACTGCCGAGCAAGCAGGCAGAGTCGGCCCCGGCAGACTACATCCGGCGCCAGACGCTGAAAGGCGCCGAGCGTTTCATTACGCCGGAACTGAAAGAATTCGAAGACAAGGCGCTGTCGGCCAAGAGCCGTGCCCTCGCCCGCGAGAAGATGCTCTACGAAGCACTGCTGGAAGATCTGATCAGCCAGTTGCCGCCGTTGCAGGACACCGCTGGCGCTCTGGCCGAACTGGACGTGCTGAGCAACCTCGCCGAACGTGCGCTGAATCTTGACCTGAACTGCCCGCGTTTCGTCAGCGAGCCGTGCATGCGCATCACGCAAGGTCGTCACCCGGTGGTCGAGCAAGTCCTGACCACGCCGTTCGTGGCGAACGACCTGAGCCTCGACGACGACACTCGGATGCTGGTGATTACCGGTCCGAACATGGGCGGTAAATCCACCTACATGCGTCAGACTGCATTGATCGTGTTGCTGGCGCACATCGGCAGCTTCGTACCGGCAGCCAGTTGCGAACTGTCGCTGGTGGACCGGATTTTCACCCGGATCGGTTCCAGCGATGACCTGGCCGGTGGCCGTTCGACCTTCATGGTGGAAATGAGCGAAACCGCGAACATCCTGCATAACGCCACCGAACGCAGCCTGGTGTTGATGGACGAGGTCGGTCGCGGCACCAGCACCTTCGACGGCCTGTCGCTGGCCTGGGCCGCCGCCGAGCGTCTGGCGCATCTGCGTGCCTATACTCTATTTGCTACGCACTACTTCGAACTCACCGTATTGCCGGAAGCCGAACCGTTGGTGGCCAACGTGCATCTCAACGCCACCGAACACAATGAACGCATCGTCTTCCTGCACCACGTGTTGCCAGGGCCGGCCAGTCAGAGCTACGGCCTGGCGGTGGCGCAACTGGCCGGCGTGCCGAGTGAAGTCATTGTGCGTGCACGTGAGCACTTGAGCCGTCTGGAAGACACCGCATTGCCGCATGAGGCGCCGAAGCCTGCCGCCAAAGGCAAACCGCTCGCTCCGCAGCAAAGCGACATGTTTGCGAGCCTGCCACACCCGGTGCTGGATGAGCTGGCCAAACTGGATGTCGATGATCTGACGCCACGTCGTGCGCTCGAATTGTTATATGCACTCAAGAACCGGATCTAAGCACTAAAGAACCGGATATAACGCAAACGGCTTCAAGCTGTTAGAATCTCGCGCGGTTTGGGATGCTGCTGGCTAATAGCCTGGCCAGCAGACATCGCTCCCGAACCTGGCGACCCCAACCGTGAAGGGGCATCGCTGCCGACGGCTGAGGAGATATTTTGATATGAGCTTCGTCTTTACAGACAACTGCATCAATTGCAAGTTCTCCGAATGAGTAGAAGTCTGTCCGGTGG
>NZ_JBIUVJ010000074.1:0-4068 GCF_044742875.1 Pseudomonas sp. NPDC087817
AAGGAAAACGGCGACAGCTTCAACATCAAGGACCAGCAGCGCCCGGCCACTTTCGTGCCGGAGACCAAGCGTCTGAACGTGTTGCTGCGTGATTTCCGCGCCAACCACAACCACATGGCCATCGTCATCGACGAATACGGCGGCGTGGCCGGTCTGGTGACCATCGAAGACGTGCTCGAACAGATCGTCGGCGACATCGAAGACGAACACGACGTCGAAGAAGACAGCTACATCAAGCCGCTGCCAAGTGGTGACTTCCTGATCAAGGCCCTGACGCCGATCGAGAACTTCAACGAGTTCTTCGACAGCGAGTTTTCCGACGATGAGTTCGACACCGTCGGCGGCCTGGTGATGAGTGCGTTCGGGCACTTGCCAAAACGCAATGAAATCACTGAAATCGGCGCCTATCGTTTCCGCATCCTGAACGCCGACAGCCGTCGGATTCACTTGCTGCGACTGACGCCAATCGCTCGTTAATTCTAAGGATTGGGGTATGTCATCAGCTATTTCCTGCATCGCGTTGCGCCTGAAAGCGGGCCAGGCAAGGCGTAGTCCGCAGGGAATGGCATTCCCTTTCCAAGGACTGCAACGCAGCATGGCCCGCTTTCAGGCGTAACCCGGAGGGCCGGGCCTGCTGTTACGCAGGGCTGCGTTACTCGTCGTTCATTTGAAAAACCAAACTTCACTCCTCGCGCCTTGCCCTGCGTAACAGCAGACCCGGCGCGATACAGGAAATAGCTGATGACATACCCCCTGCGCTGGACAACCCGCCCCGGCTGGCCCGGTAACCTGCTGGCCGTGGCGGCCGGTGCAATCACCACCTTCGCTCTGGCACCGTTCGATATCTGGCCGCTGGCTTTGCTGGCGGTCGGTTTGTTCTATGCCGGTTTGCGCGAGCTGAGCCCGCGCCAGGCGCTGGGCCGTGGCTGGTGCTTCGGTTTCGGCCTGTTTGGCGCCGGGACCAGCTGGATCTACTACAGCATCCACCACTTCGGCGGCGCTTCTGTGCTGCTGGCCGGGTTTCTGATGCTGCTGTTTACCGCAGCGATTGCATTTTTCTTCGCCCTGCCCGCCTGGCTCTGGGCACGCTGGTTGCGTCGCAACGAGGCGCCACTGGCCGACGCTTTGGCGTTTGCTGCTTTGTGGGTCGGCCAGGAAGCGTTTCGCGGCTGGTTTCTCACCGGTTTCCCGTGGCTATATTCCGGTTACAGTCAGCTCGACGGCCCGCTGTCCGGCCTCGCACCAGTCGGCGGCATGTGGCTGGTGTCGTTCGTTCTGGCACTGACCGCTGCACTGATCTACAACACGCCACGCCTGCTGAAAACCGGCCGCAAAGCGTTTGTTGCCGTTGGTCTATTGTTGCTGGCCGGGCCGTGGGTGGCAGGCATTGCCCTCAAGAACCACGCTTGGACCAGCCCGTCCGGCGCACCATTAACGGTCGCGGCGATCCAGGGCAATGTCGAACAAAGCATGAAGTGGGACCCGGCGCAGCTCAACGCGCAACTGGCGCTGTACCGCGATCTGAGCTTCCGCTCGAAACCGGTGGACCTGCTGATCTGGCCGGAAACTGCGGTGCCGGTGCTCAAGGAGTCCGCCGAGGGCTACCTGAGCATGATGGGCAACTTCGCCGCCGAGCGTAAATCGGCGCTGATCACTGGCGTGCCGATTCGCGAAACGGTGCGTCACGAAAAACGCTTCTTCAACGGCATCACTGTCGTGGGCGAAGGTGACGGCACTTACCTGAAGCAAAAACTGGTGCCGTTCGGTGAATACGTGCCGTTGCAGGACATCCTGCGCGGGTTGATCGCATTCTTCGACCTGCCGATGTCCGACTTTGCCCGTGGCCCGGCCGATCAGGCGCTGTTGCAAGCCAAGGGTTATCAGATTGCACCGTTCATCTGTTACGAAGTGGTGTACCCGGAGTTCGCCGCCAGCCTGTCGGCGCGCAGCGATCTGTTGCTGACAATCAGTAACGACACCTGGTTCGGCACCTCGATCGGTCCGCTGCAACATTTGCAAATGGCACAGATGCGCGCACTCGAGGCCGGACGCTGGATGATCCGCGCCACCAACAACGGCGTGACCGGACTGATCAATCCGTTCGGGCAGATCACCGAACAGATTCCGCAATTCGAGCAGGGCATTCTCTACGGCGAAGTGGTGCCGATGCACAACCTCACGCCTTATCTGCAATGGCGTTCGTGGCCGTTGATCATTATCTGTCTGCTGCTGTTTGGCTGGGCGCTGATGGCGAGCCGGATGTCCAAAACCCTTTAAAGCCCCCCGACAATGATCGTTCCCACGCTCCGCGTGGGAACGTCGCCGGGGACGCTCCGCGTTCCGCTTCGAATGTGGCGCAGAGCGCCACGGGATGCATTCCCACGCGGAGCGTGGGAACGATCAATCACCGCGGTAGAACAACGAATACCCCACCTGCCCCACCGCTTCATTCAGCAACTGCCCGCTCTGCCAGATCGACTTGAACTCCGGCAGCCAGCCACCAAACGGTCTTGCGTTATCGGTGCCTAAAAATCCGACCGGCGCGGGCACCACTTCGAATCCTGCCTGCTCGAAACACCACACCGCTCGGGGCATGTGCCACGCCTGCGTCACCACGACCACACGCTTGATCCCCTGAGGCAACAGCATGTCGGCGCTGAACTTCGCGTTTTCCCATGTGGTGCGGCTTTCGCCTTCCTGCCAACGCACGGTCACGCCGAAATCATCCAGCAACGAATCCGCCATCAACTTCGCTTCGGTCGGCGGCGTACCATAATGCAGGCCGCCACTGGTCAGAATCGGCAATCCTGAGGCCTTGGCCAACCGCGCCGCGTAGCGCTGACGCTCAAGCCCCACGCCGGTCGGCTGATCCTCGCCCCAGGCCAGATCACCCCGCTCGCGCCCGGACCCCAGCACCACAATGGCATCGGCCTTTTGTGCCAGCAGCGCCCACTCTTCACGGGCCAGCGGCGGCTCGCGCTCCAGCGCTTTTGCGCCCCACTGCACCACCACCGGCAGGCTCATCAGCCAGAACCCGCCCAAACCGATTGCAAAACACAGTCCAGCCAGTCGCGGCCGCGAGCGTCGCAGCCACCAGGCAAGCAGCAACAGCAGTAAAAGAATGCCGGGCGGCAATAGAAGTTGTTTGATGAAATAACGAAAAGGCATCGGGCATCTCCAAAGATGCCCGAAGCCTAAGTGGGTTAATACAACGCGACAACCGATAGGGTGGGATCCTGTTGAAAAAGATCCGTTTCTTGACCTGCCATGCGCTTACTTGGCCTGCAAAGCCCGCACCTTGACGGTGTCTTTGCGGGGCGCCTTGTCCTTGAGCCAGATGACCTTGGCCGAATGTGCTGCATCGAGCTGCTTCACTGCTTGCGACAAGCATCCATGCGTTTCACGTTCACTACGATCCAGATAGGCCTTGACCAGTTTGAACTCGGCGGGGCTCAAGCCACGCAATTCCAGTTCCAGGGGGCGCTCATCGCGCAGCCGGTCAGCGGTTTTTGCAGCATCCAGGGCCATGCCCAGACGGTTCATCAACCGTTCGTACAACTCAGGTTTCGTCACGTTTTTCTGCTGTTGCTCCACCATCCCTCACCTCATTGAAGATAAGACTCACTCCCCAGTTAGAGCTTAGCTTCGCTGCACAAACCGGCTGCACGCCGCGACCAACGGCCCTCGCCACGGATTGACCGGGCCAAACAGCTGTAATCAGGGTTTCCCTAGGCCAAGCGCGGTCATGTATGCTACGGCGCTTCCTGTAATTCCACTTCCAGCTCGTCCGGGCCATCCCGGAACCTGCGTTGAAGAGGATTAGGCCACCCCTATCCAGTACAAAAGTAGCCATGCACGAACAATATCAGCCCCGTGAAATCGAAGCCGCCGCCCAGTCGTTCTGGGACGAGCAAAAGTCCTTTGAAGTCAGTGAACAGCCAGGCAAGGAGACTTACTACTGCCTGTCGATGTTCCCTTACCCCAGCGGGGCGCGACACAAGGGGGGCGGGGGGGGGGGCGCCCGCCGGCCGCGGGGGGGGCCGGCGCCCCCCCCCCCCCCCCCCCCCC
>NZ_JBIUVJ010000074.1:4078-12326 GCF_044742875.1 Pseudomonas sp. NPDC087817
GGCGTGTCGATGGTGCCTTACCCCAGCGGCAAGCTTCACAGGGGGCACGTGCGCAACTACACCCTCGGCGACGTGATCTCCCGCTACCAGCGCATGCAAGGCAAGAACGTTCTGCAACCGATGGGTTGGGACGCCTTCGGCATGCCGGCGGAAAACGCCGCGATGAAGAACAACGTCGCACCGGCCAAGTGGACCTACGAAAACATCGCCTACATGAAAACCCAGCTGCGTAGCCTGGGTCTGGCGGTCGACTGGTCGCGTGAAGTCACCACCTGCAAACCGGATTACTACCGCTGGGAACAATGGCTGTTCACTCGCCTGTTCGAAAAAGGCGTGATCTACCGTAAAAACGGCACCGTGAACTGGGACCCGATCGATCAGACCGTTCTGGCCCACGCACAGGTGATCGACGGTCGCGGCTGGCGTTCCGGCGCGCTGATCGAAAAGCGCGAAATCCCGATGTACTACTTCAAGATCACCGCCTACGCGGATGAGCTGCTGGAGAGCCTCGACGATCTGCCGGGCTGGCCTGAACAGGTCAAGACCATGCAGCGCAACTGGATCGGCAAATCCCGTGGCATGGAAGTGCAGTTCCCGTACAACGTCGATTCCATCGGCGAAGCCGGCACCCTGAAAGTCTTCACCACCCGTCCGGACACCCTGATGGGCGCAACTTATGTTGCCGTTGCTGCCGAGCACCCGCTGGCCACACAAGCCGCGCAAAACAATCCTGAGCTGCAAGCGTTCATCGCGGAATGCAAGGGCGGCAGCGTTGCCGAAGCCGACGTCGCCACGCAAGAGAAGAAAGGTCTGCCGACCGGCCTCTTCGTCGAGCACCCGCTGACCGGTGAAAAGCTGCCTGTCTGGGTCGCCAACTACGTACTGATGCACTACGGCGACGGCGCGGTCATGGCGGTCCCGGCTCACGACGAGCGCGACTTCGAATTCGCCCACAAGTACAACCTGCCGGTGAAATCGGTGGTGCGTACCAGCTCCGGCGACACCAACCCGGCCCCATGGCAAGACGCCTACGGCGAGCATGGCACGCTGATCAACTCCGGTGAGTTCGACGGTCTGGACTTCGCTGGCGCGTTCGACGCCATGGAAGTCGCCCTGATCAAAAAACAACTGGGCGCCTCGCGCACCCAGTTCCGCCTGCGCGACTGGGGCATCAGCCGTCAGCGCTACTGGGGCTGCCCGATCCCGATCATCCACTGCGATGCCTGCGGTGACGTGCCGGTGCCGGAAGACCAACTGCCAGTCGTGCTGCCGGAAGACGTCGTGCCTGACGGCGCCGGTTCGCCACTGGCGCGCATGCCTGAGTTTTACGAGTGCAACTGCCCGAAATGCGGTCAGCCTGCCAAGCGTGAAACCGACACCATGGACACCTTCGTAGAGTCGTCGTGGTACTACGCCCGTTATGCCTCGCCGCACTTTGAAGGCGGTCTGGTCGAGAAATCCGCAGCCGACCACTGGTTGCCGGTGGATCAGTACATCGGCGGTATCGAACACGCGATTCTGCACCTGCTCTACGCGCGCTTCTTCCACAAGCTGATGCGCGACGAAGGCCTGGTGAGCTCCAACGAACCGTTCAAAAACCTGCTGACCCAGGGCATGGTGATCGCCGAAACGTACTATCGCCGCGAAGCCAACGGTGCCTACACCTGGTTCAACCCGGCAGACGTAGAACTTGAGCGTGATAGCAAAGCCAAAGTCATCAGTGCCAAGCTGAAGTCTGACGGCTTGCCGGTAGAAATCGGCGGCACCGAGAAGATGGCCAAGTCGAAGAACAACGGTGTCGACCCTCAGTCGATGATCGACCAGTTCGGCGCCGACACCTGCCGCCTGTTCATGATGTTCGCATCGCCACCGGACATGAGCGCCGAATGGTCCGACTCCGGCGTTGAAGGTTCGCACCGTTTCCTCAAACGCGTCTGGCGACTGGCGCAAGCCCACGTCACTCAGGGCCTGCCGGGCAAGCTCGACATCGCTAGCCTGAACGACGAGCAGAAAGCCGTTCGCCGTGCGATCCACCTGGCCATCAAACAGGCCAGCCATGACGTCGGTCAGAACCACAAATTCAACACCGCCATCGCTCAGGTGATGACGCTGATGAACGTGCTGGAAAAAGCTCCGCAAGGCACCGAGCAGGATCGCGCGCTGATTCACGAAGGTCTGGAAGCCGTGACATTGCTGCTGGCTCCAATCACGCCGCACATCAGCCACGAGCTGTGGAATCAACTGGGCCATGCTGACGCGGTCATCGATGCCGACTGGCCTGCTGTAGACGAAAGCGCGCTGGTACAAGACAGCCTGACGCTGGTTATTCAAGTGAATGGCAAACTGCGCGGCCAGATCGAAATGCCGGCCAGCGCGACCCGTGAAGAAGTCGAAGCCGCCGCGCGTATCAACGAAAACGTGCTGCGCTTCGTCGATGGCCTGACTATTCGTAAAGTGATTGTAGTGCCCGGGAAACTGGTCAATATCGTCGCCAGCTAATTGGATCGGGCGCCGGGTTTGCCCGGCGCCAAGTAAAACCTTTCGGGCCGCATGAACGGCCCACATGGTTTCAAGGGGAGCAACACAATGATCAAACGCAATCTGCTGGTGATGGGCCTCGCTGTGCTGCTGAGCGCCTGCGGTTTCCAGCTGCGTGGTACCGGCACCAATGAACTGTCGATCAAGGAACTGGATCTGAGCGCGCGTAACGCCTATGGCGAGACCGTCACTCAACTGCGTCAGGTACTGGAATCCAGCGGCGTCAAGGTTTACAGCGGCGCGCCGTACAAGCTGTTCCTGGCTGACGAACAGGAAAGCCAGCGCATTCTCAGCTACGCCGGTGCCGGCCGTACGGGCGAATATCAGGTCAGCACTGTTCTGAGCTATGACATTCGTGGCGACAAGAACCTTTCCCTGCTGAGCGACAAGCTTGAAGTGCAGAAAGTATTTATCCACGACGGCAACAACCTCGTCGGCTCTGACCAGGAAGCCAACGACGCGCGTCGCGATATTCGTCGCGAGCTGGTTCAGCGCATGATGCTGCGCCTGCAACAGCTGACCCCGGGTCAACTGGAGCAACTGCAGCAAGCCGCCAACAACCGCGCCAAGGCTGAAGCCGACGCGCTCGAGGCGGCGCAAAAGGCTGAAGCGGAAACCCCGCGTCAGTCGCCGCTTGAAATTCCGCAGCAGTAAGACGTTCGGGGCGCTCAGGCGCCCCGTTCGATTGTTCTTATGAAGCTCGCTCCCGCTCAACTCGGCAAACACCTGCAAGGCGCCCTCGCGCCGGTCTACATCATCAGTGGCGATGACCCGCTGCTGTGCCAGGAAGCCGCCGACGCCATCCGCAGTGCTGCGCGCCAGCAAGGTTTCGACGAACGTCAGGTCTTCGCCGCCGACGCCAATTTCGATTGGGGTACGTTGCTGCAGGCCGGCGCGAGCATGTCGTTGTTCGCCGAGAAACGCCTTCTGGAACTGCGTCTGCCTTCGGGCAAACCTGGTGACAAGGGCGCTGCCGCATTCATCGAGTACTGCTCGCGCCCTGCGGAAGACACTGTGCTGCTGATCAGCCTGCCCAAGCTCGATGGCAGTGCGCAGAAGACCAAGTGGGGCAAGGCGCTGGTCGAAGGTCAGCAGACCCAGTTCATCCAGATCTGGCCGGTGGATGCCAATCAGCTGCCAAGCTGGATTCGTCAGCGTTTGTCGCAGGCCGGCTTGTCGGCCAGTCAGGACGCCGTCGAACTGATTGCCGCGCGCGTCGAGGGCAACCTGCTCGCCGCTGCGCAGGAAATCGAAAAGCTCAAGCTGATGGCCGAGGGTGGCCAGATTACCGTCGAAACGGTGCAGGCGGCTGTGGCCGACAGTGCACGATTCGACGTGTTTGGCCTGACCGATGCGGTGCTCAACGGTGAACCGGCCCACGCCCTGCGCATGCTCGAAGGCCTGCGTGGCGAGGGTGTCGAACCGCCAGTGATTCTCTGGGCGCTGGCGCGGGAGTTGCGCCTGCTGGCCAATATCTCGCTGCAATACAGCCAGGGCACGCCGCTGGACAAGTGTTTCAGTCAGGCGAAGCCACCGGTCTGGGACAAGCGCAAACCGTTGATGAGCAAAGCCCTGCAACGCTATACGGCGCAACGCTGGGCGCAGTTGCTGCTCGAAGCGCAGCGCATCGATGCGCAGATCAAGGGCCAGGCGGCCGGATCGCCATGGATGAGCCTGAGTCGTTTGGCGTTATTGATGGCCGGCCAGCGACTGTCTTTGCCTGCTGAATAAGACGCTCAACCGCATAACGGCCATTCGCGAGCCGGCTCGCGAAAGCGCCAGAACATTCCTACACAACAGGCACTGGACAGACGCCCGACATCGGCAGATTATTTGCCGCGCAAAACCCACTCGATCGAGAGAACCCTCATGAGCAAAAAGCCAGCGAAACATCGCCCCAACAAGGCCAAATCCATCGTCGCCCAACCCTTGTTCCGCAGTCGCCAGGAACGACCAACCAAGGGCAAAGGCAGCTACCGCCGCGAAGCCTTCCAGTCTGACAGCTGGGAGGCTTCTTACTTTCTGGCCGCCTGAAGCGCAGTACCCCCCGGTCATGTTAAGGTCTGCACCTGATTCGTTTCCCCTGGAACTGTGCATGCCCCTAAGTCTTTCCCGTCGCTGGCCTGTTCGCCAGATGATCGCTGCCTCCAGCTTCATTCTGCTTGTCGCCTGCGCGGAAAAACCGACCGCCGCCGACGCGCAACCTCTCCAAGCCGCTCCTGTCGCCACGGCCCCAGCGATCATCCCGCCGGTAGTGCCGTCCGCCGACCCTCTCGATCTTCAGCCGACCCAGACCTTTGCCGAATGGCAAGCAGGTTTCCGCAAGGATGCCCTGGCCGCCGGGATCCGCGCCGACCTGTTTGATCGCGCATTTGCCAATGTCAGCTTCGACGCCAGCGTGATTCGCGCCGACCGCAGTCAGCCGGAATTCTCCCGCCCGGTGTGGGAATACCTCGATGGCGCCCTTTCGCCATTGCGCGTGCGCAAAGGTCAGGCATTGATCAACCAGTACGCCGACATTCTGCAAAGCATCGAACAGCGTTATGGCGTTGACCGTCAGGCCTTGGTGTCGGTGTGGGGCATGGAGAGTAACTTCGGTCAGTTCCAGGGCAGCAAGTCGGTAATCAACTCGCTGGCCACCCTCGCCTACGAAGGCCGCCGCCCGGGCTTTGCCCACGCGCAATTGATCGCAGCCCTGCAGATCCTGCAACAGGGCGATATCACTCCGGAGAAGATGCTTGGCTCTTGGGCTGGCGCGATGGGTCAGACTCAATTCATCCCGACCACCTACAACACCCACGCCGTAGATTTCGATGGTGACGGTCGCCGCGACATCTGGGGCAGCCCTGCCGATGCGCTGGCCTCGACGGCCCACTACCTGCAAAGCTCCGGCTGGCAGCGCGGGCAGCCGTGGGGTTTTGAAGTGCAATTGCCGAGCAGCTTCAACTACACGCTGGCCGACGGCGCCATTCGTAAAAGCGTCGCCGAATGGCGGCAACTGGGCGTGATCCTGCCGAATGGCGGTCAAGTACCTGCGGGCTCCGAGCAATTGTCGGCCGCCCTGTTGCTGCCGGCCGGTTATCGAGGCCCCGCGTTCCTGATCCTCGACAACTTCCGGGCGATCCTCAAGTACAACAATTCTTCGTCGTATGCCTTGGCGGTGAGCCTGTTGTCCGAGCGCTTCAATGGCGGTGGTCTGATCAACGGCACCTGGCCGAAAGATGATCTGCCGCTGAGCCGTACCGAGCGCATCGAGTTGCAGACCCTGCTGAGTGCACGCAACTATGATGCGGGCACAGCAGACGGGATTATCGGCGCCAATACGCGCAAGGCGATCCGCAGTGCACAGCAGTCGTTTGGCTGGCCGGCGGATGGCTATCCGACGCATAAGCTGCTTGAGAGCCTGCGTAGCCAGTAAAAGCATCGCGGGCAAGCCCGCCCCCACAGGTTCAGCGGTGATCACAATATCTGTGTACACCACGAACCTTGTGGGAGCGGGCTTGCCCGCGAAGACTGACGAATTGACGATAACTCTCTACCGTCGAACCACCACATCCTGCTCCAGCATCAACTCCTTCTTCCCCGCATCCAGTCGAACCAGCGCGCCCAACGGCAGCGTCAGATTCGGATCGCAGTGCCCGCTACGCCACCCCGATAGCACCGGAATCCGCAACGGTTCGAAAGTCTGCTTGAGCAAGCGGTTGAGCGCCTCGACTTCTACTCCCGCGATATCCCCGACCAGCACACCGCGCAGTTTTGCCAACTTGCCGGCCAGACGCATCTGGGTCAGCAATCGGTCGATGCGATACAGCGGTTCGTTGACATCTTCGATGAGCAAAATCACCCCCTCGACATCGATTTCATAAGGCGTACCGAGGGTCGAAGCGATCATTGCCAGATTGCCGCCTAGCAAGCGTCCATGGGCGATCCCGGGCTCGACCGTGGTCAATGGGTGAGCCACCGGGTGACTCAACACACTCCCCGCCTTCACCTGGCCACGGAGCATGGCGAAAAACGAGGCGACGGTCGGCGGTTCCTTGTCACCCAACAAGTCCGCATTGAGCAACGGCCCGTGAAAGGTTACGAAGCCTGCGTAACGGCTGATGGCCAGGTGCAGGGCGGTGATGTCGCTGTAGCCGACAAACGGCTTGGCGTTGCGGCTCAGCAGATCGAAGTCGATACGGTCTAGCAGCCGTGGCGTACCGTAGCCACCGCGCAGGCAGATAATGGCGTCGACCTCGGGATCAGCGAATGCGGCATGCAAATCGTTGAGTCGCACGTCATCGCTGCCGGCCAGGTAGCCGTCCTTCTCATAAACCCCCGGGAACACCCGTAATTCGTAACCACGGGCACGCATCCACTGCACAGCCTTGTCCGTGTCCAGCGCGCCGGGGCCGGCTGGGGCAATGACACCGATCAGCCCCTCTGACGGCAAGGCCGGTACAGGTTTATGCGGGAACAGGGTGTGGGTCGGTCGAACGGTCATCCGTGGGGCTCCGTGTGTGAAGTCGTGCAGACACAGTAGTCAGGAACACATATAAACAAAAGAGGCATTGTGGCCCAGTAACTTGCTCCCGCTAGAGTGCGCAGCAGTCCCAAGCATACTGGGGTCGCTGCGCGACCCAGCGGGAGCAAGCTCCCTCGCCACAGGTTAAGTGGTCAAACTTCCCATACAAAAATACCCGCCGAGGCGGGTATTTTGTGAAGCCTTCAGCGATGGATCAGGAACCCAGCAGCTCAGCCTTGACCAGCTTCGCCTGCTCGTCGGCGTGGTACGAAGAACGCACCAGCGGACCCGAAGCAACGTTCTTGAAGCCCATCTTGTAACCTTCCTCGGCGAACCAGGCGAAGGTGTCCGGGTGCACGAAACGCTGCACCGGCAAGTGGCTGCGCGACGGTTGCAGGTACTGGCCCAAGGTCAGCATATCGATGTCGTGTTCGCGCATGCGCTTCATGACTTCGATAACTTCCTCGTCGGTCTCGCCCAGACCCAGCATCAGGCCGGATTTGGTTGGAATGTGCGGCATCATCTGCTTGAAGCGCTGCAGCAGGGTCAGCGACCACTGGTAGTCCGAACCCGGACGCGCAGCCTTGTACAGGCGCGGTACGGTTTCCAGGTTGTGGTTGAACACAT
Source organism: Pseudomonas sp. NPDC087817 (assembly GCF_044742875.1). Lineage (NCBI taxonomy): Bacteria > Pseudomonadati > Pseudomonadota > Gammaproteobacteria > Pseudomonadales > Pseudomonadaceae > Pseudomonas > Pseudomonas sp. NPDC087817. The sequence goes on from NZ_JBIUVJ010000074.1 coordinate 11,751, forward strand.
CCGGCGGCTCGGCGGCAGTGATTTCCAGGGCGATGTCCATGCGACCACGGTAGTCCGGAACCAGGGTTTCCAACTGCACGTTCGGCGACAGTTTGCGAATTTCGCGGATGCAGTCGGCAAAGTGCTGAGCACCGCCATCACGCAGGTCGTCGCGGTCAACGGAGGTGATCACCACATACTTGAGCTTGAGGTCAGCGATGGCGATGGCCAGGCTTTCCGGCTCGTTGACGTCCAGTGGCTTCGGACGACCGTGGCCAACGTCGCAGAACGGGCAGCGACGGGTGCAGATGTCGCCCATGATCATGAACGTCGCGGTACCGCCGGAGAAGCATTCGCCCAGGTTCGGGCAGGACGCTTCTTCGCAAACGCTGTGCAGCTTGTGTTTGCGCAGCAGGCTCTTGATCCGGTCGACTTCCGGCGAAACCGGAATACGTACACGAATCCAGTCAGGTTTTTTCGGCAGTTCGGTGGTCGGAATGATCTTTACCGGGATGCGTGCAACCTTCTCGGCGCCGCGCAGCTTGACGCCGGCTTCAACCTTGGGACGCGGGGCCGGGCGCTCGGTCACGTCGAGCG
>NZ_JBIUVJ010000074.1:12335-20724 GCF_044742875.1 Pseudomonas sp. NPDC087817
TACCTCGGCAAATTCAATCGATCCTGCGTGATCGCTCAGCTGGGTCATCGCCAGCCCGGCATAGCCGCAGGGATTAATCCGTCGAAACGGTTCCAGGTTCATATCCACGTTCAGGGCCAGGCCATGAAAGGAACAACCGTGGCGAATCCGCAAACCCAGTGAAGCGATTTTCGCTCCATCGACGTAGACGCCGGGAGCATCGGGCTTGGCCGCTGCGGTCACGCCGTAGCTGGCCAGCAATTCGATCAGGCAAAGCTCCATGCGACTGACCAGATCACGCACGCCGAAACCCAGCTTGCGCACATCCAGCAACAGATAAGCCACCAATTGGCCGGGGCCATGATAAGTCACCTGCCCGCCGCGATCGACCTGCACCACCGGGATATCTCCCGGCAGCAACAGATGTTCGGCCTTGCCGGCCTGGCCCTGAGTGAACACCGGCGGGTGTTCGACGAGCCAGATTTCGTCGGCGGCATCGCTGCCGCGTTCGTTGGTAAAGCGTTGCATGGCATGCCAGACCGGCTCGTAAGCCATCTGGCCGAGCTCACGAAAGCCCAGCGTGCCAGACATCACAACACCATGTGCACGAAGCCGGTCGCCCGCAGTTCGCTGTTGATGTTGTACAGCTGGTCCTGGTCGGTCGCGACGATGTGCAACTGGATAGTGGTGTATTTGCCGTTGGTGCTTTGACGCTCGTCGATGCGCTCGTCATTGATGGTCGCGTGTTTCAGGACGATCTCGATGATCCTGTCCTTGTTGCCAACACCCGTATCGCTGATCACCTTAATCGGATAATCAGTCTGAGGAAATTCGATCTTTGGCGCCTTTACTTCGGTATCGGTCATGGCGTAACGGCCTCGTAAGCCGTGGTAACGCACATGGCCCCGCACCGGATCGGGGCGGGGCCATGCAGGTCAACACAAATCAGTTGAACAAGCCGTAGAAGAATAGACGGATGCTATCCCACATGCGGCGGAAGATACCACCCTCCTCGACGCCATCCAGAGCAATCAGGTCAGCGCTGTGCACGACCTTGTCTTCCAGCTTGACTTCGACTTTACCGATCACGTCGCCCTTGGCGATTGGCGCGGTCAGTTGCGGGTTCATGGTCATGCTGGCAGCGAGCTTCTTCAGCTGGCCTTTCGGCAGAGTCATGGTCAGGTCTTCAGCCAGGCCGGCCTTGACTTGATTGGTGGTGCCTTTCCACACCGGGGCCTGAGCCAGTTCGGTGCCCTTCTGATAGAAGGTCTGGGTTTCGAAGAAGCGGAAACCGTAGGTCAGCAGCTTCTGGGTTTCAGCGGCGCGAGCCACTTCGCTGTTGGTGCCGAACACTACAGCGATCAGGCGCTGGCCGTCACGTACAGCCGAGGACACCATGCAGTAGCCGGCTTCGTCGGTGTGACCGGTTTTCAGGCCGTCAACAGTCTTGTCGCGCCACAGCAGCAGGTTGCGGTTAGGTTGCTTGATACCGTTCCAGAAGAACTCTTTCTGCGAGTAGATCGCGTAGTGAGCCGGGTCTTCGTGGATGATCGCGCGGGCCAGGATCGCCATGTCGTGAGCCGACGAGTAGTGCTCAGGGTTTGGCAGACCGGTCGGGTTCATGAAGTGGGAGTTGGTCATGCCCAGATCGGTGACAGTCTTGTTCATCAGGTCGGCGAAGGCGTCTTCGCTGCCGGCGATGTGCTCGGACAGCGCCACGCTGGCGTCGTTGCCGGACTGAATGATGATGCCGTGCAGCAGGTCGCTGACCGTCACCTGCGAGCCGACCTTGATGAACATCCGCGAACCACCGGTGCGCCAGGCGTTTTCGCTGACGGTCACCGGGTCGTTTTCACCGATCTGGCCGCGACGGATTTCCAGCGTAGCGATGTACGCGGTCATCAGTTTGGTCAGGCTGGCCGGAGGCAGGCGCTGGTCGCCATTGTTTTCGACCAGCACGTTGCCGCTGCTGGCGTCCATCAGAACGTAAGCTTTTGCGGCCAGTTGAGGTGGCGACGGCATCATCTCGGCCGCGAAGGCGGCTGGCGAGAGGAGCAGCGGGACTAGCAGACACAGGCGTTTGGCAAAGGTGGTGATGTTCATCCGTCTCTCGAAATCGCTAATGGAAACTGTCCTTGCGGACAAAATTTAATCAGATGACTTTCTAACGAGCCATCGCGTGTTCAGTTGCTCACTCCAGTCACCCTTGCCGGGCTTTTGTTCTTCGACGAGCCAACAACCTGGTTCACCCCCCAATACCGCAAGTGAACCGTCAATCAAGTTCTACGTATTACTCGGTGACCACACTTGGCGAACCAAGGTTGGCCAGGCGCACGCTGTTCTGCACCTGGGCAATTTCACCCGGCGAGCCGATCGGTCCCAGGCGAACCCGGTGCAGGGTCTGCTGATTGCGCACGATCGAGCTGATGAACACCGGAGCGCTCACCATCCCGCTGAGCTTCGACCTCAGCAGTTCTGCAGCGTCCGGGTTGGCGAACGCGCCCACCTGCAGATACTGGCCAGTTGCTGTTGCAGAAGCGTTTTTTTTTGCACTCATCGGCACAGGGACGGTGTCAGAGGCATGTTGTTGCGGCGGCGGCGTCCACTGCTCGACAGTGCCGGCCGAGGCCGTGATCACCGGAGCGCTGTTCTGCGCGACTTGTGGCTCGTTGAGCATCAAAGGCGCCGGACGGCCCTTGGCGGCCCACCACTGCTGGGGATCGATGCCCTCGACCTTGACCCGCGCCGTACCGATTTCGGCGTAACCGAGTTTCTTCGCGGCCGCGTAAGACAAGTCGATGATGCGATCAGAGTAGAACGGCCCACGGTCGTTGACTCGCAGGATCACACTCTTGTTGTTGTCCAGATTGGTCACCCGAACGTAACTTGGCAGTGGCAAAGTCTTGTGGGCGGCGCTCATGCCGTACAGGTCATAAACCTCGCCGTTGGCGGTGTTCTGACCGTGAAACTTGGTGCCGTACCAGGACGCCGTGCCGGAGGCGACGTAGGTCTTGGATTCCTGCAACGGGAAGTAGGTTTTGCCCAGTACGGTGTACGGGTTGGCCTTGTACGGACCGGTGTGCAGGGTCGGCGTGGCATCAGGAATGCGCGACACATCGACGTCCCACCACGGCGCGCCATCTTTGTGCGCGCGGTTGATATCCAGACCCGGCTGCGCTCGCACAACGGTATTGGCGGTTTTCGGCGTCGGGGAACGGCTGGTCGTGCAACTGGCGACCAATACCGCCAACGCAGCGAATGCCACCAGCTTCAGGGGTTTATTGTTAGGCAATGCCCGCATTACTTGACGCCCCGTGCTTGTACCAGCTGTTCAGACAGTTGATGTACGGCCATGGCGTACATCACGCTGCGGTTATAACGCGTGATCGCGTAGAAATTCTTCAGGCCCATCCAGTATTCAGGGCCGTTGTCGCCTTCGAGGCGAAATGCAGTAACCGGCATATCATCGCGCAGCGCATCATGACTTGACCAGCCCAGCGCTCGCAACTCTCCAACCGTCTTTGTCGGCTCGATGCCGGTGGTCAGACCTTCATCGACCTGCTCGCCGCGCACATCCGCCCGGCTGACCACCGGCTCACCGGCGACCCAGCCGTGACGCTTGAAATAACTCGCAACGCTGCCGATCGCATCATCCGGGTTGTTCCAGATATTGATGTGGCCGTCACCGTCGAAGTCCACCGCATAGGCGCGAAAGCTGCTCGGCATGAACTGCGGCAGGCCCATAGCCCCGGCGTACGAGCCTTTGAGCGTCAATGGATCGACCTGCTCTTCACGGGCCAGTAGCAGGAACTCACGCAGTTCCTTGCGGAAAAATTCGGCACGGGGAGGATAGTCGAATCCGAGCGTGGACAAGGCATCGATCACCCGGTAATTACCGGTATTACGTCCGAAAAAGGTCTCAACGCCGATAATCGACACGATGACTTGTGCCGGCACGCCGTATTCCTGCTCGGCACGCGCCAGAGTGGCCTCGTGCTGGCGCCAGAAGTCCACACCTCGCGCAATGCGCGCGTCAGTGATGAACATCGGGCGATATTCTTTCCACTGTTTGACCCGCTCGGCGGGTCTGGAGATGGCGTCGAGAATCGCCTGTTTGCGCTGAGCCTCGCGGAAAACACCCATCAATTGCTCACCGGCGAAACCGTAGTCGCGGGTCATTTCACCGACGAATTCGGCCACCTGAGGTGAGCCTTCGTATTCGCCGGCCAGCGCTTCCTGGACGCTGCCCAGCAGGCCCATCAGGCCAACCAGCGGCGCGCATCGAGTCGCCCAGCCACGCATTACTTGCATTGAACTCTTCACCTTATTCAAACCTGTGCGATCCACTTGCGATGGGTATGGATCGACATCAAAACCCCAAACGCTGACAGCAGCGTCACCAGCGAAGTTCCTCCGTAGCTAATGAATGGCAACGGCACCCCTACGACCGGCAACAGGCCACTGACCATACCGATGTTGACGAAAACGTAAACAAAAAACGTCATGGTCAACGCGCCAGCGAGCAATTTGCCGAACAGCGTCTGCGCCTGAGCGGTGATCACCAGCCCCCGGCCGATCAATAAAAGGTAAATCAGCAGCAGCGCGCAGATGCCCACCAGACCGAACTCTTCGCCCAGTACGGCAATAATGAAGTCGGTGTGGCTTTCTGGCAGGAAGTCCAGGTGCGACTGGGTGCCGAGCAGCCAGCCCTTGCCGAAGACGCCGCCGGAACCGATCGCGGCTTTCGACTGAATGATGTTCCAGCCCGTGCCGAGCGGATCGCTTTCCGGGTCGAGGAACGTCAGGATTCGTTGCTTCTGGTAGTCGTGCATGATGAAGAACCACATGGCCACGGCCACGGGTACGGCAGCCGCCAGCACGCTGAGAATCCAGCGCCAGCGCAAGCCGCCCATGAACAGCACGAACGCGCCACCAGCGAGAATCAGCAGCGAGGTGCCGAGGTCGGGCTGACGCACGATCAGAATGAAGGGCACACCGATCAGCATCAGGCTGATGCCGACATGCTTGAGTTGCGGCGGCAAGGTGCGTTTGGACAGATACCAGGCAATGGTCGCCGGCATCAGGATCTTCATGAACTCCGAGGGCTGGAAGCGGATCACCCCGGGGATGTTGATCCAGCGCGTAGCGCCCATGGCGTTGTGGCCCATGATGTCCACCACCATCAGCAGCACCACGCCGATCACATACCCGAGCGGCACCCAGCGCGCCATGAAACGCGGCTCGAACTGGGCGATGACGATCATCGACACCAGACCGATGCCGAACGAAGTGGCCTGCTTGGCCAGCAGGTCCCAGCTCTTGCCGCTGGCCGAATACAACACGAACAGGCTGCCGGCGGCGAGGATCAGCAGCAGGATCAGCAACGGGCCATCGATATGCAGTCTTTGCAGCAGCGTCGCGCGGCGACGCATCACATCCTCACTGGAGAGCATGCGATCAAAATTATTCATCACGGGCCGTAGCCTCCGCACTGATTGGGCTGGCGTATTCGGCCTTCAAACGTCCGTCCTGATCGAGCAGCCAGGCGTCCATGACCTGACGCACCACTGGCGCGGCAACGCCGGAGCCGGATTCACCGTTCTCGACCATCACCGACACGACGATTCGCGGGTCATCGGCCGGGGCGAAGCCGACGAACAAGGCGTGGTCACGATGGCGCTCCTGAACCTTGGAGCGGTCGTACTTCTCGCCCTGCTTGATCGCCACCACCTGCGCCGTACCCGATTTACCGGCGATACGGTATTGCGCGCCAATGGCCGCTTTGCGCGCGGTGCCGCGGGCACCGTGCATCACTTGCTGCATGCCGTGGTTGACCTTGGTCCAGTCCGACGGATCACGCAGGATAATGTCCGGCATCGGGTTTTCGTCCACCGGCTTCACCCCTTCGAGGGATTTGGCCAGATGCGGACGGTTCCACACGCCTTTGTTGGCGACCAGCGCCGTGGCCTGGGCCAGTTGCAGCGGGGTTGATTGCATGTAGCCCTGGCCGATCCCGAGAATCAGGGTTTCGCCCGGGAACCAGGCCTGCTTGCGGGTCGCACGTTTCCATTCGCGAGACGGCATCAGGCCAGGAGATTCTTCGAACATGTCCAGCGAGACCTTCTGGCCGATGCCGAACTTGTTCATGTAAGCCGACAGCCGATCGATGCCCAGCTTGTGCGCGAGGTCGTAGAAATAGGTGTCGTTGGAACGCATGATCGCCGTATCGAGGTCGACGAAGCCGTCACCGGTGCGGTTCCAGTTACGGTACTTGTGATCGTAGTTCGGCAGCATGTAGTAGCCCGGGTCGAACACCCGGCTCGACGCCGTCACCACACCCGAATCGAGACCGGCAATCGCCACCGCCGGCTTGATCGTCGAACCCGGCGGGTACAGACCGCGCAGCACACGGTTGAACAGCGGCCGGTCGATGGAATCGCGCAGCTCGGCGTAGGCCTTGAAGCTGATCCCGGTGACGAACAGGTTCGGGTCGAAGCTCGGCTGACTGACCATGGCCAGCACTTCGCCGGTCTTCGGATCCAGCGCAACCACCGCACCACGACGCCCGCCGAGCGCAGCTTCGGCCGCTTCCTGCAATTTGATGTCGAGGCTGAGGACAATATCCTTGCCGGGAATCGGATCGGTACGCTTGAGCACGCGCAAGACGCGGCCACGGGCGTTGGTCTCGACTTCTTCGTAACCGACCTGACCGTGCAACTCCGGTTCGTAGAAACGCTCGATACCGGTCTTGCCGATGTGGTGGGTGCCGCTGTAGTTGACCGGATCGAGGCTTTTCAGCTCTTTCTCGTTGATCCGCCCCATGTAACCCACCGAGTGCGCGAAGTGCGCGCCCTGTGGATAGTGACGAACCAGTTGCGCGACCACTTCAACGCCGGGCAGACGGAACTGATTCACCGCGATGCGGGCGATCTGCTCTTCGGTCAGCTCGAACAGGACCGGCACCGGCTCGAATGGCCGGCGCCCCTGACGCATGCGTTTCTCGAAGATCACCCGGTCCTCGGGCGTCAGTTCCAGCACTTCGACGATCACATCGAGCACTTGCTGCCAGTCGCCGGAGCGCTCGCGGGTCATGCTCAGGCTGAAACTCGGCCGGTTGTCCGCCACCACCACACCGTTGCGGTCGAAAATCAGCCCGCGCGTCGGCGGAATCGGCTGAACGTGGACGCGGTTGTTTTCCGACAGCGTCGAGTGGTACTCGTACTGGATCACCTGCAAGTAATACAGCCGCGCAATCAGCACACAAATCAGCGCCACCACCACAACGGCCCCGAACACGACGCGGCTACGCACCAGGCGTGCGTCCTTTTCGTGGTCCTTGATGCGGATCGGCTGAGACATGAGGGCAGGCTTACTTGTGGTAAGGGTGACCGGACAGCACGGTCCAGGCACGGTACAACTGTTCGCCGATCAGGATCCGCACCAGCGGGTGCGGCAGCGTCAACGGTGACAACGACCATCGCTGATCAGCACGGGCGCAGACTTCCGGCGCCAGACCTTCCGGTCCACCGACCATGAAATTGACCGTGCGCGAATCCAGCCGCCAACGGTCGAGTTCGACCGCAAGCTGCTCGGTGCTCCAGGGTTTGCCGTGGACTTCCAGCGTGACGATCCGCTCGTTCGGCCCGACCTTGGCCAGCATGGCTTCGCCTTCCTGGCGGATGAAACGGGCCACGTCGGCATTCTTGCCACGGGTGTTGAGCGGTATTTCCACCAGTTCCAGCGCCAGCTCGGACGGAAGACGCTTGGCATATTCATGCCAGCCTTCTTCCACCCATTTGGGCATGCGTGAACCGACGGCGATCAGTCGCAGTCGCACAGCAATCCCTTACAGCTGGTCTTTGTTGAGCTTGGTGAAATGCTCGTGGGTGTTTTCCGGGCTGTGGTGCTTGGCGTCGGCCGCACGGCTTTGCTCGGCACCGGCCCACAGGCGCTCCAGGTCGTAGAACTGACGCGCCGAGGCAGTCATCATGTGCACGATCACCAGATCGAGGTCGAGCAGTACCCAGTCGCTGTCGCCCTTGCCTTCTTCGCCCAGCGGCTTGGCGCCCTGCTTTTTCACTTCTTCGCGAACTTTGTCGAGCATCGCGTTGATCTGGCGATTGGACGTACCGGTGGCGATGATCATGTAGTCAGTGATGCTTTGCTTGTCGCGAACATCAATGATTTGAATGTCCTGCGCCTTGACGTCTTCCAGGGCTGCAACAGCGAGCTTGACCAGTTCGTCACCTTTCAGCGGCTCGTTGGTGTTGACCGGCTCTGGCAGCGGAGCGCTCTTGAATGTGCCTTTGCGCTTAACTTTGGTTTGGTCTTTGTCAGTCATATAAAACTCGTTTTGCTCATATTTTCGGCGGCTTGGCGACACGTGGATTCGTATCAGTGAAGCACGCCT
>NZ_JBIUVJ010000075.1:0-20504 GCF_044742875.1 Pseudomonas sp. NPDC087817
TTCGTAGTCGGCGTAAGCCTGGTAGAACTCCAACCTGGTGACTTCAGGGTTGTGACGAGTCGAAACGCCTTCGTTACGGAAGTTGCGGTTGATCTCGAACACTTTCTCGAAACCGCCAACCACCAGACGCTTGAGGTACAGCTCTGGGGCGATACGCAGGAACATTTCCATGTCCAGCGCGTTGTGGTGGGTTTCGAACGGCTTGGCTGCGGCGCCGCCCGGGATGGTCTGCAGCATCGGCGTTTCGACTTCGAGGAAGTCGCGCTTCATCAGGAAGCTGCGGATGTGCGCGATCACTTGCGAACGCACGCGGAACGTCTGGCGCACTTCTTCGTTGACGATCAGGTCAACGTAACGCTGACGGTAGCGCTGTTCGGTGTCGGTCAGGCCGTGGTGCTTGTCCGGCAGCGGGCGCAGCGACTTGGTCAGCAGGCGCACTTCGGTCATTTCAACGTACAGGTCGCCCTTGCCGGAACGGGCCAGGGTGCCGACGGCGGCAATGATGTCGCCCATGTCCCAGGTTTTCACCGCGGCCAGGGTTTCTTCGGACAGGGTTTTACGGTTGACGTAGACCTGAATGCGGCCGGTCATGTCCTGAATCACCATGAACGAGCCACGGTTGAGCATGATGCGACCGGCAACCTTGACCGGGATTGCAGCCTCTGCCAGCTCTTCCTTGGTCTTGTCCGCGTACTTCTTCTGCAGTTCTTCGCAGTAGTTTTCGCGGCGGAAGTCGTTCGGGAAAGCGTTGCCCTTGGCGCGCTCGGCAGCAAGCTTTTCCTTGCGCAGGGCGATCAGGGAGTTTTCTTCCTGTTGCAGGGCTTGCGGATCGAGTTGTTGGTCGCTCATGTCTTTAAATTTTCCATCACAGGTTCGTTGCCCCCAGCCTGCGGCTGGGGATCGCGGGCAGGCCCACTCCTACAGGGATCGTGTTGAATCAGCGATCCTGCAGCTTATTTCTTACAGCCCCGATTTCAGGCTGGCTTCCAGGTACTCATCGATGTCGCCATCGAGCACCTTGTCGCAGTCGCTGCGTTCGATATTGGTGCGCAGATCCTTGATGCGCGAGGCATCAAGCACGTACGAGCGGATCTGGTGACCCCAGCCGATGTCGGACTTGGTGTCTTCCAGCGCCTGGGACGCCGCGTTGCGTTTCTGCATCTCCTGCTCGTACAACTTGGCCCGCAGCATTTTCATGGCGGTGTCTTTGTTGGCGTGCTGGGAACGTTCGTTCTGGCAGCTGACCACGGTGTTGGTCGGTACGTGGGTGATACGTACGGCCGAGTCGGTGGTGTTTACGTGCTGACCACCGGCACCGGAGGAACGATAGGTATCGATCCGCAGGTCTGCCGGGTTGATTTCGATTTCCACTTTGTCGTCGATCTCTGGCGAGACGAAAACCGCAGAGAACGAGGTGTGACGACGGTTGCCGGAGTCGAACGGACTCTTGCGCACCAGACGGTGTACGCCGATCTCGGTGCGCAACCAGCCAAAGGCGTATTCGCCCTTGATGTGCACGGTCGCACCTTTGATACCGGCGACTTCACCGGCCGACAGTTCCATGATGGTCGCGTCGAAACCGCGTTTGTCAGCCCAGCGCAGGTACATGCGCAGCAGAATGTTGGCCCAGTCCTGGGCCTCGGTGCCGCCGGAGCCGGCCTGGATGTCCAGGTAGGCGTTGTTCGGGTCCATTTCATGGCTGAACATGCGGCGGAATTCGAGCTTGGCGAGGTTTTCCTCGAGACGGGCCAGTTCGGCGACGACATCGCCCACTGCGCCTTCGTCGTTTTCTTCGACGGCCATGTCCAGCAAGTCGCGGCAATCGGCCAGACCGGCGTTCAGTTCGTCGAGGGTATCGACGATCTGCGCCAGCGCCGAGCGCTCACGGCCCAGTTCCTGGGCGTATTCAGGTTTGTTCCAGACACTCGGATCTTCAAGCTCGCGATTGACTTCAGTCAGACGCTCATGCTTTTGATCGTAGTCAAAGATACCCCCGAATAGTTTCGGAGCGCTCGGACAGGTCCTTGATGGTGTTCAGGATCGGATTGATTTCCATGACGGGCAGCACTCGTTGGCGAACTTTTGAAAGCCGGCGAGTATAACGTAATCAGGCTGGGACGGCAGCCCGTCTGGCGGACTGAATACGCCTTGATTGCGCGTTTACAGGCGCAAACACAAGGCACTTTCTCCAGAAAAATCCCACACGGCAAAGGACTAGTCCTACAACAGAAACAGAATTTCCCGGCATTCAACGCACTTTCACTCATTCACAGTCCCGCCCTTCTAAATCAGCACAAGGGACGTGTGATGTTCAGCCCTGCCGACCAAGCCTCTTTCTTCCTGGACATCGAGGGGTTCGAACACGACCTGCAGGTCCTTGAGTTCACTGGCAAGGAAGCTATCAGCCAGCCCTTTCGCTTTGATCTGACACTGGTCAGTGAACGCCCCGACCTCGACCTGGAAAGCCTTCTGCATCGTCTGGCCTTTCTCGGTTTTGACCGTCACGGCAGCGGCATTCATGGCCAGATCTACAGCGTCGGCCAGGGCGACTCCGGCAAACGCCTGACGCAATACCAGATCAGCCTGATGCCCAGCCTTGCCTGGCTGGGCCACCGTTTCGAGCAGAAAATATTCCAGAAACTCAGCGTGCCGCAGATCATCGCCCAGGTTCTGGAAAGCCACGGCATCCTGCGCAATGGCTATCGATTTGCCCTCGGTACGGACTACCGCCCACGAGACTATTGCGTCCAGTACGACGAGAGTTGCCTGCATTTCCTGCAGCGACTGTGCGAAGAAGAGGGCCTGCACTACCACTTCGAGCACAGCCGCGCGGGGCATGTGCTGGTGTTCGGCGATGATCAGACCATCTTCCCCAGGCTGCACCGCCCCACCAGCTACCTTCAGGACAGCGGGATGGTCGCTGATGAGCAAGTGATCAACGCGTTCACCCTCTCGTTCAACACCCGCCCCACTGCCGTGACCCGTCGCGACTACGACTTTGAAAAGCCTTTGCTGCAACTGGAGAGCACTGCGAAAGATCCTTCGCCGTTGCGACTCGAAGACTACGGCTTTCCCGGTCAATTCACCGACCGCGAACACGGCAAGCAGCGCGCCCGACGAGCACTTGAACGGCACCGCAGCGATTATCGGCAAGCCACCGGACGCAGCGACCAGCCCATGTTGCTCAGTGGCCACTTCCTGTCGTTGACCGGCCACCCACGCCAGGAATGGAACGACCTGTGGTTGCTGACCGAAGTCATCCACACCGCGAAACAACCGCAAGTGCTTGAAGAGTCGGTTACCAGCATCCCGAGCGACGGCTTTTCCCAAGGCTACCGCAACACCTTTCTCGCGACCCCATGGGATACCCCTTTCCGACCCTCGCTCGTGCACCGCAAAAAAACCATCACTGGCTACCAAAGCGCCGTGGTCTGCGGCCCGCCCGGCGAAGAAATCCACTGCGACGAATATGGCCGTGTCCGTGTTCAGTTCCCGTGGGACCGCGATGGCGACCACAACGATCACTCCAGTTGCTGGGTGCGCGTTGCCAGCGGCTGGGCTCACGACCGTTATGGCAGCGTGCTGATCCCCCGCGTCGGCATGGAAGTGCTCGTCAGTTTTTATCAGGGCGACCCGGATAACCCGTTGATCGTCGGCTGCCTGCCCAATGGCACCAATCGCCCTGCGCTCGACCTTCCCGCCGAACACACTCGCAGCACCTTCAAGACCCAAAGCAGCCCTGGTGGCGGAGGCTTCAACGAACTGCGCGTGGAAGATCGCAAGGGGGCCGAGGAAATTTCCATCCGCGCCCAACGCGATTTCGTCCAACACGTGCTGAACGACCAGCGGGTGCAAGTCGACAACCAGTGCAGCGTCGTAGTCGGCGGCAATGCCCGGCATGAACTGCACGCAGAAGAACAACACATCACCCACGGCAACCGACAGACGGAAATCAGACAAGACGACCACCTGACGGTACATGGCGACCGGCATATTCGCACCACCAACCATCGGTTGAGCGCTCAACAGCAAGTCCACGTCAGCGCCGACCAGCGCATCGTTATCGACGGCGGCACCAGCGTCACGATTCAGGCCGGTGGCGGCTGGATCACGATCAATGCGACAGGCATTTTCAGCAGCGTGCCGGTTGAGCAAGGAGGGGCACCAATGCCGCTGATGGCGGCCGCACCGGTGGCGCTCGACGCGAGCGAACCACCTCTCCCCGATACGGTTTCAACCGCACTCCTCAAGCAACTGCTCGGCGACGAAGCGTTGATTGAACTGTGCCAGATGCCCAACGGCGGTACGCCGATGGACTGCCCGCTGAGCGACTGTCAATGCCGCAAAGCCTTGGGCAATGGAGCTCGCTCATGAATACCTGGATTTTGCTCGAGCGCCCTGCTGCGCAACTCGAAACGCTCTATCGCCTGACGACACATCCCGACACCCAGAAGCTGTTCGCCGGCACTTCACTCAACGGTTTCGCCGAACACAGCCCACTGCTGGTCCGTCTCGACAACCAGTCAATACTCACTCAGGCCATCGAGCAGACCCCGGCGCAATGGCCCGGGCTGCTGATTGAAAGTGCGTGTGACATGTCCTCGCTTCTCGCGCATTTGCGGCAGATCCTGTTCGTCAACTTCGACCAGCAACGCAAAGGCGTGCTGCGCTACAGCAACCCGACCGTCGCCAGTTATTTTTTTGCCGCGTGTACCGCGCAAGACCTCAGCCTGTGGCTCGGTCCGATCAACGAACTGCGTTGGTTCGGTGCGACATGGGCCACTCAAGCGACAGGCGAGTCTGGCTGGCAGCAACTGAACAACCTCCACGCCAACGACTGGCACATCGAACGCACACACCGGGCCATGGTGCTGAGCGCCGCCCAGGAAGAGGCCCTGACGCGCCAGCGCAATGAACAGTTTCTCTATCGCTGGTGGCGGCAACATCCACAGCACTCCTATGTGCAGGCGGCGCAGTTGATGGCGCAAGCCCTGACTCAGGGCATCGACGACAGCGACGCGATCAGCGCCTTCCTGAGCGCCCATTGCACGCAGGCCCAGTCATGACGCGCCTGGGGAAGTTGACCGGAGGCCCCGGCTGCGAACGCGACAAGCTGATTGTTCAAGTAATTGGCACGGCACATGGCAATAACCAGCGCCTGCTGATCGTCGATCAATCCGGCGTCGAACCTCTTCTGGCCCTGACCGATGAAGCCGTACGCGAAACAGACCGCTTGACCAGCGTTCACAGCGAATTGTTTGTGTGGGACTGGTCGGCACAGCTCAAGCATCAGTTGTGGCTGGAAATTGCTACTCGCCAAGGCCCGCCCATTCGCCTGCCGTTGCTGGAAGACTTGCGTGTCACTCCGCGCCAACTGGAAGTGCAGTGCAATCAGATCGTGCCGATCCTGCCGTTCTCCGCCCTGCCCGGCACTCGTAGCCACTACGACCTCGGCACGCCGGTGCTGTGTCGCAGTGGTTACGTCTATGTGTTTTACCGTGATCGTCTCTGGCGCGAACTGGAAGTGCAGCAAGACGGCGAACTCACGACTTACCGCGATATCGACCTACAGGCCTATCGCCAGAACCAGGAATTCAGCAGCGATTACCGACAAGCCAGTGGTGTCGATCTCAGCGAGATCTGGCTGCCCGCGACCTGGAACAATCAACCCGCCGAAGCCGTGCAAATGTGTTTCAGCGAAATCCAGCTCAGCGCGGCGCGCATCAAGCGGCTTGAGGAAGATCCTGCGTTGCGCGCTCTGCGGTGTCAGAGCCCAACGCTGCAGTGCGAGAGCCAGACGTTTGAACGGCTATTCGAGCAGAAACCCGATGGTGCGGCGATGCTAGAGACTTTCAGTCGCTTCGACGCGTGGAATGCCCAAGCGTCCGATGCGGCGACGAAAGCCAGCATTACTTGGCGCAACCTGGCCGAGCGGGCCTTTCCCGTCGCGCTGATCGCCCCGCAACGGGCACGCCAAAGCGGTTTCGAATACGTTTTTGAGCATCCGGGCCGCTACGTTTGCGACCTCTCGGGGCAATTCGCGGCGCAGCGTAAAACCGAGGCCCAGGCCTGTCTTGATCAGTGGGAGCAAGGCGCCACACCTACGCTGCCTGAAACGTTCGAAAGCAGCGCGTGGGCCGATTGCCTCACCACGTTGCTGGATCAATTGCGCGGTAACCCGCCGAGCGCCGATGAAACGGATCTCTGGCAGCCCCAGCCTTCTGTCGTCGACGTACTGCAAGCGGCTCGGCAACGACGCGTGTGCGGCGTGCTGCTGGAAGACCCGCGCTACCGCGTGCGGCATCTGGTTTCGCAGATCCAGCAACAACAGCAACTGCTGGCGCGGCATGCCGAGCGCGCCAGCCTGCACCCGCACCACGCCAGCGCGGTCATGGTTCAGCAACTGATCGTGCCAGCGAGCATCGGTGGCCAGAAAAATCCGTTGCACGCCTGCTTCGACAAGGTGAAAGAGGCCGGCCGCCGCGACATCAACCGCTTCACCGCCACCGCAGAACGCGCGCTGCTCTGGCAGCAACTGCACAGGGCGCAGGCGCTGCTCGCCGAGTGCCTGCAACAACCGGTCACCCAGCAAACCCTGGCCGATCATTTGAGCCTGGAGGGCTTTGACTACCTCGCCGCGTTGTTTGCCGTCAGCCAGGTGTTCGCCAGCTTGGCGACCGTGCCGGCACAACTTGATCCGCTGGCTAAAAATGGCGATGTCACCAACGCGCTGACCGGCTTGAGCCTCTACAGCCCGCAGGCCAGTATCGGCCAGACATTGCTCAACGACATCGCCCACGACCCGGCGCATCCACTGCACGGGATGCTTTGGCCGGCCGTTGATGAAGCCGCGCTGGCGGCGCCTTATGTGCCGCCCACAGAGAAAACGCTTAACGAGGGCGATGGCCGTTTACGCGCCGAACACCTCGCCGAATTCGAGACCGACCCGGGGCCTTACTACCCGCAGCTCGAACACCTCGACGGGCACTTGCTGGAAGGATTACTGGCCAGCGGCAGCCTGAACAGCACACTGACTGGCCAATCGAAAGCGGCGGCCAGCACGCTGGTCAGCATTTATGAAAATCTCGCGGGCGCCGTTGAAACCGCTAGCGGCGCGATGAAAACCCAGATCGTACACGCCCCCACCAGCGCCTACCTGCACGGTCTTGGCGTGGGGTTGCTGCGCAGTTTGATGCCCAAGACCTTTGGCGAAATGCATTTCATCAATCGCCGTGACGCTGATCCGCAGCGATATTACCTCTTCGGCTTGTCCGACGTGCCGGCCGGAGATCAGCGACCACGGCGGGTGATGGGGGAATACCTGGATGCTCAGGGACGACCGTTGAAGGCAGGGAACGCTGCGGACGTGTTCGAGACGCCGAACACGTCTCGCATGGGTCATTACAAATTATTGGTGATGCCGTTGGGGCATTCGACGGTGCGGAGTCTGAGTGAGCTGAATCGGCGGATTAATGCCGTGCATAAAGAGGATGTGGAGGCGCGGGGGGCGGATGACGCGAGAGTGAAAGGCGCGTTGCAGCGGGGGGTGGATGAGCATGGGGCGTTGCGGAACAGCAGGGTACATCGCGTGTTGGGCTCGTTGCCTTTTGCGGCTGGGGTTTTGATGCTGGAGGTTTGGAATGTTAGGACGGAGTGGGCGGGGCAATCACAAGCTTTACGAGAAAAAGGATCACATCGCGTCAGCATTGGCGCATTTGGAGTTGGGCTTGATTTAGCTATAGCTTTAGAAATGCTGACTGTAAAACTTTCAGGTACTCAATCCGTATTAGCAGTTGGCCGTAAAGTTCTTTTCACTATTTCAAAGGACGCAGCGAAAAAAACCTTAGGTGCTCTAACGGCAGAGTATTTAGCCAAGGAGTTTACCGTTCGAATATTTGCTCAAATAGTCTCTGGATTAGTTCTTGCGGCCATTAGCCTGACAGACGCCTGGTATGCCTACAGATGGGGCGATAACGCGAGCTGGGCATATTTGATGATGGCAGTGGGTGGAGTCTTCAGCGCTCTCAGCGGCATGATTGTCACCACCGTCACCTTCCTTGGTCTTGGGCCGGCAGGGTGGGTAGCGCTGATATTGATCGTGATCGGCGCCGGAACTGCATGGTGGCTGACCGACAAACCTATCGAAGAATGGCTGGTCAACGGCCCTTTCGGCACGCAAGCTCATTCGGGCAATGCTCACCTGCTAGATCCACAGAGCGGCTTTTATTACTTGATCAGTTTGTTCGCCGATATTCGCATTAACGTGGGCTCCAACCCCGAATTCATCCCCAATGCCAAAATGGACATTCACGCTAAAACGCCGTTTCAGGTGACCTCATCCAACACCTGCATTCGAATTGAAAGTAACTTACCGGGTTTAGTTTCAAACTTAGGTACGCTCAACATCAACGCCCACTGCCGGCTCAACACATTTGAAGTCAGAGGCGGTCGCATTAAAAGCGAAACCGTGCCGTTCACAAAGCTGCTCAACAGCCAACTTGCCCAACCTAAAGCACAAAGGCTGTTACCGCAGGGACTGGAACTGTTTTTCGAAACCCCATCTAATTACGCCTTCGATTTGGTAACAGGATTATCTGGCACCTCACAACAGTGGCAAGTAAGAGCACAGTGTGTACTAGAACAGAAAAATCAAACCTGGTACTTTCCTGCTCCACCACCAAAGGATGGCACACCATTTAGCGAGTTCCACAAAAAACCAACATTTGACGGTGAGGGTAAACTTTTCTGGGCAGATGAGATTACAAATAAATCGCGGAATAATGATTCATGACTGATCAATCGTGGTACGCCAAGGCTGCTTACGGGGCGAATGAAGTCCCGCAACAAGAACCCTCGGCTGGACGTCCGTGGATAATGCGTTTCGCCAAAATCAGACTGCCTTGGGGTAATGCGGATGAACTGATACCTGTAAACATCCTTGAAAAATTCACACCAAAAAAACTTCGTCTTCATGACGACCTCAAGAAAAAGCGTGAAGAAAATTTCACCACAAGCGCCTACGCACCGCCCCTATACGAACTTATAGACTTTCACATAAGGGATAATCATGAGCGCTTCAGGTACGCACTTCTTCCCGCTAGTTCCCACTTCTGGTTATACATGAATCTTTTGGGCAAATGGATTTTTTACATATGTTTTATATTTAGCATTCCCGGACACATCTCATTAACTTTGTTGGTAGATGAAAGTTGGTGGGAATTCACTAAGAACTCATTTATCGAGTACTACTCCTGGTTTCTCGGCGTACCACTTCTATGCTGGGCAATCGGCTCAATCGTCATAAAACACTTCCCCAACCTCTGGCTAAAACCCTCCCGAGGCCCGATCTGGGAACTCAATCGCCGCACCGGACTAGTCACTGTCTTCGACTACAAAAACAACGGTGAATATAAAAAGAACGGCACCATCGGTGAACTCACCGCCCCCTTCTACGAGTTCGACGCCTACATCGCCACGTCCCCGGACAGTCAGGGCATGCCGATGAATGTGCTCTACCTCGCCCATCGCTACCGCAACATCATGATCAACTTCGGCGCGCTGCTCTGTCCCGGCCCCGAGACTCAACCCGCGTGCGCCCTGTGGGATTTCATCCAGAACTACATGGACGTCAGCCGCCCCCTGCCCGACCTGCCGCAATACGAGGAATACCGCCACCTCGACCCCACCACCGCCGAACACGACCACCGAACCGGCCGCAACCCGCGCTTCTGGATCGACATGGACGATGCGACGTTCAAGCAGGTGGTCAGGGATATGCACCAACGCGTGAACAACATCGACACGTTTCAGCGGCCAAACCTGATGGCGAGGTATGTGACGTATGTCGATTGATGGGAGTGCGGGCACTTTCCTGCGCCACCGCCCAAGGATGGCAGGTCGTTTGGCGAGTTCCACAGAGAACGGGAATTCGACGGTGCAGGCAAACTTAACCGGGCAGATGAGATTACAAATAAATCGCGGAATAGTGACTGATGACTGATCAATCGTGGTACGCCCAAACTGCCTACGGGGCTAGCGAGGTGCCTCAGCAAGGGCGCTCCTCTGAACGTTCGTGGATTATGCGTTTGGCCAAGGCTAGATTGCCTTGGGGCAACACTAATGATGTATGTCCCGTAAGTTTTGTTGAAGATTACTCGCCAACCGATCTTCGATATCAAGAAAAACTTCAGGGCAACCGAGATGAGCTAATAGCCACTTATTCTAATAGCACGTATAAGCTTAGCGATTTTCATATGACGGATGACCACGACCGTTTCAGGTACGCGCTTCTTCCCGCAAGCTCTCATTTTTGGATTTATATGTCTGGAGTAGGACGTGTTGTGTTTTTCCTGCTTTTCATTGTCAGCATACCTGCCTATTTCGCGGTTATTTCCATAGACCACGAGCCCATATGGGAAACAACCAAAACTATATTTATTCAACTATTCTCTTGGCTTCTCGGCCTACCACTTCTATCCTGGGCAATCGGCTCAATCGTCATAAAACACTTCCCCAACCTCTGGCTAAAACCCTCCCGAGGCCCGATCTGGGAACTCAATCGCCGCACCGGACTAGTCACTGTCTTCGACTACAAAAACAACGGTGAATATAAAAAGAACGGCACCATCGGTGAACTCACCGCCCCCTTCTACGAGTTCGACGCCTACATCGCCACGTCCCCGGACAGTCAGGGCATGCCGATGAATGTGCTCTACCTCGCCCATCGCTACCGCAACATCATGATCAACTTCGGCGCGCTGCTCTGCCCCGGCCCCGAGACTCAACCCGCGTGCGCCCTGTGGGATTTCATCCAGAACTACATGGACGTCAGCCGCCCCCTGCCCGACCTGCCGCAATACGAGGAATACCGCCACCTCGACCCCACCACCGCCGAATACGACCGCCTCACCGGCCGAAATCCGCGTTTCTGGATCGACATGGACGATGCAACGTTCAAGCAGGTGGTCAGGGAGATGCACCGACGCGTGAACAACATCGACACGTTTCAGCGGCCAAACCTGATGGCGGGGTATGTGACGTATGTCGATTGATCAGTCCGACCGACTCTCAGCAACTGAACAAGAGCCCAACATGAGCAACGACCGCCCTGCTGAAGCTACGTGCAGCAACTCCTACGCCATCATCCGAATCCGCCACAAGAAGTCTGGAGCGATGGCATGGCGTGTTTTTCTTTATCGGGAAGGCAGTGTGAAGGTTCACAAGGAGTTCCCATTTATCAGCCATGGAGGTGAACACCCGGCGCATGCCGCTGCCGTGAAGTTTCGCAATGAGCAGATGCTCCGTTTCCCACCCCCTCTGAGCTGTACGATTCGTCAAAAGCTCCGCTCAAGTAATACCAGTGGCCTGGCGGGTGTTTCAAGACAGAAAAACGGCAAGAACACTTACTGGATCGCGCAGACAACGGCCCGTGACGGTAAAAGGCTGACCCGGTCATTCAACGTCAACACGTTCGGTGAAGAACAGGCAAAACAACGGGCAATCGATGCGCGGACAGAACAACTGGCGACGATCGAACATCGGGTTTTTCGTCAACAGGGCGCCGAAAAGCTTTACGGTGAATTGCTGCTGGCAGCCTCGACCGGTAAAAAACAATGAAACAGCGCAGGGAATGCATTTATCCCTCAGAACTGTCCTGACCCGCTATTCGATACCCACCTGATTTCTCCCGTTGTTCTTGGCCAGATACAACCCGCGATCCGCCGCCGAGATCAGCAGCCGGCAATCGCTGCCCGCCTCGGGCACCATGGTCGCCAGACCGATACTGATAGTCAGGCTCGCACCGTCGCCCGGGGTGTTGTGAGGAATCTTCAGCGCCGCCACAGTCTGGCGCAACTTCTCCGCCACCAGCCGTGCACCGCCCGGCGAGGTGTTCGGCAGCACCAGCGCAAACTCCTCGCCGCCGTAACGCGCCGGAAGATCCGACGGTCGCGCGCTGGCATCGCGGATCGCCGTGGCGACCTTGCGCAGCGCCTCGTCGCCTTCGACATGGCCAAAACTGTCGTTGTACGACTTGAAATAATCGACGTCGATCATCAGCAACGACAACTGGCTCTGATCACGCAGCGAACGGCGCCATTCCAGTTCCAGGTACTCGTCGAAGTGGCGGCGGTTGGACAGTCCGGTCAGGCCGTCGGAGTTCATCAGGCGTTGTAGCACCAGATTGGTATCGAGCAACTGCTGCTGGCTCACCCGCAACGCACGGTACGCCGCATCCCGCTGCAACAAGGTCATGTAGGAGCGCGAGTGATAGCGGATGCGCGCCACCAGCTCGATGGTGTCCGGCAGTTTCACCAGATAATCGTTGGCCCCGGCGGAAAACGCCGCGCTCTTGATCAACGGGTCTTCCTTGGTCGACAGGACGATGATCGGGATGTCCTTGGTGGCCGGGTGATTGCGGTATTCGCGTACCAGACTCAGGCCGTCGAGGCCGGGCATCACCAGATCCTGCAGGATCACCGTCGGCTTGATCCGCACGGCTTGCGCAATAGCCTGATGCGGGTCGGAGCAGAAATGGAAGTCGATGTTTTCTTCGTTCGACAGCCCACGGCGCACGGCTTCGCCGATCATCGCCTGATCGTCCACCAACAACACCATGGCGGCGTTTTCGTCGGTTTTAATGTCGTCGATCTGTAAGTCATTCATGGGCGGTCACCTGAGTACTGCGGGGGCCAGGATTGCGGATAAATCGGTTCATTTGGGGAAAATCTCCAGCAATCGTGGCGCTATCTTTTCCAGTGGGCGAATTTCGACGGCGGCATCAATGGCCGCGGCGGCCTTGGGCATGCCGTACACCGCACTGCTGTGCTGGTCCTGCGCGATGGTCAGATAACCCTGCTGGCGCATGAGCTTAAGCCCTTGCGCCCCGTCGCGTCCCATCCCGGTCAATAAAACCCCGACCGCATCACCGTTCCAGTAACTGGCGACGCTTTCGAAAAACACGTCGATGGAGGGTCGGTAGATCTCGTTGACCGGTTCGGCGGTGTAGGCCAGCGTGCCGTTTTTCAACAAGCGAATATGGTGGTTGGTGCCGGCCAACAGCACCGCGCCAGCTTGCGGCGGCTCGCCTTCGCGGGCGAGGCGCACGTCCAGGCCACTGGCGCTGGCCAGCCATTCGGCCATGCCGGCGGCAAACACCTGATCCACATGCTGCACCAGCACGATGGCTGCGGAAAAGTTGCGCGGCAAGCCTTTGAGCAACACTTCCAGTGCCGCCGGCCCGCCTGCGGAAGAACCGATTGCCACCAACCGCTGGCACGAGCCCGAGCTGCGTTGTGGTGTCGGCACCGGACGCGAACGCGGGGTTTTCTCGCCGATCAACCAGCCAATATTGAGGATCTTGCGCAGCAATGGCGCCGCCGCTTCTTGAGCGTTGCCGGCACCAAGGGCCGGGGTGTCGACCACGTCCAGCGCGCCGTGGCCCATGGCCTCGAAGACCCGGTGCACGTTCTGCTGGCGGTCGACCGTGACAATGACGATCGCGCACGGGGTTTCAGCCATGATGCGCCGAGTGGCTTCGACGCCGTCCATCACCGGCATGATCAGATCCATCAGGATCAGATCCGGGGTGTTTTGCGCGCACAGTTGCACCGCTTCGGCGCCGTTGTAAGCGACCCAGACCACCTGATGCGCCGGCTCGAAGGCCAGCGCCCGGCGCAGCGCCTCCACCGCCATGGGCATGTCGTTGACGATTGCGATCTTCATGCCCGCGCTCCTCCGATAAGCTCAACCACTGCGTCGAGCAGGGCGTCGTCATGAAAACTGGCTTTGGCTAAATAATAGTCGGCGCCGGCGTCCAGTCCACGGCGCCGGTCTTCTTCGCGGTCCTTGTACGAGACCACCATCACCGGCAGCGATTGCAGACGGTTGTCGCGACGCAACAGCGTGACCAGTTCGATGCCGTCCATGCGCGGCATGTCGATGTCGGTGATGAGCAAATCGAAGTCCTCCGAACGCAGTGCGTTCCAGCCGTCCATGCCATCCACCGCGACGGCCACGTCGTAGCCACGGTTGAGCAGCAGCTTGCGTTGCAGTTCGCGCACAGTCAGCGAGTCGTCGACCACCAGTACGCGCTTGCGTGCCGCTTCTGCGACCTGATTGCCGTGGCGGGCGATGCGTTCCAGGCGTCCGGTATTGAGCAGCTTGTCCACCGAACGCAGCATGTCCTCGACATCAACGATCAGCACCACCGAACCGTCATCGAGCAAGGCGCCGGCGGAGATGTCCTGCACTTTGCCCAGACGCTCGTCCAGAGGCAATACCACCAGCGTGCGCTCGCCAATGAAGCGTTCGACCGCCACCCCGTAGACCGCATCGCGCTCGCGGATGACCACGACTTTGAGGGTTTCACCGCTGTTCTGGCTGGCCGGGCGGTTGAGCAACTGGCTGGCGGCGACCAGGCCGACGTGCTGGCCTTCATGCCAGAAATGCTGACGACCCTCGACTTGCACGATGTCGTCCGGCGCCAGATCACACATGCGCTCGATGTGCGCCAACGGGAAGGCATAGGCCTCTTCGCCGACTTCCACCACCAGACTGCGCACCACCGACAGGGTCAACGGTACTTCGAGATGAAAACGACTGCCCTCGCCCGCCGTCTGCTCCAGCACCACGGCGCCGCGCAATTGACGAACCATGTGCTGAACAGCATCAAGCCCGACGCCTCGCCCGGACACTTCGGTGACGGTGTCGCGCAGGCTGAATCCCGGCAGAAACAGGAACGTCAGCAGCTCTTCTTCGCTCAACTGCGCGGCAGTCTCCGCCGGTGATAATTGTCGTTCGATGATGCTACGGCGGACCTTTTCCAGATCGACGCCGTTGCCGTCATCGCTCAATTCCAGGACCAGCAAACCGGCCTGATGCGAGGCCCGCAGGCGGATCAGGCCTTCCTCGGACTTGCCCTTGAGCAAACGCTGCTCCGGGGTTTCGATGCCGTGATCGACCGCGTTGCGCAACAAATGGGTGAGCGGCGCCTCAAGCTTTTCCAGCACATCGCGGTCGACCTGGGTTTTCTCGCCTTCGATCTCCAACCGCACCTGCTTGCCGAGGCTGCGCCCCAGGTCACGCACCATGCGCGTCTGACCGCTGAGCACATCGGCAAACGGCCGCATGCGACAAGCCAAAGCGGTGTCGTAGAGCACTTGTGCGCGCTGGCTGGCCTGCCAGGCAAACTCATCGAGTTCGGCGTTCTTTTCTGCCAGCAGTTGCTGGGATTCGGCGAGCAAGCGCCGCGCATCTTCCAACGACTCCAGGGCCTCAAGGCTCAGTGCATGCTCCTTGAGATGCACGTTGAGATTTTCCAGGGCGCGCAGGCCGTTGTTCTGCATGCGCTTGAGGCGTTGCATGGTCGCCAGATGTGGCTTGAGGCGCTGGGTTTCGACCAGCGACTTGCTCGACAGGTCGAGCAGGCTGTTCAAGCGTTCGGCGGTGACGCGCAATACGCGCTCGCCACCTTCGGTGGTGCGTTTGTTCTTGCGTGGCGTCGGTTCGGATACCTCGACAGGGATTTCCACCGAAGGCGCCAGCAGCGGTTCGATTCGGGGCGGCGGCTCAAGCTGCAACTCGGCCATGACCGGGGCAGCCACCGGGGTGACCGGGGTGACCGGGGTCGAAGGGTCGAGCAATTGCCCCATTAACGCGACATACGCCTCGATGTCTGCCGGTTGCGGTGCGTTGGCCGGTGTCGCGATGCGCATCAGCAGGTCGGTGCCCTGCAACAACGCGTCGATGTGTTCCGGGCGCAGCAACAAACGCCCTTCCTGGGCGCTGACCAGACAGTCCTCCATCACATGCGCGACGCTGACGCCGCTGTCGATGCCGACGATCCGCGCCGCGCCCTTGAGCGAGTGCGCCGCGCGCATGCACGACTCCAGTTGATCGGCCTGGGTCGGATTGCGCTCCAGCGCCAGCAGCCCGGCACTGAGTACCTGGGTCTGGGCTTCGGCTTCGAGGCTGAACAGCTCCAGCAGGGAGGCGTCGCGCATTTGTTCGGGGGTCATGTGAGGCTCCGGGTCACGGCGAACAGCAGCTGTTCTTCATCCAGCCAACGCAGACTGCGACCTCGATATTGCAGGACGCCACGGGTGTATCTGGCGTTAGCCTGCGCGCCGGAACGTGAGGCGGCGTCGAGTATTCGTTCATCGATGGCGTGGATGCCGTCGACCTCATCCACCGGTACTACGACCGGCCCGCCATCGGCAGCGATGATCAGCATGCGCGGCATGATCCGCGCGCCGTTGGCCGGGCCCGAGTTACCGTCCAGATCCAGCAGCTCGACCAGCGACAGGCACGCCACCAACGCTCCGCGCACATTCGCCACACCGAGCAAGGCCCGCGAGCGCTGGTGCGGCAACGAGTGAATCGCCTGCAACGGCGCCACTTCTACCAGGCTGCGAGTGGCCAATCCGAGCCATTCTTCGCCGAGACGGAACATCAGCAGCGAACGGGTCTTCAGATCGGTTTCAAGCGCCGTCGCCACCGGATCGCGCTCGTCCTGCTGCAAGGCATAGCGATCGAGCAGGCGCGTAGCGGCGGCGGAATACACCGAGCAGTTACGGCAATGAATATGTTCTTCCAGCAACGGACACGACTTGTCGCCGTGGATGCCGATGCGGTTCCAGCAGTCATCGATGGCCCGGGCGTCTTCGTGGGTGACGTTCAAGGTGTCGGACGCGATCATCATTTACGCTCACTGTCGGCGGCACGGCCGCTGCGGGCGGCGCGTTCCTGCAATCGTCTGGCACCGGCGCTGTCACCCTGGGCCTGCAACAAGGCGGCCAGGTGCATCAGCGCTTCGGGGTGTTGCGGTTCGAGGTACAAAGCCTTGCGGTAGTAACCCTGGGCTTCGAGGGCCAGACCTGCAACATCGCTGAGCAGGCCGAGCCAGTAAAACACCTGCGCCACCGGTTCATGGCTGCGCAAATACTGCTCGCACGCAGCGCGGGCCTCGGCGCTTTTGCCTTCGTTGGCCAGTGCGGCGATGTTGGCCAATAGCGTGGCCGCGTCGGGATTCGCACTTTTGCTGGTCACCGGCATCGACGTCACGGAGGCAAAGGGTCGATTACGCACGGGCGGCGGCGGTGTGCTGCGCACGGGTTGGCGTACCGGCAATGGGACGGGCGCGGGAATGGGCACCGGCTCGGGTTGCGGCTCGCTGTGGCGACTGAAAGCAAACGACTGCGGGATGCCGATCGAACGCATGCCCAACCGCCCGAGCAGACTGCCCTCGGCCGGACCGATGAACAGCACACCGTCGACATGCGTCAGGCGCTTGAGCACTTCGAACACTTGCTTCTGGGTCGGCTGATCGAAATAGATCAGCAGGTTGCGGCAGAACACGAAATCGAAGGCTGGCTCACTGGCCAACAGCGTTGGATCGAGCACATTGCCGACCTGCAAACGCACCTGCTCGCGGACGATTTCGTTGACCCGATGGCCGTCCTGTTCAGGCGTGAAGTGCCGCTCGCGATAGTCCAGATCCTGGCCGCGAAACGAATTCTTGCCGTACAGCGCCCGCCGCGCCTTGTCCACCGACAGCGGGCTGACGTCCATGCCGTCGACCTTGAACTGATGCGGTTTGAGCCCGGCATCGAGCAAGGCCATGGCAATCGAATAGGGTTCTTCGCCGGTCGAACACGGCAGGCTGAGGATGCGCAGCGCGCGCATGTTGTTCAATTCGGCGAGGCGCTTGCGTGCCAGTTTGCCCAGCGTGGCGAAGGATTCCGGATAACGGAAAAACCAGGTTTCGGGAACGATCACCGCTTCGATCAGCGCTTGTTGTTCGTCCCGCGAGCCTTGCAGTAACTGCCAATACTCATCGGCATGCGCCGCTTGCGAGAGCGTCGTGCGCTGGCGCACGGCCCGCTCGATGATCGCCGGCCCGACCGAAGCGACGTCGAGGCCGATACGCTCCTTCAGGAAGTCGAAAAAACGCTGATCGCTGCTCATGGCTGTGCCTCAAGCTGCGCCGGATCACGCGGCGGATTGGGGAACAGCAAGGTGCGCACCGATTCATCCAGCAAATCATTGACCCGCACCCACTGCACCAGCCCCTGCGCATCCTCGCGCACCGGGCCGAGGTACGGCGCCTCACGGTTATCGAGGCCGTAAGGCTGAAACTCCTGCGGATGACAACGCAGGGTGTCGGTGGCCTGTTCAAGGATCAGTCCGAGCCATTGCGCCGGCTGCGTTTCGTCTGGTCGGTAATGCACCAACACCAATCGCGTACTGGTCCGCGCCTCGGCGGGCTGACCGAACGTCAGCGCACTCAGGTCGATGACCGGCACCACCGCGCCACGATAGGCAAACACCCCGGCGACCCAATGCGGCGCACGGGCAATCGGCTTCAACGGCAGGCGCGGCAGCACCTCCGCGACTTCGGTGGCGCGCAATGCGTAGCGCTCGCTGCCAATACGAAACAGCAGGAACAACGCCGGCTTCACCACTTGCGCGGCGCTGCGTTTGGCGATGATTTCGCTCATCAGACTTTGAATCGCGAAACGCCGCTGCGCAGCCCGACGGCCACCTGGCTCAGTTCGTCGATGGCGAAACTGGCCTGACGCAACGACTCGACGGTCTGGCTGCTGGCGTCGCCCAATTGCACCAGCGCATGGTTGATTTGCTCAGCGCCAGTGGCCTGCGCCTGCATGCCTTCGTTGACCATCAACACCCGCGGCGCCAGCGCCTGCACCTGGTGGATGATCTGCGACAGCTGCTCGCCGACCTGCTGCACTTCGGACATGCCGCGACGCACTTCTTCCGAGAACTTGTCCATGCCCATCACGCCTGCGGATACCGCCGACTGGATCTCGCGCACCATTTGTTCGATGTCATACGTGGCGACGGCAGTCTGATCCGCCAGACGCCGTACTTCGGTGGCAACCACGGCGAAACCGCGGCCGTATTCGCCAGCTTTCTCCGCCTCGATCGCCGCGTTGAGCGAGAGCAGGTTGGTCTGGTCGGCGACCTTGACGATGGTCACCACCACCTGATTGATGTTGCCGGCCTTCTCATTGAGGATCGCCAGTTTGGCGTTGACCAGATCGGCCGCGCCCATCACCGAATGCATGGTGTCTTCCATGCGCGCCAGGCCCTGTTGGCCGGAACCGGCGAGCACCGAGGCCTGATCGGCGGCGGTGGAGACTTCGGTCATGGTGCGCACCAGATCCCGCGAGGTGGCGGCGATCTCACGGGACGTCGCGCCAATCTCGGTGGTCGTGGCAGCGGTTTCGGTGGCGGTAGCTTGCTGTTGCTTGGAGGTGGCGGCGATCTCGGTCACCGAGGTGGTCACCTGCACCGACGAGCGCTGCGCCTGAGAAACCAGCGACGTCAGCTCGGTCATCATGTCGTTGAAGCCGGTTTCCACAGCGCCAAATTCGTCTTTGCGCTCAAGGTTCAAACGGCTGCTCAAGTCGCCGGTGCGCATGATTTCGAGGATTTGTACGATGCGGTTCATCGGCGCCATGATCGCGCGCATCAGCAGCAAGCCACAGGCACCGGCGGCCAGCACGGCCACCAGCAGCGAGATGAACATGCTGATCTTCGCTGCCGCGACGGCATCGTCGATATTGGCCATGGCCTGGTCGGCGACTTTCTTGTTTTCGCTGATGATGTCGTTGAGTTTCATGCGCCCGGTGTACCAGGTCGGTGTCAGCTTTTCGCTGAACAGCTTGACCGCGTCGGCTTCCAGATTGCGCTTGTGAAGATCCAGCACCTGATCCTGAATCTGCATATAAGTGTCGTGATATTTCTCGAACGCGGCGAACTCGACCCGATCCTCGTCCGTGGTGACGGTATTGCGGTAGTTGGCCATCTGCTCTTGCAGGCGGTTTTCGAACGCCTTGTAGTCGGCGGCATCTTCGCTACTGATGCCCTGCCCTTCCTTGAGCCCGAGCAACTCCTGGGTCTGCAGGTAACTGTCGACCCAGGCGCCGCGGATCATCGAGCTGTAATAAACCCCGGGGATCGCGTCGTCGCGCACACTGCTTTCACTGCTTTCAATCTTCAGCAGCCGCGAATACGACACGACCACCATCAGCAACATGATCGCGATAATCACCGCAAAGCTCGCCAAAATGCGTTGGCGCAACGTCCAGTTCTTCACAGTGATTCCTCGTGCCTAGGTCGAAATGCGGGGAGTATAGCCGAGGGCAGTGTTTCATTAATAAGACGCTTTTTAACCCCCGGGCCGGCCCGGCGTGGTTTGCCGGGCGGCTCTGGGGTGGGACTGTCCGCCAATCCGGGGCTGGCGTACCAGTGACGGAATGACAAAAGGAGGCGATGGATCGGTCATTCGTGACCGGCCAATGGCGGCGAAGAGCCATGATGCGCAAGAAGTTGCGCACTTGTTTTCAATTTTCAGCTACCAACTTGGCTACAACCCATACGCCACAAGGCCTGTAGCCAAGTGCGCAAGAAGTTGCGCAGTACTGCGCAACTTCTTGCGCACTTTTACCCTGAATCCCCGCTGAAAAATCCTACAAAGCGCA
>NZ_JBIUVJ010000076.1:0-20320 GCF_044742875.1 Pseudomonas sp. NPDC087817
TCCTGTTCAACTACATGGCCACCGAGCAGGACTGGCAGGAATTCCGTGACGGCATCCGCCTGACCCGTGAAATCATGCAGCAGCCTGCGCTGGACGCTTTCCGTGGCCGCGAAATCAGCCCGGGCATCGAAGTGCAAACCGATGAGCAGCTCGACAAGTTCATCCGTGAGCACGCCGAAACCGCGTTCCACCCGTCCTGCTCGTGCAAGATGGGCACCGACGAAATGGCTGTGGTTGATGGCGAAGGTCGTGTGCACGGCATGCAGAGTCTGCGCGTGGTCGATGCTTCGATCATGCCGATCATCACCACCGGTAACCTGAACGCGCCGACGATCATGATGGCCGAGAAAATCGCCGACAAGATCCGTGGCCGCAAGCCACTGCCGCGTAGCAATGCTGCCTACTACGTCGCGGGCAATGCGCCAGTGAAGGGCAAGCCGATGCGTGATATCACGCCGGTTGCTCAGTAAGACATAACACCGCGTCACGGCTAATCGCTGGCAAGCCAGCTCCCACAGGGTTTTGCGTCGTTCACAGAAATTGTGTACACAAAAACACCTGTGGGAGCCTGGCTTGCCAGCGATGAGGCCCTTGAGTAATACCGAGGCGCGGCCTTCGCGAGCAGGCTCGCTCCCACATTGTTTTTGAGTACTCACAGATTTTGTGTTCACTGGAGATCAATTGTGGGAGCGAGCCTGCTCGCGAAGGGGCCCTCACATTCAGCACAAATTCCCCCGCTGCACAGTAATTCCTCCTACACCCCCTCTTCACTTGATCCTACCCCCACGCAGGCCTACTCTAGACCTCGCGCAACCGTTTCACCCCTCCCCGCCGAATCGCCTCACCCCGCAACTCCATAACAAGGAGGTTCCCGAATGTTCGATTTCCACCCCCAGCTCAAGCAGCGCTTCGCTGCCTTGCGCACGGGCGCTGAGTTTTTTTCCCTGCGGTATGTACGCGAGTCCGGCCAGTACCTGTCGGTGCGCAAGAACGTTGCCGAACCACCGAGCCTGAGCCGCGACGAAGGGGCGATGCTGACGGTGCGAGTCAACGGTGTCGAAGCCTACGCCGCAACCAACGACCTCTCGCAACGCGGCCTGCAAACCGCCCTTGAGCGCGCCGAACTGCAGGCCCGGGCGCTCAAACCGCACGCCTTGCTCGACCTGCGCGATCAGCCCGTTTCCAGCGACCGCGCTGACTACTTTTCACCCAATCTCGAACAACCCTTCCCGTCCCTGAGCGAATGCTTTGAGTTGCTCGGCGCGGAATCCGCCTCGGTGCCAAAGGATGAGCGCCTGGTGAATTGGGAAGTGAGCATCGGCATCACCCACGTCGAGCAGATCTACCTGAGCAGCGCCGGCGCCGAATTGCGTCAGGCCCAGCGCTTCGTCTACCCAGGCCTCGACGTCACCGCCTACGACGGCAACGACAGCCAGACCCGCAGCCTCGGCCGCGAGAACTTCGGCCAACAGGGCGGCGCTGACGTGATCAGCCGCTGCGGCCTGGTTGGTGCCGGTCCGCAGGTGGCCGACCAGGCCCTGCAACTGCTGCTCGCGCCCAACACTCCGCAAGGGCCGCGCGACCTGCTGTTGATGCCCGATCAGATGATGCTGCAGATCCACGAATCCATTGGTCACCCGCTGGAACTCGACCGGATTCTCGGCGACGAGCGCAATTACGCCGGTACCAGCTTCGTCAAAGCGTCTGATTTCGGCAGCCTGCAGTACGGCTCGAAACTGCTCAATGTGACCTTCGATCCGGGCATTCCCGAAGAACTCGCCAGTTACGGCCACGACGACGATGGCAGCAAGGCCAGCAAGCAATTCCTGATTCGCGAGGGCCTGCTGCTGCGACCATTGGGCGGTGCTCTGTCGCAGTTCCGCGCCGGTCTCGACGGTGTCGCCAACAGTCGCGCCTGTGGCTGGAACCGCGCGCCGATCGACCGTATGGCCAACCTCAATATCGAACCGGGCGACCAGCCGCTGAACAAGCTGATCGAAGGCATCGAGCACGGCATTTTGATGAGCACCAACCGCTCGTGGTCGATTGACGATGCACGCAACAAATTCCAGTTCGGCTGCGAATGGGGCCAGTTGATCGAAAACGGCGAACTCAAAGGCGTGGTGAAAAACCCGAACTACCGGGCGATTTCCGCGCACTTCTGGAAAAGCCTGCGCGCCGTCGGCGACGCCAACACCGTCAAGGTGCTGGGCACGCCAAACTGCGGCAAGGGCGAACCGAACCAGGTGATCCGCGTCGGCCACGCTTCGCCGGCCTGCGTATTCAGCAATGTTGATGTGTTTGGGGGAGACGCCTGATGAGTACGGTCAAGAATCAGGCTGAGGCCTTTAAAGTACTGGTCAACTGGCTGCGCGACACAGTGCGCGAGCCGGAACAGTTCACCCTCAGCTATGCCGCCGAATCGTCGGCGTTCGTGCGTTTCAACCACGCCAAGGTGCGTCAGGCCGGGCAAGTGCAGCAGGCCGATGTCGGCCTGAAACTGATCAACGACGGCCGCCATGCCGACTTGCACATCACCCTCTCCGGTGATCTGGAAGGCGACCTGCAACGCCTCGCCGAAGGCCTGCAACAATTGCGCGAAACCCTGCCGCTGCTGCCGCAGGATCCGTATCTGTTGCTCAACCACAATGGCTGGCAGAGCAATAACGTGCAGGAGCATCCGCTGCCGGACACCGAGCAGGTGGTCGACGAAATCTGCGCCGCCGCCGAAGGTCTGGACCTGGTGGGCTTCTATGCCGCCGGCCCGATCAGCCGTGGTTTCGCCAGTTCTTCAGGCGCCTTCGGCTGGCATCAGGCAAACAGCTTCAACTTCGATTTCAGCCTGTTCCACGAGAACGGCGAGGCCGTGAAGGCCAGTTACGCCGGGCACGACTGGAGCAGCGATGGTTTCGCCAAACGCTTCCAGCAGGCGCGCGAGCAACTGGAATTCCTTGGTCGGCCGTTGCGCACCTTGGCACCGGGGCACTACCGCGCGTATCTGGCGCCGGCGGCGCTGGAAGAAATCATGGGCATGCTGAGCTGGGGCGGTTTCTCGGCGCAATCGATCGCGAGCAAAAGCAGCCCGTTGCAGAAGCTCTATGTCGGCGATCAGGCGTTCAGCCCGCTGGTGTCGCTGGATGAGAAAGTCAGCGAATCGTTGAGCCCGGCGTTTTCCGGTGAAGGTTATCCACGCAGCGATCTGCGCCTGATCGTCGAAGGCAAGGCTGGCGATCAATTGGTCGGTTCGCGCAGTGCGGCCGAATACGGCCTTACGGCCAACGGTGCCAGCGGCGGTGAATCGCCGAGTGCATTGAACATGGCTGCCGGTGATCTGTCGCAAGCAGAGATCCTCAAGCAATTGGGCACCGGGCTGTACATCAGCAACCTGTGGTACCTGAACTTCTCGGATCAACCGGCGGCGCGCATGACCGGCATGACCCGCTTCGCGACCTTCTGGGTCGAGAACGGCGAAATCCAGGCCCCGGTCAGCACCATGCGTTTCGATGACAGCGCCTACAGCTTGCTGGGTTCGCAGCTGGAAGCACTGACCGCCGAGCGTGAGTTGCTGCTGTCGGCGAGTACGTATAGCCAGCGCAATACTTCCTCGGCGTTGCTGCCGGGGGCGCTGGTGAGCCGACTGACCCTGACCTTGTAATACCGCAACACCGCAGTACCTGTGGGAGCTGGCTTGCCAGCGATGGCGGACTTTCAGGCAACAACGATGTTGAATCTGATGGCCTCATCGCTGGCAAGCCAGCTCCCACAGGGTAGTGTTCCGTCTGATCCACTTTCTCAGAGGTTCCATGCCCACTCGCCCGCCTCTCGACGCCATCACCGCCCGCTGGTTGCCGTGGGTCGTCGCCATTGCGTTCTTCATGCAGTCCCTCGACGGGACCATCCTCAACACCGCCCTGCCAGCCATGGCCCGCGATCTGGCCGAAGACCCTCTGCGCATGCAGGGTGTGGTCATCTCCTACATGCTCACCGTGGCGTTGTTGATCCCCGCTTCCGGGTGGATCGCTGACCGCTTCGGCACCAAGAAAATCTTCTTCGGCGCGATCCTCCTGTTCAGCTTCGGCTCGCTGCTCTGCGCGTTGTCGAGCAGCCTGAGCATGCTGGTCGGCGCCCGCGTCATCCAAGGCTTGGGCGGCGCGCTGATGTTGCCGGTCGGTCGACTGGTGGTTTTACGTGCCTATCCAAGATCGGAACTGGTGCGGATCATGGGTTTCATCACCATCCCCGGCCTGCTCGGCCCGTTGATCGGCCCGACCATGGGCGGCTGGATGGTCGAATACCTGACGTGGCACTGGATCTTCCTGATCAACCTGCCGGTCGGCGTCATCGGCTGCTACGCAGTGTGGAAATTCATCCCCGACCTGCGCGGTACCGAGCGCACGCGCTTCGACAGCTTGGGCTTTCTGTTGTTTGGCGCGGCGATGATTCTGATCACCATCGCCATGGAAGGGCTCGGCGAACTGCACCTGCCGCACCTGCGGGTGATGTTGCTGTTGTTCGGCGGCATGGCCTGTCTGGCGGCGTACTGGTTGCGCGCCGGGCACATCGAAAATCCACTGTTCGCACCGTCGCTGTTCAAGACCCGCACCTTTGCCGTGGGCATTCTCGGCAATCTGTTCGCACGTCTGGGTAGCGGTGCCCTGCCGTTTCTGGTGCCGTTGCTGCTGCAAGTGGCGCTCGGTTATTCGCCGTCGCAAGCGGGGATGAGCATGCTGCCGCTGGCCGCTGCGGCGATGGTCGCCAAATGGGTGGCGCGGCCGCTGATCGAACGTCTCGGTTATCGCATTGTGCTGACCGGCAACACACTGGCGCTGGGGATCATGCTGGCGAGCATGGGCCTGGTCAGCGAGCAGACACCGTACTGGCTGCTGCTGTGTCTGCTGGCGGTTCTCGGCGCGATCAACTCGCTGCAATTTACGGCGATGAATACGGTGACCTTGATTGATCTGGATGATGCGAGCGCCAGCAGCGGCAACAGTTTGCTCTCGGTGGTGGCGCAGTTGTCCTTGAGTCTTGGGGTTGCCTGCGCCGGTGCGTTGCTCGGCGGATTTACTGCGGAGATTGGTAACGATGGCGTCGAGACCGTATTGGGCGCGTTCCAGTTGACCTTCGTCACGGTCGGGATCATGGCGATGCTGGCGGCGACAATTTTCTCGCAACTGTCGAAAGAAGACGGCCGCCGCGCCAAACGCCCGGAAGAGCACATCGAACACTGATTTGCGCTGAAGGGCTTTTGTGGCGAGGGAGCTTTGTGGTGAGGGGATTTATCCCCGACGGGTTGCGCAGCGACCCCAAGAAAGCTGAATGCGATCAGTCTGATGCACTGAGGCGGCAGGTTTTGGGGCTGCTTCGCAGCCCATCGCGGATAAATCCCCTCACCACAGAGGCTCCTCTGCCACAGCTTCATCTATGGTCCAGGAACAACTCTGGGCTGTTGATTCAGTCACTGTTCGTCCAGAACTTTCGAGGAAAGTGGCACGGGGCTGCTACACTGCGCGACATTTTGTTTTGCAGGCCAGTCCCGTGACCACCATCGCCACCGCTTTTAATACTCTGCCGCTGTCCGCCGCCATGCTGGCTAACCTCGACTCACTCGGTTATGCCCAGATGACGCCGATCCAGGCGCAGAGCTTGCCGGTGATCCTCAAGGGGATGGACCTTATCGCCCAGGCCAAGACTGGCAGCGGCAAAACCGCTGCGTTCGGCATCGGCCTGCTCAACCCGATCAACCCGCGCTACTTCGGTTGCCAGGCGCTGGTAATCTGCCCGACCCGTGAACTGGCCGATCAGGTTGCCAAGGAAATTCGTCGTCTGGCCCGTGCCGAAGACAACATCAAGGTCCTGACCCTGTGCGGCGGCGTGTCGTTCGGCCCGCAGATCGCTTCGCTGGAACACGGCGCGCACATCATCGTCGGCACCCCGGGGCGCATTCAGCAGCACCTGCGCAAGGGCTCGCTGGTGCTCGATGGCCTGAACACGCTGATCCTCGACGAAGCCGATCGCATGCTCGACATGGGTTTCTACGACGCCATCGAAGACATCATCGTCAAGACGCCAGAGCGTCGTCAGACCCTGCTGTTCTCCGCGACTTACCCGGTGGGCATCAAACAACTGGCCTCGAAGTTCATGCGTGACCCGCAAACGGTGAAAGCCGAAGCGTTCCACGATGACACGCAGATCGAGCAGCGTTTCTACGAGATTTCCCCGGAAGACCGGATGAGCGTAGTGACCAAAGTCCTGCACCACTTCCGCCCGGCGTCCTGTGTAGCCTTCTGCTTCACCAAGCAGCAAGTGCAGGAAACCGTCGATCACCTGACTGCCAAAGGCATTTCCGCCGTCGGCCTGCACGGCGATCTGGAACAGCGTGACCGCGACCAGGTGCTGGCGATGTTCGCCAACCGCAGTACTTCGGTACTGGTCGCCACCGACGTCGCCGCCCGTGGTCTGGACATCGATGCGCTGGACATGGTGATCAACGTCGAACTGGCCCGCGATTCGGAAATCCACATTCACCGCGTTGGCCGTACCGGTCGTGCTGGCGAGAAAGGCATTGCGATCAGTCTGGTTGCCCCGGGCGAAGCACACCGCGCTCAAGCCATCGAACAACTGCAGAAATCGCCGCTGAACTGGGATCAGGTCGACAACCTCAAATCCCAGGGCCTTGCCCCGCTGCAGCCGCCAATGACTACCCTGTGCATCGGCGCTGGTCGTAAAGACAAAGTGCGTCCGGGCGACATTCTTGGCGCATTGACCGGCGACGCCGGCATTCCGGGTGCGCAGGTTGGCAAGATCGCAATCTTTGATTTCCAGGCCTACGTGGCGGTTGACCGCACTGTGGCCATGCAGGCTTTGCAGCGTTTGAACGACGGCAAGATCAAGGGCCGTTCGCTGCGCGTACGTATCCTCTGACCCGATCGTTCCCACGCTCTGCGTGGGAACGCATCCTGTGACGCTCCGCGTCACGATTCAACAGCGGACGCAGAGCGTCCATGGCGGCATTCCCACGCAGAGCGTGGGAACGATCATTGTGTGAGGACACCGTTTTGCGCTCTACCGAAGTCGTGATCATTGGCGCTGGCGCCGCTGGGTTGATGTGTGCACTGACCGCCGCCGGGCGTGGGCGTCAGGTGTTGCTGCTCGACCACGCGAACAAGGCCGGCAAGAAAATCCTGATGTCGGGCGGTGGCCGCTGCAACTTCACCAACATGTACACCGAGCCGAGCAATTTCCTCTCGCAGAACCCGCATTTTTGCAAATCGGCACTGGCGCGTTACACCCAGTGGGATTTCATCGGCATGGTCGGCAAGCACGCCGTGCCGTACCACGAGAAGAAACTCGGCCAGTTGTTCTGCGATAACAAATCCAGCGACATCCTCGAAATGCTTCTGACCGAATGCGATCAAGTCGGTGTCGACCTGCGTCTGGACACCTCGATCCAGACCATCGAGAAAGTCGAAAACGGCTACCTGCTCGACACCACCCTCGGCCAGGTCCATTGCCAGTCGCTGGTGATTGCCACGGGTGGTCTGTCGATCCCGACGCTGGGCGCCACCGGTTTTGGTTATCAAGTGGCCAAGCAATTCGGCCATGAACTGCTGCCAACCCGCGCCGGGCTGGTGCCGTTCACCATCACCGATCAGCTCAAGGAATTGTGCACCGAACTGTCCGGGACGTCGGTGGATTGTCTGGTCAGCTGCAACGAGCAGAGCTTTCGCGAGAATATCCTGTTCACGCACCGTGGCCTCAGTGGTCCGGCGATTCTGCAGATTTCCTCGTTCTGGGAATCCGGCGACACGGTGGAGATCAACTTGCTGCCGGATCACGACGCCGCGAGCTGGCTGCAACAGCAAGTGGCCGAACGCCCCAATAGCGAGCTGAAAACGTTGCTGGGTGAAATCTTCACCAAGAAGATGGCCAACCTGCTGGCGGACAACTGGTTCGTCTCCAAGCCGATGAAGCAGTACACCCACGCGGAACTGGCAGAGATCGCCGAGAAGCTCGGCAGCTGGAAAGTTGTCCCGGCCGGTACCGAAGGCTACCGCACCGCCGAAGTAACGCTGGGCGGCGTCGACACCCGCGAAGTGTCTTCCAAAACCATGGAGTCGCTGAAAAGCCCTGGCCTGTACTTCATCGGCGAAGTGCTCGACGTCACCGGTCATCTGGGCGGCTTCAACTTCCAGTGGGCCTGGGCCTCGGGTTACGCGGCTGCGCAGTACGCTTAATTCAAAGCAGATACAAAAACCTGTGGGAGCTGGCTTACCAGCGATGAGGCCGGCGGATCCAACATCATTGTTGCCTGTCAGGCAGCCATCGCTGGCAAGCCAGCTCCCACAGGGTTCCGTGCCCAATTCAAGATTTAATCCAGCACAAGATCTCAAAGGAACACTTTTTGCTGTCAGATGTGATCGGCGCCATTGCGTCGGCGTCATTACTGGCTCAATTTAGCGGCATCGCCTCGGAAGGCCTTCGCACTTCATGTCCTCGACCTCGTTTCGTCAGTCTTTGCGGCGCCTGTGGGCGCTGGATAAATTCAGCTACAGCGTGCGGGTGTTCATCGCCCTGACCGGCAGCATGGCGCTGTGTTGGTATCAGGATGAAATGGGCCTGTTGATCCCGTTGTTCCTCGGCATCATCGCCAGCGCTTTGGCGGAAACCGACGACAGTTGGCAGGGCCGCCTCAATGCCCTCGCGGTGACGCTGGTGTGTTTCAGCATCGCCGCGCTGTCGGTGGAATTGCTCTTCCCCTACCCCATCGTGTTTGCCATTGCCTTGGCGCTGGCCAGCTTCGGCCTGACCATGCTCGGTGCGCTCGGCGAGCGTTATGGGGCGATTGCCTCGGCAACGTTGATTCTTTCCGTGTACACGATGATCGGCGTCGATCAACGCGGTGGTGCGGTCACTGATTTCTGGCACGAACCGATGCTGCTGGTGGCGGGTGCGGCGTGGTACGGCTTGCTCTCGGTGTTGTGGCAGGCGATGTTCTCCAACCAGCCGGTGCAGCAAAGCCTGGCGCGGTTGTTCCGCGAACTGGGTTTTTACCTGAAGTTGAAATCCTCGCTGTTCGAACCGATCCGGCAAATGGACGTCGAAGCCCGACGTCTGGAACTGGCCCAGCAAAATGGCCGCGTGGTGGCGGCACTGAACAGTGCCAAGGAAATCATTCTGCACCGGGTCGGCAACGGTCGCCCCGGCTCGAAAGTCAGCCGTTACCTGAAGTTGTACTTCCTCGCTCAGGACATCCACGAACGCGCCAGCTCTTCGCACTATCCCTACAATGCGCTGGCCGAAGCGTTTTTCCACAGTGATGTGCTGTTCCGCTGCCAACGCCTGTTGCGCCAGCAAGGCAAAGCCTGCCGCGCACTGGCCGAATCGATCCAGATGCGCCAGCCGTTCATCTATGACGCCAGTTTCGCCGAAGCGCTGAGCGACCTCGACGCCTCCCTCGAACACCTGCGCATCCAGAGCAATCCGGCATGGCGCGGACTCCTGCGTTCGTTGCGCGCACTGGCAGCCAACCTCGGCACCCTCGACCGTTTGCTCAGCGACGCGAGTAACCCCGACGCCTTGGCCGATGCGACCGACAGCAGCTTGCTCGACCGCTCGCCACGCAATCTCAAAGACGTGTGGATTCGCCTGCGTACACAACTGACGCCGACTTCGTTGTTGTTCCGCCATGCCCTGCGTTTGCCGCTGGCGTTAAGTATCGGTTACGGCATGGTGCACCTGATTCACCCGTCGCAAGGCTACTGGATCATCCTCACCACCCTGTTCGTCTGCCAGCCGAACTACGGCGCCACGCGGCGCAAACTCGGTCAGCGGATTTTCGGCACGGCCATCGGCCTGACCGTGGCATGGGCGCTGTTCGATCTGTTCCCGAGTCCGTTGGTGCAATCGTGTTTCGCCATTGCCGCCGGCGTGGTGTTCTTTACCAACCGCACCACCCGTTACACCCTGGCGACCGCTGCTATCACCATCATGGTGCTGTTCTGCTTCAACCAGGTCGGCGACGGTTACGGGCTGTTCCTGCCGCGACTGTTCGATACCTTGCTTGGCAGCCTGATTGCGGGCCTGACGGTGTTCCTGTTCCTGCCGGACTGGCAGGGCCGACGCCTGAACAAAGTGCTGGCCAACACCCTGACCTGCAACAGCATCTACCTGCGCCAGATCATGCAGCAATATGCCGCCGGCAAGAGCGACGACCTCGCTTATCGTCTGGCCCGGCGCAATGCGCACAACGCCGATGCGGCGCTGTCGACGACACTGGCGAACATGCTGATGGAGCCGGGGCATTTCCGCAAAGAAGCGGATGTCGGTTTCCGCTTTCTGGTGTTGTCGCACACCTTGCTCAGTTATCTGTCAGGGCTGGGTGCGCACCGCGAGACGCAGCTGCCGGCGGAGGTGCGCGAGCATTTGATCGATGGGGCCGGCGTGAAGCTGGCGACGAGCATTGATGAAATCGCCCAGGGGCTGGCGAGCAAGCAGCCGATTGCGATTCAAAGTGATGAAGAAGAAGCCCTGGCCAATGAGCTGGAGCAGATGCCCGATGAGATTGATGAAGGGCAGCGACTGGTGCAGACGCAACTGGCGCTGATCTGCCGGCAGTTGGGGCCGTTGCGCACGTTAGCGGCGCATTTGATCAAGGACACCTCCGAAGTTTGAGGTGGCCTGACTGGCCTCATCGCTGGCAAGCCAGCTCCCACAGTGGGTCGAGTGATTCACAAAATTGTGCTTCACCAAAGACCCTGTGGGAGCTGGCTTGCCAGCGATGAGGCCCTCAGCAACAACACAACTCTGGGATCAGACACCTACATCCCATGCTGCCTCAGCAACCGGTCATAACTGCCATCCGCCTTCATCGCCGCTATCGCCCGATCAAACCCCGCCACGATCTGCTCATGCTGCGGATTTTTCAGACTCACCAATATATGCAGGCTGTTCTCGCTCAACGGTTTGGGCAAAAACTCCACCGAATTGCGCACCTTGGCTGACTCCCGCGCCAGGTAGTACTTCGCGACATACTCGTCCTCCAGCGTCAACTTGACCCGGTCCGCCGCCAGCATGCGCACCGCCATGGCGAAGTTATGCACAGGGACTTTCTGCAAAGCCGTGTCGGCATCAAATGGCGGCGAATAGGCATAACCGCGCACCACTGCAATCGGGTATGTGTGCAATTGCTGCAGATTGGAGTATTCAAGCGGCGTGTCTTTGCGCTTGAGGAAGCGGATGCGGTTGAGCAGGTACTCACCGGAAAACTGCCCGAGTTTCGTCCGCTCATCGTTGTACCAGGCGTTGACCAGTACATCGTAACGGCCTTCGCCGACACCCAGCAGCGCCCGTGCCCACGGCACCTGTTCATAACCGCTGGCATAACCGGCCCGGGCCAGCGCGGTGCTGACGATGTCGGTGGCCAGGCCGCCATTGACCAGCGTGTCGTCGGTAAAGGGTGGCCAGATATCGAATACCAGCCGCAGCTTATCGGCTGCAGCGTTCTGACCCAGCAAGAGCAATCCGATCAAAGCAAAGGCTCGATGCAATCGCGGCATGCTTGAAAATCCTTAGCGGGCGAGCTGCCCGGCGTATTTTTCAGTCAAAACCCAAGGCCCCTTACCGGCGAAACCCAGGCCCTAACGTTAGCTCATTGAAGCCAGTGCACAGCGCTCTCCAGCAGATTACACAAAGAAGACACCGTCGCGAGAAAGGAATGATGGCATTTTGACCTTTATCACAGACTCTTCAGCCATACAGACATCTTTGGCGTCTGCGCTTAGTATCGGGCGACGCCTTCAAGGAATCGAAAAATGACAATCGAATGGGTCTGCAAACATCACAGTGATTTGGGCAAAGAACAGTTGTACGCACTGCTGAAACTGCGTTCGGAAGTCTTCGTGGTCGAACAGAAATGCGCCTACCCCGACCTCGATGGCCAGGATCTGGACGGTGACACCTATCATTTGATGGGTTGGGAGGATGACCAGTTGATGGCGTATCTGCGCCTGCTGGATCCGGAATCCCAGGGCGGTGACGTGGTGATCGGCCGGGTGATTACCGCGCCGCAAGGGCGCGGCAAGGGGCTGGGCCACGAAATGATGGAACAGGCGCTGAAACAGGCCGAGAAGCATTGGCCACAGGTGCCGATCTATCTGTCGGCACAAGCGCATTTGCAGGGGTATTACGGCAAGTACGGGTTTGTGGTGGCGGGTGAGGAGTATCTGGAGGATGACATTCCGCATATCGGGATGCGTCGTCCTTAAGGCTCTCATCGCTGGCAAGCCAGCTCCCACAGAGATCTGCGGCAAACACACTTTTTGTGAATGACAGACAAACCTGTGGGAGCTGGCTTGCCAGCGATGGCGTCAGCTCAATCGATACACAGCTCAGGGATACTCAAGCACTGCCTTGATCTGCCGCAAATTACGCTCGATCCACCCGCGATCAATCGCCCCCCACTCGCGAATCCGATAGCGCCCGGCATGGTTGCGTGCGCCCTCTTCCTGCTCGAATTCACAAACGATATCCAGATCCGCCAGTGCCGCAATCGTGTCCTGCGCCGTGCGCCGGGGCATGCCGGTCACTTCGGTCAGCGTCGGCACACTCGGCGCCAGACCGCTGTCGATCAGGTACGCCACGTACAAGCGGCGGTAGAAACTGCTTTTGGTCTTGCTGACGTCCATCCACACCTTCCTGGTTGCGTACTGTTAAGCCTGCAGATCCCGCCACGTCAGGTACACCCGTAGATCAAACTCTACCTGGTGGTACCCCGGCAGCATGTGCTCACACAATTTATAAAACGCCTTGTTGTGATCCGACTCTTTGAAATGCGCCAGTTCATGCACCACGATCATCTTCAGAAAATCCGGCGCGGCATCCTTGAACAGCGAGGCGATACGAATCTCTTTCTTGGCCTTGAGCTTGCCGCCCTGCACTCGCGAAACCGTGGTGTGCAGACCGAGCGCACGGTGGGTCAGATCGAGGCGGTTGTCGAACAGCACTTTGTCGATGGCCGGGGCGTTGCGCAGATATTCCTGCTTCAAGTCCAGTGCGTAGCTGTACAGCGCCTTGTCGCTCTGCACATCGTGCCGCCCCGAATAGCGCTGATCCAGGTATTCACCCAGACGCCCGTCGGCGATCAGTTGGCGCACCTGATCCTGAAGTTGCGCGGGATAGGCCTGGAGGTACTTCAACACAGTCATGGACGAGCGACACGGTTCGAAAAATGTGCGCCAGTGTAGCGAATTCAACCGGGCAGTGCGCTCCAGTCAAACGGCGCGGCGAAGCTTGCAACGTCCTCGGCGATCAGTGGTCGTGCGACGAGGAAGCCTTGCACATACTCGCAGCCGTGGGCTTGCAGCCATTGATACTGCTCGATGGTTTCGACACCTTCGGCAATCACCAGCAAACCGTATTGCTTGCACAGGTTGATCACCGTGCTCACCAGCGAAGCGTCCCTTTCGGAGTCCGGCAACCGGGCGATCAGATGGCGATCAAGCTTGAGCGTATCGAGCTCCAGGTCACGCAGATGCGTCAGCGAACACGGCCCGGAGCCGAAGTCGTCCAGCGCCACGCGCACCCCGAGATTGCGCAGCAAACGCAGTTGTTTGCGGGTTTCATCCGGGTTTTGCATCAATGCTTCTTCGGTGACCTCGACTTCCAATTGCCGTGGCTGCAAAGAATGTCGCTCCATGACCTGACGCAACTCGGTGACCAGATTCGGCAGGCTGAACTGGGTGTTGCTCAAACTCACGCCGAGCACCAGGTCTTCGGCAAACAGGGTTTCCCAGGCTTTGCGCTGACCGGCACCGCGATGATAAATCCAGCTGCCGAGACGGCTGATCAATCGCGCCTCCTCCAGCAACGGCAGAAAAAGCCCCGGCGGCACATCGCCAACGCTCGGGTGTTGCCAGCGCAACAGCGCTTCAAAGCCACGAATCTGGCCGCTGTCGATGGCCACCTGCGGTTGATAGACCAGATTGAAATCGCGGTTTTCGATGGCCGTGCGCACGCTCTCCTCGAGCATCAAACGCGAGCGCGCCCGACCATTCATTTCGTGATCGTAAAAACGATATTGCTGACGCCCGGCGCGCTTGGCCTCGTACATGGCGATGTCCGAGGCGCGCAGTAATCCGTCGAGGTTCGAACCGCAATCCGGATACGTCGCGATGCCGATACTGGCACCGAGGGCGATGTCCAGCCCTTCGATCTGCTGACAGATCGACACGCGTTCAATGAGTTTCTCGGCAATCTTCGCCGCTTGCTCAGGAAACTCCAGATCCAGCAACGCCGTAAATTCATCCCCGCCCATACGCGCAAGAATGTCGAACGGCCGCAGACACGCCTTCAACTGCTCGGACACCCAACGCAACACGCGGTCGCCGGCATCGTGGCCAAGGGAATCATTGACCCGCTTGAAACCGTCGAGGTCCAGATACAGCAGCACCCAACTGCTGTCGCTGCGTTCACCGCGCAACAGCAGGTTCTCCACGGTCTGGTAAAAACCGCGACGGTTGAGTAACCCGGTCAATGGGTCGGTCACGGCTTGAAATTCGAGCTGTTGGTGCAAGTGGCGCACCACCGACATGTCGAGAACCGTCACCACCATCGCCTGTTGTTCAGTGGGAAGCGCCGCGCAGGACAAGG
Source organism: Pseudomonas sp. NPDC087817 (assembly GCF_044742875.1). Classification (NCBI taxonomy): domain Bacteria; kingdom Pseudomonadati; phylum Pseudomonadota; class Gammaproteobacteria; order Pseudomonadales; family Pseudomonadaceae; genus Pseudomonas; species Pseudomonas sp. NPDC087817. Next base: position 14,650 of record NZ_JBIUVJ010000076.1, read on the forward strand.
CCACCGGCACTTGCTGGCCTGGCGCTGTGCGCAATAACGCATCGTGAAGTCTCAGGGTTTCAGCACGCTTGAAGCTGGCGTAAAACTCGGATTCGGCCCACTGAGGGATATGTGGTTTCTGCAGATAATCGAGAAACTCCTTACCCTCCAGCTCCTTCACCGGCGCGTTCAGCAGGCGCGAAATCGCCGGATTGGCAAAGCGGATCAAGCCATCCTCGCCCACCACCAATATCCCCTCGGCAGCGTTATCCAGCACCGAGGCATTGAAGGCGCGCGCCACTTCCAGGTCATGACTCAAGCGCTGCAACGCGCGGCGATTGCGCTGGTGTTCCAGCAACGCCTGCACTTTCGGTTTAAGGATTTGCGGATCAAACGGTTTGAACAGGTAATCCACCGCGCCGCTGGCGTAGCCCTTGATCACGGCGTCCTGGGATTGCTCGTTGGCAGTCAGGAAAATAATCGGCGTGAGGCGCGTACGCTGACTGCCGCGCATCAGGCGCGCGACTTCAAAGCCGTCCATGCCCGGCATCTGCACATCCAGCAGCACCAGATCGACGTCGTGTTCGAGCAAAAGATTGAGCGCCTCGAAACCGGAGGCCGCGGTCAACACGTGCCAATCCTGACGCTGCAGCAACGCGCGCATGCTGATCAGGTTTTCAGGGTAATCATCAACGATCAAAAGGACAGAGCTGCCTTCACCTGGCGGGGGTTGCACGCATTCCATGCTGCTTCTCTTGTCGGGACATCAGACCGGTTCCGGTAAAAACCGTACACATACTGAGCCTTCACTCTAGTCGCGGATCTGCAAAAGCAGAAGCTGTCATCAGGCCATCATTTAACCAATGTCAGGTCTAGCCGACTAACGGTCACGCGTGAAGGCCCCTGAAACCGGGAAAGATGGCATTTCGACAGGATGTTGACGCCAAACGTCCGCCGGACGGCGGTTAACAAAAAAACCCTCTACGCTTATAAAGGCCGCCCCAAAACGTGCGGCCTAGAGCTTCTGGCACGTGCGTGCAGTGAAACTTGAGTGGAAGAACCGACATGATCGACCTCGCAACCTGGAACCTCAGCGTTCCCGTTGGCAGCCCGCCATACACCGTCGAAACCTCCAAACTGGTGAACGGCTTCAAGGATCAGTACTTCCATTCCGACACCGGCACCTTGTTCTTCTGGTCACCGGTTACCGGGTCAAAAACCGAAAACGCCATCTACCCGCGCACCGAACTGCGCGAAACCTACAGCAACGGCACCCTGCGCAACTGGTATTACCCCGACGCCGACAACTCGTTGCGTGCCACCGTGACGGTGAACAAGGTGCCCAGCTCCGGCAAGATTGTCATCGGCCAGATCCACGCGTACGAAAGCCAGAAGCCGATGGTCAAACTCGAGTACCAATACAAGACCAAAACCGAGACCGGTAACCTGGTGATCAAGGTGCGCATGCACCCGGATGACGACGAGGGCCGGGTCATCACCCTCGCCACCGGGATCAAACTGGATCGCGAATTCAACTACCTCATCCACTTAAGCCCCGGCGGCGCACTCGGCATCAGCGCGGCGGGTTATCAGTGGGACAGCCAGATCAGCGCGACGTGGCGCAACAAGCCGCTGTACTTCAAGGCCGGGGTTTATGTGCAGGACAACACCGGTTACACCAGCGAAGGCGGCCAGGTCACCTTCAGCAAACTCGATATCGACCACGACAAGTAATCCCGATTGGCACACATCCTGTGGCGAGGGAGCTTGCTCCCGCTGGGGCGCGCAGCGGCCCTGAAAAAGCGAGGCCTGCTGCGCAGTCCAGCGGGAGCAAGCTCCCTCGCCACAGTGTTATTTATTGCCAGTCGGACATCCTTTAAACGTGGTTGTTTAGATTTGTCGGCCGTTACTTCCGGATGCCTACAACAGCTTGCGTCGTTGCCTACGGGTACGCCAGAATCCGCCGGCTTGTGCGCCTGGCGGGCCATCGGTAACTTGATTCGCGTCACTGATTTCCAGTGATCGGGTTTAGTAGCCCGTGGTTTCAAGCTTGGTGCACATGCATCTGTCAGTCAGGGATTTCGATTCCTGCGCTTGATGGTAGCTGTGCGCAGGGCACCTTCGGGTGCGCCGGCTTGCTCGAAACCCCGGTCTACTAACCTGCGTACAGTTGCCTCCACTTTGATTAGTAGCCAGAGCGGGGGCACTCCAATCAGGTTTCGAGCAAATGATCAAATCAACGCCACACCCGCCGGTCACCGACCCGGCCTCGCCTTACGAATCCCCAAACTCCAAAAAACTCAACGACGCCGCCGAACGCGCCCTCGACCACTACCTCACCCCTGCCGCCTGCATAATGGCCAGCACCAACAAACCCGAGCCGATGTACCTCGCCAACCCGAAGTACAACACCGAATCCCTGCTGGCCAACGCCAGCGAAACCCTCGGCTCAGCCAGCGAAATGCTCAACAACTTCGCCGCCATGCTCGACACCTCACACCGCAAGACCGCGCTGGGCATCGCGCAAGTGGTCATGCTCGGTGAATTGGCAGTGAATCAAGCGCTGGATCACGTGGAGTTGAAGGAATAGCCACCCATATCGGACTTTTCATCTAAAAACCTCTTGGATGTCCGCTGTAGGTGACAATTCCTTGTCACTGATGGGAAATCATCCACAGATAAACCCGCCCCGCGGCGGGTTTATTCTATAACAGTCCAACGCTCCGACTTATTTGCCCTTAGTCTTCAACTCTTCCTTCAGATAACGTCAGTAACATCGCTTCCAGCGAGATCGTTTTGGTCTTCGAAGTATTACCGGCAGTAGCGAATACTTTTACGAGCGATACACACATCACGCATCGGGATCACAGTGACTCCGGAGATCTTACGTGGGTGGAATTCGCTCAAATTGCTTAAATAAAGGGAACAGACCTGCTTAAATTCCAACTTCTTATACCGAATTTATGAATTACCCGAACAGATCATCGCGAATGACTATAAAAAACTGTCATTTCTATCAGGTTACAAGAAACAGACTTCAACCTAACCTCATCAGCGTGATACCGGAAAAACGACTTCGGACTGAAATTTAGCCCGAGCCTTAAATATCGCGAGCAAAAGGTTAAGAAAATAATGCTTACTTTCCAAGGAACCGTCTCTGATACAGGCGAAAGCAATCCCGCCACGCTTACATTTGATGACCTAAGCCAACAGGGTGGCAAGTTAAATAATGGGAAAATGAAATATTACGGGCTTAACTTCACCGTCACCGGGAACTATACCGCGAAGACATCCAGATCTTTTAATCTTCAGGCAAAAGCAAAAGCTTCAGATGGGGATGAATATGGGCATGGAGACAGTTCACTCACCATCACCCTGAAGTCGTCCGATGGCAACGACAATCAGTTGGGCGGTACTGTTAAAGTTCTCGCAGGCGGGCCGAATGTGGGTAAGACCTACAATATGAACTTCACAAGAGGGTAACCCCAGAGCACAAAAAACCCGCCTTTCGGCGGGTTTCTTGAATCAGCAAATTAACGCTCAGGCTCAGTTAACTTTAGCGTTCAACTCACCCTTCAGATAACGCTGGAACATCGCTTCCAGAGAAATCGGCTTGATCTTCGAAGCATTACCCGCAGTACCGAACGCTTCATAACGAGCGATACACACATCACGCATTGCAGTCACGGTGGCGCCGAAGAATTTACGTGGGTCGAATTCGCTCGGGTTGGTGGCCATCAGGCGACGCATTGCGCCGGTGGATGCCAGACGCAGGTCGGTGTCGATGTTGACCTTGCGCACGCCGTACTTGATGCCTTCGACGATTTCTTCGACCGGTACGCCGTAGGTTTCTTTGATGTCGCCGCCGTACTGGTTGATGATCGCCAGCCACTTCCGGTTTCATGGACGAGTAAACGTGCATCAGCAAGGGCAGCAGCTCGCAGTGAAGCGTGGATAAAATGTTTCGTATACGCTACCTTCAATATTAAATGTTACGGTAGCGACACATGGACCACTCTCTGTTGATTAACCGGCTCGGCATCCAATTACGTCAAAAACGTATAAATCGTGGCCTGACGCAGGCTCAGCTTGCCGATCTGGCGGGACTGACGCGATACAAAGTCATCGCGGTGGAGAAAGGCACCCTTTCCGTCGGCATGATCGCTTACGCGCGCGTTTTGGCTGCTCTGGACTGCGAACTCTCGGTGGTTCCAGCAACGATGCCAACCCTTGAAGAGCTTGGGGATTTATTCGAATGAAAATGGCCTCTCTTCAAGTCAGTACCCCACAAGGTAATAGCGGCAGACTTTTCAGCAACGCCGAGGATTTCACTTTTCGTTATCACGAAGATGCATCGCCAAAAATGGCCATCAGCCTCTCGATGCCTGTACGGCATGACGAATTTCGTCGGCGCGAACTGCACCCTGTTTTTCAAATGAACCTGCCAGAAGGCTATGTGCTGGAGCAGTTACGCAATCGCTTGGCCAAGACAGTCAACGTCGACCCAATGCTGCTACTGGCACTTTCCGGAAGCACATCGCCCATTGGCAGGGTTCACGTACGCTCTGAAACCGTTGATGCCTTGTTGGAGGAGCAAGAATTTCCGGGAGAGAAACTCGAAGAGATTCTCACGTGGGACGGCACGGAAGATATCTTCGCCGACATGCTTGATCGCTACATCCTGCGGGCAGGCATTTCAGGCGTTCAACCCAAGTTGCTGGTGCCGGAACGACAAGAGGCAGAGTTGCCGCGAGTGACATCCAAAACCTCGGACCTGATCATCAAAAGTGGCAGAGACGAATTCCCAGGCCTGGCGATCAACGAATTCCTTTGTATGTCCATGGCAAAAGACGCGGGCATTCCCGTTCCGCCGTTTTATCTTTCCGACAACGCCAAGCTATTTGTCATGCGCCGCTTTGATCGCGACGATCAGCTCAACCCGATCGGTTTTGAAGACATGGCCGTGTTGATGGGGCTGCCGGCTACTCAGAAGTACAGCAAAAGTTATGCAGCCATCGCGAAGGCTGTTCGAGTGTTTTGCCCGGCGAAACACTTGCGCACGTCCCTCGATCAACTCTTCGATAGCGTTGCCCTGAGTTGCATCGTCGGAAATGGCGACGCTCATTTGAAAAATTTCGGTTTGCTCTATTCAGAACCCACGCAACGCGATGCGCATCTGGCGCCGGCTTACGACATCGTCAACACCACCGCCTATATTCCGGAAGATGTTTTGGCATTGGATCTGGCGGGCAACAAGTCAATGTTCGCTTCACGACAAGGATTGCTGGAGTTTGCTCATACCTGTGAAATCGAGCGGCCCAGAGAGCGTATTCAAAAGTTGCTCATCGCTGTTGAAGAGGTGCTGAAGCGCCATTCTCAGTATCGGGAACAGGCGCCTCACGTGTTTACTGCCATCAAGCAATCAGCAGCACCATTTGCTCTGACTTTTGGATAGTTTCACTGCACGCAGACATCGCAGCCCACAAAAAACCCGCCTCACGGCGGGTTTCTTGTATCAGCGGTTCAAAGCCAAGGCTCAGTTAACCTTAGCGTTCAACTCACCTTTCAGATAACGCTGGAACATCGCTTCCAGGGAGATCGGCTTGATCTTCGAAGCATTACCCGCAGTACCGAACGCTTCATAACGAGCGATACACACATCACGCATTGCAGTCACGGTGGCGCCGAAGAA
>NZ_JBIUVJ010000077.1:0-19889 GCF_044742875.1 Pseudomonas sp. NPDC087817
CAAGACACTGGTCGGGCTTCTGAGTCACGGGAACCTTCCACATGTAGGGGCAGAAAAAAGGGGCTACATTATGCCGCCCAGAACCTCTTGTAGCAATGCGCGCTTGTCGCGCAATCGGTAACAAAATTCCGTCACAAAAAATAACGCCGCTCTCCAGCCCAGTAAAACCGGGGCCTCCAGCACAGTCAATTTTTCGACAAGTGTTAGACGATGTCTGTAACCCTCCGTAACACCACTCGATTTCGGCACTACATAACCCTCAAAAAAGTGCTCTTTTTTATGGTTACCACTACATTTCGTGCAAACAGCGAAGATAGACACAGTCTGCAACTGACAGGCAGCACCGGACGCCGCTACAATTACCGACTTTGTCGCAACGCCTGGAGCTCAACCTTCCGTGCCTGTTCTGCGTCTACCGCTTCTCCCTGCCGCGGCAGGTAAACAGCATTGGGGCAACTTGCCCGGTGCCGCCCTGAGCCTGGCGATTGCCGAGGCTGCCAGCGCTGCCAAGCGCTTCACCCTGCTACTGACCGCCGACAGCCAGAGTGCCGAACGGCTGGAACAGGAGCTGAGTTTCTTCGCCCCGGATTTGCCCGTTCTGCATTTCCCCGACTGGGAAACCCTGCCGTACGACCTGTTTTCGCCGCACCAGGACATCATTTCCCAGCGCATCGCCAGCCTTTATAGACTGCCGGAGCTGGAACATGGCGTGCTGGTGGTGCCGATCACTACGGCCCTGCATCGACTGGCGCCGACCAAATTCCTGCTCGGCAGCAGTCTGGTGCTGGATGTCGGTCAGAAGCTCGACGTCGAACAGATGCGCACGCGGCTAGAAGCCAGCGGCTATCGCTACGTCGACACGGTGTACGAGCACGGCGAATTCACCGTGCGCGGGGCGCTGATCGACCTGTTCCCGATGGGCAGCAAACTGCCGTATCGCATCGACTTGTTCGACGACGAAATCGAAACCTTGCGCACCTTCGATCCGGAAAACCAGCGCTCCATCGACAAGGTTGATTCGGTCAAGCTGTTGCCGGCCCGTGAGTTCCCGCTGCAAAAAGATGCGGTCACCCGCTTCAAGGCGCGGTTCCGTGAGCGCTTCGACGTCGACTTCCGGCGCTGCCCGATCTTTCAGGACTTGAGCAGCGGTATCACGCCCGCCGGCATCGAGTACTACCTGCCGCTGTTTTTCGACGAAACCTCGACCCTGTTCGATTACCTGCCGCAGGACACGCAAGTGTTCTCGCTACCAGGCATCGAGCAGGCGGCGGAAAACTTCTGGAACGACGTGCGCAATCGCTATGAGGAGCGCCGCGTCGATCCATCGCGCCCTCTATTGCCGCCAGCCGAATTGTTCCTGCCGGTGGAGGACTGCTTCGCCCGCCTGAAGAGCTGGCCGCGAGTGGTCGCCAGCCAGCAGGACGTGGAAACCGGCGTCGGTCGCGAACGCTTTCCGGCCCAGGCACTGCCGAATCTGGCCATCGAAGCCAAAGCCACTCAACCGCTGGCAGCGCTGTCGAATTTCCTTGATGAATTCCCCGGACGCGTGCTGTTCACCGCCGAATCGGCGGGGCGTCGCGAAGTCTTGCTGGAGCTGCTCGAACGCCTGAAGCTGCGACCAAAAACCGTCGACAGCTGGCCGGATTTCGTTGCGAGCAAGGATCGCCTGGCGATCACCATCGCGCCGCTCGATGAAGGCTTGATGCTGGACGATCCGGCGCTGGCGCTGGTCGCGGAAAGTCCGCTGTTCGGGCAACGCGTGATGCAGCGTCGCCGTCGTGAAAAGCGCGCGGATGCCAACAACGACGCGGTGATCAAGAACCTCACCGAGTTGCGTGAAGGCGCGCCGGTGGTGCATATCGACCACGGTGTCGGCCGCTACCTGGGCCTGACGATTCTGGAAATCGACAATCAGGCTGCCGAGTTCCTCACCCTCGAATACGCCGAGAACGCCAAGCTCTACGTGCCGGTGGCCAACCTGCACCTGATCGCCCGCTACACCGGTAGCGACGATTCGCTGGCCCCGCTGCACCGTCTCGGCTCGGAAACCTGGCAGAAAGCCAAGCGCAAAGCCGCTGAACAAGTGCGCGATGTCGCCGCCGAACTGCTCGACATCTATGCCCGCCGCGCCGCTCGCGAAGGCTACGCGTTTGCCGACCCGAAAGCCGATTACGCGACCTTCAGCGCCGGTTTCCCGTTCGAAGAAACGCCGGATCAGCAGTCGACCATCGAAGCCGTGCGCGAAGACATGCTCGCGCCGAAACCGATGGATCGACTGGTCTGCGGCGACGTCGGTTTCGGCAAGACCGAAGTGGCCATGCGCGCGGCGTTCATCGCTGTGCACGGCGGCCGTCAGGTGGCGATTCTGGTGCCGACCACCCTGCTCGCCCAGCAGCATTACAACAGCTTCCGCGACCGTTTCGCCGACTGGCCAGTGACCGTGGAAGTGATGAGCCGCTTCAAATCCGCCAAGGAAGTGAACGCTGCGATCGCCGACCTGGCGGAAGGCAAGATCGACATCGTTATCGGCACGCACAAGCTGCTGTCCGACGACGTCAAAATCAAAAACCTCGGCCTGGTGATCATCGACGAAGAACACCGTTTCGGTGTGCGCCAGAAAGAGCAGCTCAAGGCCCTGCGCAGCGAAGTCGACATTCTCACGCTGACTGCCACGCCGATTCCGCGCACGCTGAACATGGCGGTGTCGGGCATGCGTGACCTGTCGATCATCGCCACGCCGCCGGCGCGCCGCCTGTCAGTGCGCACCTTCGTCATGGAGCAGAACAAGAGCACGGTCAAAGAAGCTTTGCTCCGTGAACTGCTGCGCGGCGGTCAGGTTTATTACCTGCACAACGATGTGAAGACCATCGAGAAATGCGCCGCCGACCTCGCCGAACTGGTCCCGGAAGCACGAATCGGCATCGGCCATGGGCAGATGCGCGAGCGCGAACTCGAACAGGTGATGAGCGACTTCTACCACAAGCGCTTCAACGTGCTGATCGCCTCGACCATCATCGAGACCGGCATCGACGTGCCGAGCGCCAACACCATCATCATCGAGCGCGCCGACAAGTTCGGCCTGGCGCAACTGCACCAGTTGCGCGGTCGTGTCGGCCGTAGTCACCACCAGGCTTACGCTTACCTGCTGACACCGCCACGCCAGCAAATCACCTCGGACGCGGAAAAACGTCTGGAGGCGATTGCCAACACCCAGGATCTCGGTGCCGGTTTCGTCCTGGCGACCAACGACCTGGAAATCCGTGGCGCCGGCGAATTGCTCGGCGATGGCCAGAGCGGGCAGATTCAAGCCGTGGGCTTCACGCTGTACATGGAAATGCTTGAACGTGCGGTGAAGTCGATCCGCAAGGGCGAGCAACCGAACCTCGATCAACCGCTCGGCGGCGGCCCGGAAGTCAACCTGCGGGTGCCGGCGCTGATTCCGGAAGACTATCTGCCGGATGTGCATGCGCGGCTGATTCTGTACAAGCGCATCGCGTCGGCCACCGACGAGGAAGGTTTGAAGGATCTGCAAGTCGAGATGATCGACCGTTTCGGCCTGCTGCCGGAGCCGACCAAGAATCTGGTGCGCATCACGGCCTTGAAGTTGCAGGCCGAACAGCTGGGCATCAAGAAGGTCGACGGCGGCCCGCAGGGTGGACGCATCGAGTTCGCCGCGCAGACGCCGGTCGACCCGATGACCCTGATCAAACTGATCCAGAGTCAGCCGAAACGCTACAAATTCGAAGGCGCCACCATGTTCAAGTTCCAGGTGCCGATGGAGCGCCCGGAAGAGCGCTTTAATACTGTAGAGGCGCTGTTCGAGCGCCTCATCCCGAAAACTGCTTGAAGGACGCCGCATGCGCCTGTTTCGCTCACTGACCCTGCTACTCACTTTCGTAGCACCGATGGCGTTTGCCGATGACCTGTATCAGGTCGAAATGATTCTGGTCCGTCAGAACGCAGTTCCGGCCATTGTCAGCCGCGCTGCGCCGGAAGACTGGGCTGCCGGCGCTCAGCGCCTGGCCGATGACAGCCAGCGCACTCCGGCGCTGAACGACGTCGCCAACAAACTCACCGCCAGCGGCGAATACAGCGTGTTGCTGCACAAGGCCTGGCAACAGACCCTCGGCGAGACACCGACCAAGGTGGCCGTCAGCGATGGCAAGGAACAGTTCGGCCAGTTCCCGATCGAGGGCACCCTGGAAATGAAACTCGGGCGCTTCACCGATGTGAATGCCGACTTCTGGGTGAACCAGATCGACGCCAACGGCATGGTCACCGCCAGCGAACGCCTGAAACAGGACAGCCACACCAAAAACGGTCAACTCAACTACCTCGATAACGGTCACCTGGCCCTGCTGATCAAGATCACTTCCCTGACGGCGCCTGCGCCACGGGAAGCGCCTGAAGCCATTCCGGACTGATCGAAGTCCTTATGTCCGCGCCCCTGAGTAAACCGTTGGCACCCTCCTGGGTCAGCCGATTCAAGGAACAGAGCCTGGAGCGTGGCCGCCGCTACGCCCTGGAAAACCGGGTACGCATCGCCCAGGTCGGCGATGCAACCATCACCGCCAGTTGCGAAGGCTCTGGCGGTAACGTCTACCGTCAGACCATTCACCTGCGCGAGTCAGCCAAAGGCACTTTGCTGCTGGTCGACGCCGCCTGCACCTGCCCGGTACGCACCAACTGCAAACATTGCGCAGCAGTATTGCTGCAAATCCAGGAAACCCTCGACTACCCCGCCGCCGCGAAAGACGCCGAACTGCTGGAAAAACTCCAGGCCGTACTGGAAAACCGCAGCCCGAAAGCGCCACCACAAGTGCTGGTGGACAACGTGCAGCCGGTGCCACGCCTGTGGCTGGCCAGTGTCGAGTTCAGCGCCTTCGAGCCGCGCAACGGCAAGATGCAGCGCTACATTCAACATCGCGCAGCGCTGTCGTTCAGCTATCTGGACGAATACGTCAGCGGGCAGAAGAACAGCGATATCCTGATTCGCCAGGAAATCCAGACACTGCGGATAAAACGCCATCCGGAAGTCGAACAGTCCTACCGGGAGCAGTTACGAATCCTCGGCTTCCGTATCGCCACCCGTCAGAGCAAGGCACTGCCGGAAAGTGCCGGCGAACTGTATGAGATGGTCAACGACAGTGCGTGGCTGACCTTCACTCTCAACGACCTGCCGAAGCTGCGCACCCACGGCTGGGAATTGCAGATCGACGAGGAGTTCGGCTTTGATCTGACGGCCGTGGATGACTGGTACGCCACGGTCGAACAGGCGCCGGAGCGCGACTGGTTTGATCTGGAGCTGGGGATCATCGTCAACGGCGAGCGCTTGAGCCTGCTGCCGATCCTGCTCAACCTGATGCGTTCGCACGCCGAGATTCTCAACCCGGAACGCCTTGCGCGCCGCCGCGATGACGAGCTGATTCTGGTCAATATTCCGCAGCGCAACAACGAGCACGGGCCGCTGCAAGTGGCGCTGCCACTCGGGCGATTGAAGCCGGTATTGGCAACTCTGGGCGAGTTCTACTTGCAGGAACCGGGTGAAACCACCCTGCGCCTGAGCAGGGCCGACGCAACGCGCCTTAACTCGCTGGAGGGCATTCCGCTGCTGTGGGAGGGCGGCGAGCAGATTCGCACGTTTGCTCAGCGGTTGCGTGACATTCGTGACTTCAGCACAGAAGCGCCAGAAGGCTTGAACGCGACGCTTCGCCCTTACCAGCTCGAAGGCTTAAGCTGGATGCAATCGTTGCGACAACTGGAAGTCGGCGGGATTCTTGCGGACGACATGGGTCTGGGTAAAACCCTACAGACCCTGGCGCATATTCTCAGCGAGAAAAACGCCGGACGACTTGATCGGCCCTGCATGGTGGTGATGCCCACCAGCCTGATTCCGAATTGGCTCGATGAAGCAGCGCATTTTACGCCGCAGTTGAAAGTGGTCGCGCTATACGGCGCCAGCCGCAAAAAGCACTTCGACAATCTGGCTGATTTTGATCTGATCCTCACCACCTACGCTTTGCTGCCCAAGGATGTCGAGATTCTGGCCAAACAGCCGCTGCACGTGTTGGTGCTGGATGAAGCGCAATACATCAAGAATCCGAACAGCAAAGCGGCGCAGGCAGCCCGCGAACTGAATGCCCGCCAGCGCCTGTGCCTGAGCGGTACACCGCTGGAAAACCACCTCGGTGAATTGTGGTCGCTGTTCCACTTCCTGCTGCCAGGCTGGCTCGGTGACGTCAAAAGCTTCAACGCCGATTACCGTGTGCCCATCGAAAAGCGCGGCAGCGAAGTCAGACTTCAGCACCTCAATGGTCGGATAAAACCGTTTCTGCTGCGCCGCACCAAGGAACAGGTTGCGACTGAACTCCCGCCGAAGACGGAAATCATCCACTGGGTCGATCTCAACGAAGCCCAGCGCGATGTGTACGAAACCATGCGCCTGGCGATGGACAAGAAAGTCCGCGACGAGATCACCCGCAAAGGCGTGGCGCGCAGTCAGATCATCATTCTCGAAGCCTTGCTGAAGCTGCGTCAGGTTTGCTGTGATTTGCGCCTGGTCAACGACGCCACGCTGCCCGCCCGCGGCAGCACGTCGGGCAAGCTCGATAGCTTGATGGAAATGCTGGAAGAATTGTTCGAGGAAGGTCGGCGGATTCTGCTGTTTTCGCAGTTCACGTCGATGCTGTCACTGATCGAAAACGAGCTGAAAAAACGCAATGTCGCCTACGCGCTGTTGACGGGCCAGACCCGTGATCGGCGCACACCGGTGAAGGAATTCCAGAGCGGCAAGCGTCAGATCTTTCTGATCAGTCTGAAGGCTGGCGGTGTCGGCCTGAACCTGACCGAAGCGGATACCGTGATTCACTACGACCCGTGGTGGAATCCGGCGACCGAGAACCAGGCCACCGATCGCGCGTATCGGATCGGCCAGGAAAAGCCGGTTTTCGTCTACAAGATGATTGCCCGGGGCACGGTGGAAGAGAAGATTCAGCATCTGCAAAGGGAAAAGTCCGACCTCGCAGCCGGCGTGCTGGACGGGCGCAAGGCTGGAGACTGGAAGCTGCAGAACGACGATATCGAAGCATTGTTTGCACCGTTGCCGGATAAGCTCGACAAGCGCTGAGATCTGCTTTTTCAGATAAATAGCCATCGCAGGCAAGCCAGCTCCCACAGTGATTTAGGGTTGAACACTATTTTGTGAACGATACGAAACCTGTGGGAGCTGGCTTGCCAGCGATGGGGCCCTCCGATAATGGCCTCAGATTTAGGTAATCAATCCTTGGAAACAGGCAACGGCGCAAACAGCGCCTCAATGTCGCTCTGCTCCAATTTCCAGCCACCCGTCGTTCCGCCCTCAAGCACCGCTCCGGCCAACGCCGCTTTCTCCTGCTGCAACGCCTGAATTTTTTCCTCTACAGTGCCTCGTGCAATCAACTTGTAGACGAACACCGGGTTGTTTTGCCCGATTCGATACGCCCGATCAGTGGCCTGATTTTCCACCGCCGGATTCCACCAAGGGTCGAAGTGAATCACCGTGTCCGCAGCGGTCAGGTTCAAACCGGTACCTCCGGCCTTCAAACTGATCAGAAACAGCGGCACCTTGCCGCCCTGAAAATCCTTCACCGGTGTGCGTCGATCCGTGGTTTCGCCGGTCAGCAGCGAATAGCCAATGTCACGTTGCTGCAATTCTTCCTCGATCAAGGCGAGCATCGAGGTGAACTGCGAAAACAACAGGATCCGGCGACCTTCGCTGAGCAGCTCTTCAAGCATTTCCATCAAGCTGACCAACTTGCCACTGCCGGAGCGCAGCGCCTTCGCCGTCAGCGGCATGTTGATCAGGCGCAAGTCGCAACAGACCTGACGCAGCTTGAGCAATGCATCAAGAATGATGATCTGACTGCGTGCCACGCCACTGCGGGCAATTTCGTCGCGCACTTTTTTGTCCATCGCCACACGAACGGTTTCATAGACGTCGCGCTGGCCGTCGCTGAGATCGACCCAATGGACAATTTCGGTTTTCGGTGGCAATTCAGTGGCGACCTGATCCTTTTTGCGGCGCAGCAAAAACGGCTTGATGCGCGCTGTCAGGTGCTGCATGCGCTGAACATTGCCGTGCTTCTCGATTGGCGTGCGGTAATCGCGATTGAAGGACTTGCTGTCGCCGAGCCAACCGGGCATGAGGAAATGAAACTGCGACCAAAGCTCGCCCAAGTGGTTTTCCAATGGCGTGCCGCTCAGGCACAAGCGCTGGCGGGCCTGCAAGGCGCGCGCGGCCTGCGCGGCTTTGCTGAGCGGGTTCTTGATGTTCTGCGCTTCGTCGAGAATCAGCACGCTCCACGTCTGCGGCTGCAAGGCCTCCAGATCCCTCGGCAACAACGCGTAAGTGGTCAGTACCAAATCGTACTCAGCCAGATCAGCGAAATCCTTTTGCCGCCCCGAGCCGTGCAGCGCCAATACTTTCAACTGGGGGGTGAAACGCTCGGCCTCGTCGAGCCAGTTGGGAATAAGGCTGGTCGGCATCACCGCCAGTGCCGGGCAATCGAGGCGTCCGGCGTGTTTTTCCGTGAGCAGATGCGCCAAGGTTTGCAGCGTTTTGCCCAGACCCATGTCATCGCCCAGAATGCCGCCTACTTCAAGCTCGCGTAGGGTTTGCATCCAGTTCAGACCTTCGAGCTGATACGGGCGCAGTTGCGCGTTGAGGCCGGCCGGCGCAGCGACGTGGGTGTGACTGGCGTTCTGCAGGCGCTTGGCAAAGGTGCGCAGCCGCTCGCCACCCTGCCAATCCAGCGAGTACGCCATCGAGCAGACTCAAGCGCGCGGCGTCCGGGACACTCAAGCGCAGTGCATCGCCCTGATGAGCGCCCAGGTACAACTCGCCCAGCGTGGCCATCAGCGGTTTGACCCGACTGAGCGGCAGCGCGACCTTGGCGCCCGATGGGTCGCCAAAACCGCTGGGCTTCAGTTCGATCAGGAGTTTTTCGTCATCGCTGCGTTGTGCCAGATTGACCGGGTCAAGCAAGCGCGGCTGGGTGCGCAACAAGTGCAGAAGGATTGGTAGCAAACTGTAGCGCTGGCCATTGACGACAATACCCAACTGCAAATCAAACCACTGATGGCCAGCCTCTTCCTCGACCTCGGCGTACCAATGCTCGACTGGCTGCACATTGAAATGAAAGCCGGGACTGATCTCGACTTCCCAGTTCAAGGCGCACAGCGTGGCAAGCCCTTCGTGCATAAACCCGAGCCAGGCGGAATCATCCGGCAACGTGAACATCTCGCCGGGACGATCCAGCGAACTCTTGCGGGTGGCTTTCTTGAAGCCGTGCTTTTGCAGAATCTGGCGCAGTTTCTTTTCCACCGCAGGCTGGCGTTGAATGCGCTGGGTTTCGGTACCGTTGAGGATCATTACTTCCGGGTTGCGATCCACCGTCGGCTGGCCGTTGTAGGTAAACACCAGAGCGGCGCGGTGCTCAAGAACGTATTCCCAGCGCGAGCGCTCCCGACCGCTGACGAGGGTGAGTTGCGGCTGCGGAAGTACGTCGTCGATGACTCGTTCGGTCAGTTGGTGGGGCGGCGGGATTCTCGTTGCGGCGCTCATGCGATGACTGAACTGCATGGCCTGACGCGCCGGAATGTCAGGCGCCAGAGTCAAATGACTGGCCAGTTTTTCTTCCAGCTCATTGAACAGAGGGCCAATCTGCCGCTGTTCACGATCCAGGTAATAAAGCGGCTCCAGCGCCAGCACGGTTTCCTGCGCTGCCTCGGCACTGCTCCACTGCGCGCGGAACCCGCCGTCGGCCTGCTCGGCCCAGGCGAACTGGCCTATGCGTTTCGCGCCCGGCACCAACGGTCGCAAATCCACGAAATCGAGGAAAAGCCGCGAGGTGCGCAGGAGCATTTCCAGCAGTTCGACACCGCTGCTGCCTTCCAGCGGATAGCCGCTGTAATAGGCGTGGTGCGAGTGCATGGCAACCAGCAGCCTGGCGACGCGCAGATCCAGCTCGGACAGGTAGCCGGGCTGACGCGTGAGCATTTCCGCTAGCGAATACATCGGTTTGACTTCGCGTAACTCGCCGCTCTTAAGCTGGGAGACCTTGAAAATATCGAGCAGCCACTTGCCGCTCACTGACGTTGGCTTGAGCTTGTAAAACAGGCGCGTGCCTGCGGTTTGCGCGCCTTCTTCAGCGGGCTTGGCCGGCACGGGGATGGTCGAAAGCCAATGTTCCAGCGCCCGCCCCAACTGGATCTGTGCGTCATTTTCAGACGCCTCATGATCACTGCCCTGCAGGTGATAAAGCACCGCAGCGCAGTGCTTGCAGTCGATTGCGACAGGACAGGTGCACAGGCAACGCAAGTTGACGGAACCCCGCCGATCTTCGGACAGGTAAATGGTTTGTTCATACGCCTGATCTTCCGAGCCGACGCAGAACGCCTCGATCTTCCTGTCATCGATCGCGATGATCTCTACCCGATCACCGGCGGCATAAGCCCGAGCCTTGACCAGGGCATTGCTAGTGAATGCCCGAGCCCAGGCCAACGACTTAAGCTGTTCGATGAGAATGCTCATGGGCAGTCCCTAGCCAGCCAGCACCCGCGCCAACGTCGACTTCACCTTGCCCATTCCGTCATGCAACGCCTGCTCGATTTCGGCCATGGTGATCACTTCCGTGGTCTTGCCCGCTGCCGGATTCACCACCAGCGCCAGACACGCATAATCCAGATCCAGCTCTCGGGCCAGCGCTGCTTCCGGCATGCCGGTCATGCCGACGATGTCGCAGCCATCTCGTTCCAGACGCATGATTTCGGCGACCGTTTCCAGGCGTGGGCCCTGGGTGCAGGCATAAACGCCCTGATCGCTGTACTCGCAGCCTTCAGCAGCCACGGCGGCGATCAACTGCTGACGCAGCGGCTCGCTGTAGGGAAAGCTGAAGTCGATGTGAGTGACGTGTTCCAGATCATCGGCGAAATAGGTGTGCTCGCGACCGCTGGTGTAGTCGACGATCTGATGTGGCACGCAAAAATGCCCGGTGCCCATGGCTGAGTGAATGCCACCGACGGCATTCACCGCGATGATCGCTTCGGCGCCGGCCTGCTTCAACGCCCACAGGTTGGCGCGGTAGTTGACCTTGTGCGGCGGGAAGCGATGCGGGTGACCGTGACGGGCGAGGAACAGCACTTCCTTGCCGGCGTATTCGCCAATCTGCACTTCGGCGGAGGGTGCGCCATAAGGCGTATCTACCGCCAGCGATTGGCGAATGCTCAAGCCCTCAAGCTGAGTCAGGCCGGTGCCACCGATGATTGCGTAAACCGTCATAGCGAAAAATCCTTAATCAATCAGTTGAGCGTCTTTGAGCGCGCCGATGGCGGTGAGCCAGCGCGGATCCTGACGGTAATCGGTGCTGGCAAACGACTGGCCGCGCATGCGGGCGATACGCGCAGACGGCTTGACTTTCATGCGTTGCACGGCGCTCAGGGCCAGTTCGGCAGCGGCGCGGTCGTTGCACACCAGGCCCATATCGCAACCGGCGCTGAGCGCCGCCTCGATGCGGCTGGCAGCATCGCCGACCACATGGGCGCCAGCCATCGACAGGTCATCACTGAAGATCACACCGTCAAACTGCAATTCGCCGCGCAGGATGTCCTGTAACCAGCGCCGGGAGAAGCCGGCTGGCTGCGAATCGACTTGCGGGTAAATGACGTGAGCCGGCATGACGGCGGCCAGTTGCTTGCTGAGTCTGGCGAACGGCACGAGGTCGTTGGCGCGGATCTCTTCGAGACTGCGCTCGTCGTTGGGGATGGCGACGTGGGAATCGGCCTCGGCCCAGCCATGACCCGGAAAGTGCTTGCCGGTGGCAGCCATTCCTGCGCTGTTCATGCCGCGAATGAACGCCCCGGCGAGCAGCGCGGCACGTTCGGGATCGCCCTCAAAGGAACGGGTGCCGACCACGGCGCTACGCTGGTAATCGAGATCCAGCACAGGTGCGAAGCTCAGATCGAGCCCGACTGCCAGCACTTCGGTGGCCATGATCCAGCCACATTGCTCGGCCAGATACTCGGCATTCGGATTGTCGGCGATGGCGCGCATGGCCGGCAGACGTACAAAGCCCTGACGCAGACGCTGCACGCGACCGCCCTCTTGATCCACCGCCAGCAGCAGATCCGGGCGAACCGCGCGGATCGCCGCGCTCAGCTCACGCACTTGGCGTGGGTGCTCGATGTTGCGGGCAAAAATGATCAGGCCACCCACTTCGGGCTGACGCAACAATTGGCGATCTTCAGCCGTCAGCCAGGTACCGGCGACGTCCACCATCAACGAGCCTTGCAGGCCAGCAGTCATAGAGATTCCTTGAAAACTAAAAACCCGATCCGCACGAAATCGCCACCGAGGGCGGCGCCCGGCAGGTCGGCGATATCGATGGAGAACGGGTTCAGAACGAGAGTCGGCATGGGCGGCTAGCTTAGCGGATACAAGCTGCCGCGCCCACCCGTGCGCGGTTAAACCTTGGCGGCTACCGGCGTTGACTTGCTGCGGGGCCGCAGTTGCGCAGTCGCCATGGCCGCATCAGTGACACCAGTTTCGGCTCGCATGCCCGCAGCGAGGAACGGCACCATCAGGCGCATGACCTGCTCAATGGAGGTGTTGACGCCAAAATCGGTCTCGGCAATCGCACGCAAGGCCTTGATGCCGGACATGCTGAACGCTGCGGCGCCGAGCATGAAATGCACGCGCCAGAACAATTCGATAGGAGGAATGCGGGGTGCCGCTTCGTTGACCAGCAGCATGTAGCGACGAAACACCTTGCCGTACATGTCTTCCAGATAACGGCGCAAGTGGCCCTGGCTCTGGCTGAACGCGAGGCCCAGCAAGCGCATGAAAATCGACAGATCGTTGCCGCTGCGTGGTTGAACCACGAGGGCCTGTTCGACGAGGATTTCCAGCAGCTCTTCCAGAGTCGGCTTGTTTTCAGGCTTGGCCTGACGGCGCTCCAGCTCTTTGTCGAGGCTGATGCAGAACGGCCCGAGGAACCGCGAAAAAACCGCCTGAATCAGCGCTTTTTTCGAGCCGAAGTGGTAGTTAACCGCTGCCAGGTTGACGCCAGCCTTGCTGGTGATCAAACGCAATGAGGTTTCAGCGAAACCTTTCTCCGCGAACAACTGCTCGGCAGCATCAAGAATGCGTTCAACGGTTTCCGACTGGGCCATGGCTACTCCGCCTGACAAACACTTGTTTGAAACATACGTTTCAGCCTGTGCGTTGTCAAGCCTGCCGGTTCGTTTTGGGAATGGTCGGTCAGCTATTTAACCACACAAGGTCAACGCATTAATAAGCCGATAGGTCGACCGTCCGGCGGCGTGCAAAAAAACGAGCATTGCCAAGACCGCTTCACTGTATATAATCCCAGTCACTGTATAAAAAGACAGAGCGATCATTATGCTAAAGCTGACGCCACGCCAAGCCGAGATTCTGGCCTTCATCAAACGTTGCCTCGAAGACAACGGCTACCCGCCAACCCGCGCGGAAATCGCTCAGGAGCTGGGTTTCAAGTCGCCCAACGCGGCGGAAGAACACCTCAAGGCACTGGCCCGCAAGGGCGCCATCGAAATGACCCCTGGCGCTTCTCGCGGCATTCGCATCCCCGGCTTTGAAGCCAAGCCCGACGACTCTACCCTGCCAATCATTGGCCGGGTCGCTGCCGGTGCACCGATCCTCGCCCAGCAGCACATCGAGGAATCCTGCAACATCAATCCAGCGTTCTTCCACCCTCGCGCCGACTACCTGCTGCGCGTGCACGGCATGAGCATGAAGGACATCGGCATTTTCGACGGCGACCTGCTCGCTGTTCATACCACTCGCGAAGCACGTAATGGTCAGGTTGTCGTCGCCCGTATCGGCGATGAAGTGACCGTCAAACGCTTCAAGCGTGAAGGTAGCAAAGTCTGGCTGATTGCCGAAAACCCTGAGTTCGCCCCTATCGAAGTCGACCTGAAAGATCAGGAACTGGTGATCGAAGGCTTGAGTGTCGGCGTAATCCGCCGCTAAAGGAGGCTTTATGCAGTTCCCACACACCCCTCAGCAAACACAACTGCCTTTATTCGAAGCGTTTCTGGCGCAACCGATGGCGCCGATCCTGAAAGATGTGGTCGAACGCCCCTGGAATGCCGAACCTGAAGTATTCAGTGAGCTGTCACTGCGTGGTGCGACCGGGAACTGCCTGAACCTGCTGGCCCCGATCCTTCGCGAACTGAGCGACGATCAGGACGCACGCTGGCTGACACTGATCGCGCCGCCTGCCAGCCTGACCCAATCGTGGCTGCGCGATGCTGGCCTTAACCGCGAACGTATTTTGCTGCTGCAACCGCGAGGCATTCAAAGCGCTCAGCAACTCGCTTGCGAAGCCTTGCGCCTGGGTCGCAGCCACACAGTGGTCACCTGGCTAAACCCGTTGAACACAAGTTCACGGCAACAACTGATCAGCGCTGCACGCATGGGCGACGCTCAAAGCCTGAACATTCGATTGGGTTGATTACAAGTTAAGCGCGCTGTGTGAAGCGCAGGGCTTCTCCAAGGACAGAGAAGCCGATCTGAAGCGGTCTCGACAAGAACCTGAAGCAGCCGGGAATCAATGAAGAACCCGCGGCCCCTCTTCTTTATCGAACTCACCCTCGATCATCCGGCCTGCCATCTGCACGCCGACGCTCAGCATCGCCTTGGCGATTTCCACATGCTGACCCTGCAGGAATGTCTTGGCATCCTCGGAGAAATCCAGAGTCACCAGAGAACCCTCGTCCTCAGCCCTGCGCAGTTCGATTCGGCCGTCGGGTAACTCGACAATTTCTAGAAAGGACGTTGGCATATAGGTCTGTTCTCCACGAAAGGCAGGGATTATATAGACATCAATCAGGCTTCGCTCGGGATCTTGACCAGCAGCATGTTTCAGATTGCCACCGTGTCAATCGCCCTCAGCACTCGTTCAAGCCTTCGCGGAAACGTATTGCCAGACCTTTCAAGTTCTGCCGCCAGCTCTCCAGTTCCTCTCGACTCAGCTCTTGCGGCGCCTCTTCTTCATCCAGATTGACTGCCTGAATCAACGGCTGCGTGACGTCGCCCTTTGGTTTGTGTGGCACCCGTGGTGGCTGAAACATTGCCGAGTGTGCAGCCAGCAGTTTTGCCAGCCAGGTTTCAGAGTTGCCCGCCAACTCAACCATTTCGGCCAGTTCGGGAATCGCAATCGACTCCAGCACTTCACGCGTCAGCAGCATCTCGGCCCGTGGCGCATTGGCTTGCGGCAGACGATAAAAACCCGCGATCTCATGGCAAAGACCCAGCAAGGCACCGTACAGGTGAAACAGCGCCGATTCACGCCCGGCCTGAATCAACGCCAGAGAATTCATCGCCCGCCCCTCTTCAGCGCGAGCCAAGGCTTCGAGCGACAGGCCAGCGAAATAGATCTTCTGATTGGTACGGGTATAGAGTTCGTGAGCCATGACGGCGCTCTCCACAACGAAATAATTGCTTCACACAGGTCGGACAGTGTCATGGATCAGCCGATCCCACCGCAAGCACAAAACAAAAAGGCCGCATGAAAACCCGAAGGTTGTCATACGGCCTTTTCAGTACCTGACTAACGCTTACTCGGCCTTGGCCTTCGCACTGCGCTTGTCTTCAACCGTCCACTTGCCACCGTCGAAATACGCCTTCCAACCGGTAGGCTTGCCGTCGACTTCAGTCTGCACGTACTGCTCCTTGGTCTTGCGGCTGTAGCGGATCACAGCTGGCAAACCATCAGGATCCTTCTGCGGCGCATCGCACAGGAAGTGGTACTTCGGATCGATCTCATCCTTGTGCGGCAGAATCTCGATCACCAGTGGAGCACGGGTCTCACGGTTTTTCGGGAACTGACTGGCCGCCAGGAACAGGCCGGACGCACCGTCACGCAGGATATAGGTGTCGTTGACCTTTTCGCATTTCAGCTCAGGCATCTTCACCGGATCCATCTTCGGCGGCGCCGCATCACCACTCTTCAGCAGTTTGCGGGTGTTTTTGCACGTCGGGTTGGTGCAACCGAAGAACTTGCCGAAACGACCAGTCTTGAGCTGCATCTCGCTGCCACACTTGTCGCATTCCAGGCTCGGACCTTCGTAGCCCTTGATGCGATAGCTGCCCTCTTCGATTTCGTAGCCGGCGCAATCCGGGTTGTTACCGCAGATGTGCAGCTTGCGCTTCTCGTCGAGCAGGTAGGCGTCCATCGCCGTGCTGCAGATCGGGCAGCGATGCTTGC
Organism: Pseudomonas sp. NPDC087817; assembly: GCF_044742875.1. Classification (NCBI taxonomy): domain Bacteria; kingdom Pseudomonadati; phylum Pseudomonadota; class Gammaproteobacteria; order Pseudomonadales; family Pseudomonadaceae; genus Pseudomonas; species Pseudomonas sp. NPDC087817. Next base: position 16,284 of record NZ_JBIUVJ010000077.1, read on the forward strand.
CACGCAGTACCAACGATTCCGACTCACCTTCGTCGTCCGCCGCGATTTCGTCGCCCGGCACCAGGTTGACCGTGGCCTTGCAGCGCTCTTTCGGCGGCAGGCTGTAGCCCGAGCAACCGAGGAAAACGCCGGTCGAAGCAGTACGGATCTGCATCGGACGACCGCAAGTGGTGCACGGAATATCGGTCATGACCGGCTGGTTGGCACGCATGCCATTTTCCGGATTTTCGGCTACTTCGAGTTTCTTTTTGAAATCGCCGTAGAACTCGTCCAGCACGTTTTTCCAGTCGCGCTCGCCCTGAGCCACGTCATCGAGGTTCTCTTCCATGCCGGCGGTGAAACCGTAGTCCATGAGGTTCGAGAAGCTCTCCGACAGACGCTCGGTAACGATGTCGCCCATCTTTTCCGAGTAGAAACGGCGGTTGTGCAGGGTAACGTAGCCGCGATCCTGGATGGTCGAAATGATCGCTGCGTAGGTCGAAGGACGACCGATGCCGCGTTTCTCCATTTCCTTGACCAGGCTGGCTTCGGAGTAACGGGCCGGCGGCTTGGTAAAGTGCTGGGACGGATCAAGCTTGATCAGCTTCATCACGTCGCCCTGCGCCATGTCCGGCAAAACGTCGTCATCGCCAGGCTTGGCAATCTGCGGCATCACGCGGGTGTAACCGTCGAACTTGAGGATACGGCCTTTGGCACGCAGCTCGAAGTCACCAGCGCCGACGCTGACCGTGGTCGACAGGTATTGCGCCGGTAGCATCTGGCACGCCAGGAACTGACGCCAGATCAGCTCGTAGAGACGCTCAGCATCACGCTCCATGCCCGTCAGCTTGCTCGGGATGGTGTTGGCGTCAGACGGACGAATCGCTTCGTGAGCCTCTTGCGCGCCTTCTTTGCTGCTGTAGACATTCGGCGTTTCCGGCAGGTACTTCTTGCCGAATTCGTCTTCGATGTAAGCACGTGCCATCGTCACGGCATCGGCCGAGAGGTTGGTCGAGTCGGTACGCATATAAGTGATGTAGCCGGCTTCGTACAGACGCTGGGCCATCATCATGGTTTTCTTCACGCCGAAGCCCAGGCGATTGCTCGCAGCCTGTTGCAAAGTGGACGTGATGAACGGCGCCGACGGCTTGCTGCTGGTCGGTTTGTCTTCGCGCTTGACGATGCTGTAGCTGGAAGCCTTGAGCTTCTCCAGCGCGGCCATGGCCTGAGCTTCGTTCAGCGGCTTGAAGGCTTCGCCCTTTTCGCGAGCGACTTCGAAACGCACGGTCGAGCCTTTGGTGGTGCCGAGATCGGCATGCACTTCCCAGTACTCTTCCGGGTTGAAAGCACGAATTTCGCGCTCACGCTCGACCACCAGCTTCACGGCAACCGATTGCACGCGACCGGCGGACAGGCCACGGGCGATCTTCGCCCACAGCAGCGGCGAAACCATGTAACCCACAACGCGATCGAGGAAACGACGCGCCTGTTGTGCGTTGACGCGATCGATATCCAGCTCGCCCGGTTCCGAGAAGGCTTCCTGAATCGCCTTCTTGGTGATTTCGTTGAACACCACGCGCTTGTAGCGGCTGTCGTCACCACCGATGGCTTCGCGCAGGTGCCAGGCAATGGCTTCCCCCTCGCGATCCAAGTCGGTTGCGAGATAGATGGTGTCAGCATCTTTGGCGAGCCGGCGCAGCTCTTCGATGACCTTCTCTTTGCCCGGGAGGATCTCGTACTGGGCTTTCCACCCATGATCGGGATCGACACCCATACGCGAGACGAGCTGCTTGCGCGCTTTCTCTTTCGGCGAGAGCACCGGACCTTCGCCCGCAGCAGCCTTGCCGCGCTTGGCGGCTGGCTCTTTGCTGGCGCTAGCCGAACCGCTGGTGGGCAGGTCTCGGATATGGCCGATACTCGACTTCACCACGTATTGGTTACCCAGATACTTGTTGATGGTCTTGGCCTTAGCCGGGGATTCCACAATGACCAGCGATTTGCCCATGGATCAGAAAATTCCTGAATTCTAGAAGTGAAAGGCGGTTGGCGCCTGACGCGGCACCGCTATATATAGTTGATACAAGGTGAGGTCAAGCACAGGGTTCTGTGCGAACTCGCCTTATGCCCTGGAAAAAAGGCTCGGTTCGGCTTGCACCAAAGCAAAGCGTGGCACCTGCTCGCCGTCAACCTCGACCGACTCGAGAAACATGCTCAAGGGGCGAACCCAAAAGCCGTAATCGCCATACAGGGCTTGGTAAAACACCACTTCTTCTTCGGTTTCGGAATGCCGCGCAACACTGAATACGCGGTACTGCGGACCTTTGTAATGTTGGTAGAGCCCAGGTTGTATCGGCACGCTTCGGCCCTCACTCAAATTTTTTCAAAATAAAAACAAAATAAATCCACAAAAACAAAAACCGGGGCACTTGGCCCCGGCTTCCATCGACGAGACGCTTAAACGCGTTCGAAGACGGTGGAGATGCCTTGGCCGAGACCAATGCACATAGTGGCCACCCCGAAGGTGCCGCTATTCTGCTTCATCACGTTCAGCAAGGTGCCGGAAATACGGGCACCGGAGCAACCGAACGGGTGACCCAGGGCGATCGCGCCGCCGTGCAGGTTAACCTTCTCGTTCATCTTGTCGAGCACTTTCAGATCTTTCAGCACTGGCAGAGCCTGTGCAGCGAAAGCTTCGTTGAGCTCGAAGAAGTCGATATCGTTGATGCCAAGGCCCGCACGCTTCAGGGCTTTTTGTGTTGCCGGAACTGGACCATAGCCCATGATCGCCGGATCCACACCCGCCACTGCCATCGAACGGATAACTGCCATCGGCTGGATACCCAGATCCTGCGCACGCTGCGCCGACATCACGATCATGCACGAAGCACCATCGGTGATCTGCGACGAAGTACCGGCAGTCACGGTGCCGCCCTTTGGATTGAAGGCAGGCTTGAGGGCCGCCAGACTTTCCAGGGTGGTTTCCGGACGAATGGTTTCGTCGTAGTCGAACAGTTTCAGGAAACCGTTCTCGTCGTAGCCCTGCATCGGGATGATTTCGTCTTTGAACTTGCCTTCCACAGTTGCCTTGTGGGCCAGCTGGTGGGAACGCACGCCGAAAGCGTCCTGTTGTTCGCGAGTGATGCCGTGCATTTTGCCGAGCATTTCAGCGGTCAGGCCCATCATGCCCGAGGCTTTCGCTGCGTACAGTGACATGTGCGGGTTCGGATCGACACCGTGCATCATGCTCACGTGGCCCATATGCTCGACGCCGCCAACCACGAATACGTCACCGTTGCCGGTCATGATCGCTTGCGCAGCGGTGTGCAGCGCGCTCATCGACGAGCCACACAGACGGCTGACGGTCTGGCCAGCCGAAGTGTGCGGAATCTGGGTCATCAGCGACGCCATGCGCGCGATGTTCCAGCCCTGCTCCAGGGTCTGGTTGACGCAGCCCCAGATCACGTCTTCGACTTCAGCAGGATCGACCTTGCTGTTGCGTTCCAGCAATTTGCTGATCAGGTGCGCCGACATGTCTTCGGCGCGGGTGTTGCGGTGCATGCCGCCCTTGGAGCGGCCCATCGGAGTACGACCGAAGTCGACAATCACGACGTCTCTAGGATTCAAGCT
>NZ_JBIUVJ010000078.1:0-19615 GCF_044742875.1 Pseudomonas sp. NPDC087817
TGGAAACGCGCTGAAGTTCTACGCTTCGGTTCGTCTCGACATCCTCCGTACCGGCGCGGTGAAAGAAGGCGACGAAGTGGTCGGTAGCGAAACCCGCGTCAAGGTTGTGAAGAACAAGGTGGCTTCGCCGTTCCGTCAGGCCGAGTTCCAGATTCTTTACGGCAAGGGCATCTACCTCAACGGCGAGATGATCGACCTGGGCGTGCTACACGGTTTCGTTGAGAAGTCTGGCGCTTGGTACGCTTACGAAGGCACCAAGATCGGTCAGGGTAAGGCCAACTCGGCCAAGTTCCTGGCAGACAATCCGGAAATCGCTGCCAAGCTCGAGAAGCAACTGCGTGACAAACTGCTGGCACCAGCAGCAGACGTCAAGGCTTCGGCGACCCGCGACAAAATCGACGATATGGCCGAGGCCGACATCGACGTTTGAAGTCTCTGAATGACACTCGTACTTGATACCCTCGTCGCGGTGCGGCGAACCGCCATGGACCTGCTCGCACGTCGCGAGCATGGTCGAGTCGAGCTGACGCGTAAACTGCGTCAGCGCGGCGCTGAGGCGGAGATGATCGAAACAGCCCTCGACCGTTTGACGGAAGAAGGGCTGCTTTCCGAAGCCCGTTATCTTGAAAGCTTTGTTTCCTACCGTGCCCGTTCCGGTTATGGCCCTCTGCGAATTCGCGAGGAACTGAGTCAGCGCGGTTTGCAACGCGCCGATATCGAGCTCGCCCTGCGCGAAAGCGGTATCAGTTGGCAGGAGCAGCTTCAGGAAACCTGGCAGCGAAAATTCTCCGGGCACTTACCGATTGATGCCAAGGAGCGAGCCAAGCAAGGCCGTTTCCTGGCCTATCGAGGTTTCTCGATGGAGATGATCAACCGCTTGTTCAGCGGCAGAGGCATGGACGATTAAGATGATTGAAGAAAACGGCCCGCTATGAAAATAGCGGGCCGTTTTTTTTTTACGTTTTAAATAGCCTTCGACGGCTCTCGGTTGCGTTGCGCGGTTTGCGGTTTGGAATGAGCCCAGTTTTCCGGCACGTTGATGTAATCGACCAACTCTCTCAAACGCCCGTGATTCCTGGCGTTGAAGGCAAACGCCAAGCGCGCCAGATGGCTGAACTTCGCGTCATCGTGTTCCTCGCCGCTGTAGACGTGTTGATGGAAGTGGTCGCTCAGGCACAAATCGGCAAAGGTCTCCTGCATCTGCTCCAGCGCTTGATCGCTGAGCTTGTGATTCATGCGGATCACGAATTGCCCTTTGAGCCAGCGGCTGGAGTGGAAGTTGCTGTAGAACTGGTTGATTTGCTCCACCGCCTCCTCGACGGTGTAGACCAGCCGCATCAATTGCATGTCGGTCGGCAGGATGTAGTGGTTTTCTTCCAGTTGCTGGCGGATGAAGTCCATCGCGCCCTGCCAGAAGGTGCCCCCCGGTGTGTCCAGTAACACCACCGGCACCAGTGGACTTTTACCGGTCTGGATCAGCGTCAGCACCTCAAGTGCTTCATCCAGCGTGCCGAAACCGCCAGGGCACAGCACCAGTGCGTCGGCTTCCTTGACGAAAAACAGCTTGCGGGTGAAGAAGAAGTGGAAGGGCAGCAGATTGGCGGTGCCATCCACGGTCGGGTTGGCATGCTGCTCGAAGGGCAGAGTGATGTTGAAGCCAAGGCTGTGATCGCGGCCAGCCCCTTCGTGGGCGGCGGCCATGATGCCGCCACCGGCACCAGTGATGACCATCATGTCCGAGCGCGCCAGCGCGGCACCGAGTTCCCGAGCCATGGCGTACAGCGGATGTTCGACCGGCGTGCGCGCCGAGCCGAACACGGTGACTTTGCGTCGGCCCTTGAATTGCTCCAGCACTCTGAATGCCTGCTCCAGTTCACGCAGGGCCTGCAGGGTGATTTTGGCGTTCCAGCGATTGTGATCTTCCTGAGCCATGCGCAGTACGGTCAGGATCATGTCGCGGTAGATGGGAATGTTCGGGCTGTTGGGGGAAACGCGGTTGAGCTGTGCTTCGACCTGGCTGATGAGGTCGGGACCGCTTTCCTGAAAATGACGGTTGAGCAGGTCATTCGGTTGGTAAGGCATTCAACGTCTCCTTCTGCACAGAGCGGGTGGCCCTGACGAGCGGCGTCAGTGCCGCGCTGCAAAAACACACAATCGGCAGTTCCTTTTCCTGCCGCAAACGACTGATCGGAATACTTTGAATCTAGACCCTTGCGAGCGGTTGCGCTGACTCGATCATTGCGCTGCAAAGTCCTGGCTGGCAATCGCTTACTGTTTTTCGGCCAGTGACATCACCGCTCGTCAGAACGTGCACCGGCCGCCAAACCCTCTGATTAACTGATTTACAGGCACCGTACGACAATTTCACGTCAATACCGTACGCAAGGTGCACGCAATTCAAGGATTTGCGGGTAGCAAGGAGGCGGGACACATGACCAGAGTGGTTCTGGAGATCGATACGCAGTTGTATCGAATGCTGAAAGCATCAGCCGAGGCCAATCAAGTCAGTCTCGAGGAGGAGTGTTGCCGGCGACTGGCAGGAGGCGAGCGCCGTTCCCACTATCTACAGGCCTTGCTGGCCGAACTGCGCGCCGAGGATGAACAGCGGCGCGCCAATTCGCGATGATTACTTCTTCTTCGCCGGGGCGGCTTTCGGGCAATCCGATTCCTGATAGCTGGCGGAGCCGATCGCTTTGTTGGTTTTCACTTCAGTGAAGTCGTAACGCATGATCGCGCCTTTGGCCATCAGCTTGCGGAACGACGGGTTATTGCAGACAGAGGCACCCAGCTGGAAATACACGGCTTTGGGATCGGCACGCATTTTGTCCGCGTGGCTCTTTTGCACACTCAGGTGGTTGATCAACTGAGTGCCTTCAACGGTGTAGCCCTGATCAAGAATGTCTTCATTGATTGCCCGAGGCGTGCCGACGCTGCTTTGGGCGGCGACGTTGCGCAGCTCGCGGTTCAGATTCTGCTCACTCAAGGACGCAGCCTGAGCGGTGAAGGACGACGCCAGCAGAATGGCAGCGGTGGGAACGATAAGGCGCAGCATGAAACTCTCCTGATTCGGTGACTGGTGGTTCGACCAGCCACGGGGCTGTGCGTTCAGTGGCGGCGAATTATAGGGGAGCCGGTCTGGACGGTACAGGCTTGTGCCCTTCGCTCTGTTAAACTGCCGGCCTTTATTGCCTTGCCGAGTGCTGTTCGTGTCGAGTTTTCCTGTCTGCCGGTGTTGCCCGCGATGAATCATGCCCCCAACGCCGTAGCCCGTCTGCGCGACCAGCGCGAAGATGAGGGCATCAAGCCGATTCAGGCGCGGGGCTTTCGCTCCGAACGTTGCCGCGACTGCCGCGTGATCATCAGTCATTGCCTGTGCGCCTGGCGGCCAAGTGTCGAAACCCGCTCTGGCGTGTGCCTGATCATGACCGGCAAGGAAGTGTTCAAACCGAGCAATACCGGTTGGCTGATTGCCGATGTGGTGCGCGATAACCACGCGTTCATCTGGTCGCGCACCGAGCCCGATCCGCAGATGCTGGCGCTGCTCAACGACCCGCAATGGCAGCCGTATCTGGTGTTCCCCGGCGAATACGTCGAGCCGTCGCGGGTGACCAACACCGTCGAACTCGATAGCAGCAAACGTCCGCTATTCATTCTGCTCGACGCGACCTGGACCGAAGCACGCAAGATGTTCCGCAAAAGCCCGTACTTTGATCGCTTGCCGATTCTCAGTCTGCTGCCAGACAAACTCTCGCGCTATCGCTTGCGGCGCTCGACCCGCAGTGAGCACCTGTGCACCGCAGAAGTCGCTGCGCTGTGTCTGGAACTGGCGGGAGACAGTGACGCCGCGTCGGCGCTGGACGCCTATTTCGATGTGTTCAGCCAGCATTACCTGGGTGCCAAGCAGCAATTGGACATGAATGAATCGACCCCGGCCCATGCCGAGTTGCAACCCTTCATACGAAAGCCGCAGCCGGAGTTGGCCCAATAGTGGCCCATACTGTACGCAGCGGCGGCCGTGTTGCTTGACCACCCCGTCTTCGCTGGGCATGCTTGGCGCCGATTAGGGTGCGGCCAAGGTTTGAAACGCTGTGTTTGCTGGTTATTGGCGTTGAACGTGCCCCTGTGGATGCCGCCTGAAAGGCGCATCTTGAGTTGCTTTGGCCAGATCCGAATGCACCGGGTCTGCCATCAAAAACAGGATCATTTGAAAAATGGCCACATACGACATCCTGATTGCCGATGATCACCCCCTGTTTCGTAGCGCCCTGCATCAAGCGGTGACGCTGGGCCTTGGCCCGAATGTGCGATTGGTGGAAGTGGCGAGCATCGCCGAACTGGAAACTCGCCTGACCGAAAAGGCTGACTGGGATCTGGTCTTGCTGGATCTGAACATGCCGGGCGCCTTCGGTTTTTCCGGGCTGGTGATGTTGCGCGGACAATATCCGCAGATTCCGGTGGTGATGGTCTCGGCGCAGGAAGAAGCCTCGGTAATGGTCAAGTCCCGCGAGTTCGGCGCCAGTGGCTTCATTCCCAAGTCCAGCGACCTGAGCGTGATTCAGGAAGCGGTGCGCAAAGTGCTCGATGGCGATGTGTTCTGGCCACCGCAGGCATTCGAAGCCGTTGCCGTCTCCGACGAAGCCAAAGCCGCCAGTGATGGCCTCGCCAGCCTTACCCCGCAGCAGTTCCGCGTGTTGACCATGGTCTGCGAAGGCTTGCTGAACAAGCAGATTGCCTATGAGCTGAGCGTGTCCGAAGCGACCATCAAGGCCCATGTCACGGCGATCTTTCGCAAGCTGAATGTGCGCACTCGTACGCAAGCGGCTTTACTGCTGCAACAACTTGAGTCAATTCCGAGCCAATAATGGCTGGCGTCTTCACGCTTTTTTGACTTTTGTTGATCTAGCTTTCCCACTCCTTTTTGGTTGGTTTCTACTTTATGTCACCTTTCAAGGGCCAGACCGGCCTGAAACGCATCCTCAACGCTTCCGGCTATTCGCTGGACGGCCTGCGCGCAGCTTTCACTGGCGAAGCGGCGTTCCGCCAACTGGTACTGCTCAATGTGGTGCTGGTACCGCTGACGTTCTTTCTGAATGTCAGCCGCGTCGAACAGGCGCTGTTGATCGCCGTGTGCCTGTTGGCGCTGATCGTCGAGTTACTGAATTCGGCAGTGGAAGCGGCCATTGACCGCATTTCGCTGGAACTGCACCCGCTGTCCAAGAACGCCAAGGACATGGGCAGCGCCGCGCAATTTGTCGCGCTGAGCATGATTGCCTTGGTGTGGGCGGTGATTCTGCTTTAAGCGATTGTCGGCAAAACGATCTCGTCGCTGCGCTGCACACCGGCGGTGAAAGCGCGGCACAGATCGAGAAACTCGCGCATGGCCGAGGTCTGGTACTTCTGCTTGTGCCAGATGAAGTAGAACTGTCGCGCCAGGTCCAGATCCGGCGTCTCCACCGCCACCAGACTGCCGCGGCGGAAGGCATCGCGCAGCGCCAGGCGCGAGATGCAACCGATCCCCAGTCCTGATTCCACCGCGCGTTTGATCGCTTCGGTGTGTTCCAGCTCCAGACGGATATTCAGCGCGCTGCGATGGTGACGCATGGCCTGATCGAAGGTCAGCCGCGTGCCGGAACCCTGTTCGCGCAGAATCCACGCTTCATGCGTCAACTCTTCCATGGTCGCACTGCCGCGTTTGGCCAGCGGATGCTGCGGCGCGCAGAACACCACCAGCTCATCCTCGACCCAACTCTGTACTTCGATGTCCGGGTGGCTGCAATCGCCTTCGATTAGACCCAGATCAATTTCGTAGTGGGCGACCTGTTGCACGATATTGGCAGTGTTCTGTACATGCAGCTTCACCTGGCTTTCCGGGTGGCGCTGCATGAAGCTACCGATCAACAGGGTCGCCAGATAATTGCCGATCGTCAGGGTGGCGCCGACTGACAGCGAGCCGAAACCTGATTTGCCGTTGAGCAGGTCTTCGATTTCCTTGGCCTGATCGAGCAGGGCCACCGCCTGTGGCAACAGCTGTTTGCCGAGGGCATTGAGGCTCAACCGTTTGCCGGCACGGTCGAACAGCTGGCAGCTGGACTGGCGCTCAAGCTCGGTAATAGAGGTGCTGGCCGCCGATTGTGAGAGGTTGAGCAGACCCGCAGCACGGGATACGCTTTCCTGCTGGGCGACGGCGACGAAGACTTGCAGTTGACGGAGAGTAAATCGCATATCGATATAACCGATAACCCTTATCTTAATAATCCAGTTAACAGATATTGTCGGCGCTATTAGAATGCGATGCAATTGCGCACCATCGGCATTTATTCAGCCTAGAGCAAGCGCAGAGCCAATATCCAGGAGTCAAACGTACATGAGCAACATGAACCACGAGCGTGTCCTCAGTGTTCATCACTGGAACGATACCCTGTTCAGCTTCAAGTGCACCCGCGATCCGGGCCTGCGCTTCGAGAACGGGCAGTTCGTGATGATCGGCCTGCAACAGCCAAACGGCCGCCCGCTTATGCGCGCTTACTCGATTGCCAGCCCGAACTGGGAAGAGCATCTGGAGTTCTTCAGCATCAAGGTGCCTGACGGCCCGCTGACCTCGCAGTTGCAGCATCTCAAGGAAGGCGACGAAATCATCATCAGCAAAAAGCCTACGGGCACGCTGGTGCTGGACGATCTGAAGCCTGGCAAACACCTGTACCTGCTCAGCACCGGTACCGGTCTGGCACCGTTCATGAGCGTGATTCAGGATCCGGAAACCTACGAGCGTTTCGAAAAAGTCATCCTGTGCCACGGCGTGCGCTACGTGAACGAAGTCGCCTACCGCGAATTCATCACCGAGCACCTGCCGCAGAACGAGTTCTTCGGCGAAGCGCTGCGTGACAAGCTGATTTACTACCCGACCGTTACGCGCGAACCATTCGAGAACGAAGGTCGTCTGACCGACCTGATGCGCAGCGGCAAACTGTTCAGCGACATCGGCCTGCCGCCGATCAATCCGCAGGACGACCGCGCCATGTTGTGCGGCAGCCCGAGCATGCTCGACGAGACCAGCGAAGTGCTCAACAGCTTCGGCCTGACCGTGTCGCCGCGGATGCGCGAGCCGGGTGACTACCTGATCGAGCGTGCATTCGTCGAGAAGTAAGCTCCACTGAAAAGCCCCCATTGCCTGCTCAGGCAATGGGGGCTTTTTCGTTTCTGGACATTACGCTTCGGCGGGAATGACTTCGAGGACGCGGATCTGCTCCGGCGTCGGGTAATGCCAGCGCACATCCAAGTCCCAGAACTGTGCGCCGTATTCACGTTCCGGCGCCGGGGTTTGATACGCCGGGCGCGGGTCTTGCGCCAAACACTGTTCGATCAGCTCGACCAGAGGCTCGCCAAGACGCTGAGCGTGGGTGAGCGCCTGTTGCAACGCTGCATCCGTCCACTGCACGTCGATCAACTGCGGCGCGGCGCTGGCGATGCTGTTGGAGGCGCTGGCAATGATGTCGGCGTAAGGCACGTAGGGTTTGATGTCGAGAATCGGCGTGCCGTCGAGCAGGTCGATGCCGGAGATAAACAGGCGATTGGCTTCAACCTTGTCCAGCTTCACTACCGATTGGCCGATGCCGTTCGGGCGATGGGTGGCGCGGGTGGCGAACACCCCCATGGACTTGTTGCCGCCCAGACGTGGAGGGCGCACTTTCAGTCGCGGCTTTTCTTCCAGCGCCTGATGGAAGAGGAACAGCAACCAGACATGACTGACCTGCTCCAGCCCCTGCACCGCGTCACCCTGATCGAACGGCGCCACCAGTTCCAGCACGCCACGGGCGGCGGGGGCCAGTTGCGGCTGGCGGGGAATGGCGAACTTCTCCTTGAAGCAGGAGCGGACGAAGCCGATGGGGGAGACGCTGTAAGTCATGGTTTACATTCGAAGCGGGGCAGGGGTGGGCATGATAACCCGACAGGGCTCAGGTCTGGTGGTGGCAGGGCGGACGCCATCGCGAGCAGGCTCACTCCTACAGGGGGGGTGGGTGTACACAAAATCTGTGTTCGCTGAAAATCCCTGTAGGAGTGAGCCTGCTCGCGATAGCCTCACCGCCGACCTAGAGGCTGAATCCGCCATCAAGAGGGATAATATTCCCGGTCATATAAGCCCCCGCCGTACTCGCCAGACTGATCGCCAACGCTGCCATCTCTTCCTCGCGCCCCCAGCGTTTCATCGGGATCAGCGCCGTATCCTCAGCCAGTGCCTGCTGATCATTACCGATATGCTGAGTCATCTTGCTCGGAAACCGTCCCGGCGCGATCACATTGACGTTGATGTGCTGGCTCACCAGTTCCCGCGCCAGAATTCGCGACAACTGGTGCAGCGCCGCTTTACTCGGCCCGTAGGCATACGCCTGCTCGCCAAACGAGGAAATCCCCGCCACCGAACCAATATTGATAATTCGCGCAGGATTGGCCGCCGAACCGGCCTTGCGCAGCAACGGCAGAAACTGCTGGATGCAGGTGAACACGGAGGTCACGTTGAGCTGCATGACTTTTTCCCAGCCTTTGACCGGGTAACTCTCCAGCGGCGCCCCCCAGGTGGTGCCGGCATTGTTCACCAGAATATCCAGATGCGTGATCTGCTCGCCGAGCCGTGCGGCCAGTTCCTGTACACCTTCTTCCGTCGCCAGATTCGCCGCCACGCCTTGGCAAGTGCCCAAGGCACTGAGTTCTTCGGCCGTTTGATGACAGGCTTCGGCGTCCCGGGAGCAGACGAATACACGGGCGCCAGCCTCGACAAAGGCCTTGGCGATCATTTTGCCGATACCACGGGTGCCGCCGGTCACCAGAGCGGTGCGGCCTTGCAGGGAGAAATACGGGTGCATGGCGAGTCCTGAGGATTAGGGATCAGTACACCCTAGTCGTCAGCCGAGAAAAGCGGAGCCACTATTTTCGCAGGGAATAAGCGGTCATGCGCTGCGGTGGCGACCATCAGTCGCCACGGCAGACCGGATCAGGCGGCGCGAACGCGCAGGGTCAGACCCTTGAGGAAGTTGCGCAGCAACTGGTCGCCACACGGACGGTAGTTGGTGTGGCCGACCTTGCGGAACAGCGCGCTCAGCTCAGGTTTGGACACCGGGAACTCGGCGGCCTTGAGGATCGCGTGCATGTCGTCTTCTTTCAATTCGAAGGCCACGCGCAGCTTTTTCAGAATGATGTTGTTGGTCACCGGCACTTCGATCGGCTGCGGCGGACGGCTTTCGTCCTTGCCACGCTTGAAGATCACCAGGCCGTCGAGGAAGTGTGCGATGACTTCATCCGGGCAACGGACGAAACCTTCTTCATCTTCTTCTTTCTTGTCGAGCCAGGTGATCACGTCGGCGAGCGTTACATCCATGCCGCCAAGTTTGATGATCTCGACGACTTTCTTGTCGCTGATGTCGAGCATGTAGCGCACGCTGCGCAGTACGTCGTTGTGAATCATGTCGATAATCCTGATGCGTTGTGGGCAGCGCGCAGGCGCGCTGCCGAAATGTGTGGCGGCAGTGGAAGCCTTAGAACTTCTCTTTGCCGGACAGGTAGCGCCATTGGCCGACCGGAACCTTGCCGATCGAGACGCCGCCGATGCGGATACGGCGGATGCCGACGACCTTCAGGCCGACCGCTTCGCAGAACTGGGCAATGATCCCCGGCTGCGGATTTTTCATGGCGAAGCGCAGGCGGTTTTCGTTCTGCCAGCTGGCCTTGACCGGCGGCAGCTCCTTGCCCTTGTGGGTCAGGCCGTGCTGCAAACGGTTGAGGCCGTGGGCGACCATGTCACCCTCGACTTCAACGATGTATTCCTGCTCGATCTTGGCCGCGTCGGCGGTGAGCTTGCGCAGGATTTTCCAGTCCTGGGTGAACACCAGCAGACCACTGGCCTTGGCTTGCAGGTCGGCGCTGGCCGTCAGGCGCAGGAAGTGTCCGCGCAGCGGGCGCTTGCTGAAACGGTGCTCTTCGCTGAGGGTTTCGGCGCTGAGCGACTGCATGGCGGTTTCTACATCCATGCCGGCAGGAGCGTTGAGCAGGATGGTCACCGGCTCCGGCGCGGTGGCCTTGGCGTCCTTGTCGAGCTCGACCTTCTGGTCGCCGACCTTGAATTGCGGCTCGTCGATGACTTCGCCGTCCACGGTGACCCAGCCGCCCTCGATGAACAGCTCGGCCTCGCGGCGGGAGCAACCCACCAGTTCGATGAGGCGTTTGGAGAGGCGAATCGGGTCAGTCATGACAGGGCCGTAACAAAAAAGGGGTGGGCATTGTACCTGTGTGGCGCCGGTTAAGCCCGGTTCCATTTCACGGTGTTCTGTATCCCTTGTGGGAGCTGGCTTGCCAGCGATGGCATCGCCTCGGTATTTCTTGCAGACCGCAGCGTCCGCATCGCTGGCAAGCCAGCTCCCACAGGGTTTTATGGTGTGTCAGCCATTGCAGGTGCGTTGCTGATTCTGGCGCAAGCGCATATGCAGCAACGGATACGGCTGGCCCATGCCGTCTACCTCCGAACGGCCGATCACTTCAAAACCCTGCTTGAAGTAAAAGCCCAAGGCCTGCGGGTTCTGTTCGTTGACGTCGAGCTCATCGGCATTCAAATGTTGCAGCGCGTAGTTCAGCAGTTTTTTGCCCAGGCCCTGGCCGCGATAGTCGGGGTCGATAAAGAGCATTTCAATCTTGCCCGCCGCCACACCGGCGAACCCGGTGATGCGTTGGTTGGCGTCCTTGGTGCAGATCAGCATCACGGAGTCGAGGTAGCGGGTCAGCACCAGGTTGCGCAGCAACTCGATGTAGCTGTCCGGCAGAAAATCATGGGTCGCGCGGACCGAGGCCTCCCAGACCCGGGTCAGTTCCTGATAATCGCTGAGTTTCGGCGTGTGGATGACCGAATGGTGACGCATGCCCGGTAGCCTCTTTGTCAGGTGTAATGGGAGTCCTTCCCCCCACAAACGATAGCCGTAAAAAAGCCCCGCATCTCGTAAAAAGAGCGGGGCTTTTCAATACAACACTATTCCCCTTGTGGGAGCGAGCCTGCTCGCGAAGGCGTTGGTTCAGTCAATATTTTCAGCAACTGACCCACCGCATTCGCGAGCAGGCTCGCTCCCACAGGTACTGGGATGCTTAGATCTGCTCAGCCCACAGATCGTATTCGTCAGCATCAGTCACTTTGCACCAGACTTTGTCGCCCGGCTTCAGGTTGCTGCCGTTGTCGATGAACACGTTGCCGTCGATTTCCGGGGCGTCGAAGAAGCAGCGGCCGACCGCGCCTTGCTCGTCGACCTCGTCCACCAGCACTTCGATTTCACGGCCGATGCGCATTTGCAGGCGCGCCGAGCTGATCGCCTGCTGGTGCGCCATGAAGCGCTCCCAACGGTCCTGCTTGACGTCGTCCGGCACCACTTCCAGATCCAGATCATTGGCCGGAGCGCCGTCAACCGGCGAGTACTGGAAGCAGCCGACGCGGTCGAGCTGGGCTTCGGTCAGCCAGTTCAGCAGGTACTGGAAGTCTTCTTCGGTTTCGCCCGGGAAGCCGACGATGAAGGTCGAACGGATGATCAGGTCCGGGCAGATTTCGCGCCAGTTCTTGATCCGTGCCAGGGTCTTGTCTTCGAACGCCGGGCGTTTCATCGACTTCAGCACTTTCGGGCTGGCGTGCTGGAACGGGATGTCCAGGTACGGCAGGATCTTGCCGGCGGCCATCAGCGGGATCAGTTCGTCAACGTGCGGGTACGGGTAAACGTAGTGCAGACGCACCCAGACGCCGAGGGTGCTCAGCGCTTCGCAGAGTTCGGTCATGCGGGTTTTCACTGGCGCGCCGTTCCAGAAACCGGTGCGGTATTTCACGTCGACGCCGTAGGCGCTGGTGTCTTGCGAGATCACCAGCAGCTCTTTAACGCCGGACTTGACCAGGCGCTGAGCCTCGTCGAGCACGTCGCCGACCGGACGGCTGACCAGTTTGCCGCGCATCGACGGGATGATGCAGAAGGAGCAGCTGTGGTTGCAGCCTTCGGAAATCTTCAGGTAGGCGTAGTGGCGCGGGGTCAGCTTGATACCTTGCGGCGGCACCAGGTCGATCAGCGGGTTGTGATCCTGACGCGGTGGCACCACTTCGTGCACGGCGTTGACCACTTGCTCGTACTGCTGCGGACCGGTCACGGCCAGCACGCTCGGGTGTACGTTGCGGATGTTGCCTTCTTCCACGCCCATGCAACCGGTAACGATCACCTTGCCGTTTTCCTTGATCGCTTCGCCGATCACTTCCAAAGACTCAGCCTTGGCCGAATCGATGAAGCCGCAGGTGTTGACCACCACGACATCGGCGTCCTGATAAGTGGACACCACGTCATAGCCTTCCATGCGCAGCTGGGTCAGGATGCGCTCGGAGTCGACCAGTGCTTTCGGGCAACCCAGAGATACGAAGCCAACCTTTGGATTGGCCGGCGCAGGAGTGGTGGACATGTCTAACCTCGGTATTTTGTGACGCCGCTTTCCTGATGCGAAAAGCCGACGGACGGGCGCTTAGGGTGCGCCTCTGATCAAAAAGTGCGCAATTCTAGCGGTGAGTAACGCACTTGACCAGCTTTATGCAGGGAAATACGACGAGTGCTGCGCTATGCTTCGCGCCGTTGAGCTTTACCAATTTTTTACAGTCAACAAAACGTCTGTAACAGCAGGTAAAACAGCGCATGCTGCACCACAAAGCATAGTGCTTCATTCAAAGAAGCCGGTTCTGAGAAGTAGGAGTGTTGGATGGGTCAGGCAAGTAGTCATGCGGCAGGCGCCGAGGGTTCGGCTACCAAACCGCTGAGCATGCTGGTCGCGGCAGTCGGGGTAGTTTACGGCGACATCGGCACGAGCCCGTTGTACACCCTTAAAGAAGTGTTTTCCGGCGCTTATGGCGTACCGGTCAATCACGATGGCGTGCTGGGCATTCTGTCGTTGATCTTCTGGTCGCTGATCTGGGTCGTCTCGATCAAATACATGATGTTCGTCCTGCGCGCCGACAACCAAGGCGAGGGCGGGATCATGGCGCTCACCGCACTGGCGCGGCGTGCGGCGGGGCATCGCAAAAAACTGCGGTCGTTGCTGGTGGTTTGCGGACTGATCGGTGCGGCGCTGTTTTATGGCGACAGCATGATCACTCCGGCGATTTCCGTGTTGTCGGCGATAGAGGGGCTGGGGCTGGCGTTTGAGGGCATCGACCATTGGGTGGTGCCGCTGTCGTTGGTGGTGCTGGTCGCATTGTTTCTGATTCAGAGCCACGGTACGGCGCGGATCGGCATTTTGTTCGGGCCGATCATGGTCACCTGGTTCCTCGTGCTGGGCGCCCTTGGCGTCTACGGCATCAGCCATACGCCGGAAGTGCTGCATGCGCTGAACCCGGTCTGGGCGGTGCGTTTCTTCATGGTGCACACCGGCATGGGCGTGGCGATCCTTGGCGCCGTGGTGCTGGCGCTGACCGGTGCCGAAGCGTTGTACGCCGACATGGGCCACTTCGGTCGCAAGCCGATTGCCCGTGCGTGGTTCATTCTGGTTTTGCCGGCGCTGGTGCTCAATTACTTCGGTCAGGGCGCTTTGCTGCTGGATAACCCGGAAGCGGCGCGTAACCCGTTCTACCTGTTGGCGCCTAGCTGGGCGCTGATTCCGTTGGTGGGGCTGTCGACCCTGGCCACGGTGATTGCCTCGCAAGCGGTGATTTCCGGCGCATTCTCCCTGACCCGTCAGGCCATTCAGCTCGGTTACATCCCGCGCATGTACATCCAGCACACCTCCAGCGACGAGCAGGGCCAGATCTACATTGGCGCGGTGAACTGGGCGCTGATGGTTGGCGTGGTTCTGTTGGTGCTCGGCTTCGAATCCTCCGGCGCACTGGCCTCGGCCTACGGCGTGGCGGTAACCGGCACCATGCTGATGACCACCATTCTGGTGTCGGCGGTGATGCTGCTGCTGTGGAAATGGCCGCCGATCCTTGCGGTACCGGTGCTGATCGGTTTCCTGCTGGTGGACGGTCTGTACTTCGCCGCCAACGTGCCGAAAATCGTTCAGGGCGGTGCTTTCCCGGTGATCGCCGGTATCGCGTTGTTCGTGCTGATGACCACCTGGAAGCGCGGCAAGCAATTGTTGGTCGACCGCCTCGACGAAGGCGCGCTGCCACTGCCGATCTTCATCAGCAGCATCCGCGTGCAGCCACCGCATCGTGTGCAAGGCACCGCCGTGTTCCTCACCGCACGCTCCGACGCCGTGCCGCACGCGCTGTTGCACAACTTGCTGCACAACCAGGTATTGCATGAGCAAGTGGTGCTGCTGACGGTGGTCTACGAAGACATCCCTCGTGTACCGCCATCGCGGCGTTTCGAAGTCGAGGCACACGGGGAAGGTTTCTTCCGGGTGATCCTGCACTTCGGCTTCACCGACGAGCCGGACGTACCGCAGGCGCTGAAGCTGTGTCATCTGGATGATCTGGATTTCAGCCCGATGCGCACGACGTACTTCCTCAGCCGTGAAACCGTGATTGCCTCGAAACTTGAGGGCATGGCGCGTTGGCGTGAAGCGCTGTTTGCGTTCATGTTGAAGAATGCCAATGGCAACTTGCGGTTCTTCAATCTGCCGCTGAACCGGGTGATTGAGTTGGGGACGCAGGTCGAGATGTAAGCCCCACCTCAACTGAAAGCCCCCGTCAGCTTCAAGGCTGGCGGGGGCTTTTTTGTGCCCGCACATAAACCTCAAGTCCACCACAAATCCCCTGTGGGAGCTGGCTTGCCAGCGATGAGTCCGGCACATCCAGAATCAATGTCGACTGACTCACCGCCATCGCTGGCAAGCCAGCTCCCACAAGGTTATGAGGTTGGGTCAGCCAGTTCGGCTTCAGATTCGGTCTTCGTCCGCGCAGGTCGCGGCATCAACGCTTGGATCACATCATCAATCAAGGCTTTGCCCATCACCGTCAGGTAATGCGCAGCCCAAGCGTGGCGGTCGGTGTCTTTGATAAATGCCGCGTCCTCGGCGAAGGATTTGGCGAGGGACAGCAGGTCGGAGGATTGGGACAGGGCATCGATGATCGGGATGCCGGAGCGGACGTTGAAGAACGCTTGATCCGAGTTGTAGAGGAAAGGGGTGAAGCCGATGGTTTTAAGATCAAATGGCGTTGACGGACTTTCTTTGCTCATTGTTTTGCTCCCTAAAACGAGGAGCTGCCTCATTCGTTACCACACGAATGGGTGGCAGCTGTACGCAGGGTGGTAAACCGGGGGAGCAAAGAAACCGGCAGACCCGAAGGTCTCCCACGTACAGCTGCCATGACAGTGAATTACAGGCGTAAAAGAACACCTGATGTCGTGATGGAGGCACTGTTGCACTTTGCCTAACCGGGTTACCACACCCGATCGCTGAATGGGTCAGCGACGTCCGGAGAGTATCCCGTCGAAAAACAGCGCAATAGAGCGGGAGAGCGTCCAAACACGAGTTTCGGAGTTTGCCTACAAGGTCTGTGGGCGTCATCTGATATTGCGAGACTGGAAGTAAACGATACTAAACGTCACGCACGAACCGACGTGTGCAAAGCATTCAGGTACGTATGACAGCATCAGCGCAACAAGAAGCACAGGATGAACCGAAGGACCTTCGGATCGAAAAGAAGGCCAGTGAACGATTGCTCATCTTTGATCTGGCCCAAGCAGTCAGCCATGACGATATGCGGGCAAGGTATGCAGCGATTAGTGATCGACCCAAGGGCTTGACGACCCAGCCTCGTCAGTGAGACAAGTGTCCACGTTTTATGGAATGTGGACACTTAAGGTTTTGAGCTAAATGAAGAGTCAAGACATTTTACTTTTGTTCAAAATGGCCAGTCTCCACGCTCAGGAAGAGAACCTCTTGGGGGAGATCGAGGCCGAATCGAATTCGGACAGGGTCGAAGAGCTGCTCAGGCCTTATGTCGTCAGCCGAATGACCGCAGGGGAGAGTGTGGGGAAGCCATTGGTCACCTATTCCACTGATGGCGAAGACACACTCTTCCAGCGTCGCGAATTCGACTCGCCTTTCGCTGATGGGCCAGGCTGGGAGGGATGGGCGGAACCAGCATCTGATCCACCGCTGACAAGTTGGAGTGATCGGTACTCCTTACGTGCGCTGTCTGCCTCTCTCGGACTGAGCAAAAGCGAAGTCTCAAATGCTCTCGCGCGATGTCGGGAATCCGGATTGCTCATCCATGACTACGACACCGGGCTTGCCAAAGTGCACCGCCGGGAACTGCTGAAAATTACCGAGCACGCGCTGAAGTACTTCTTCCCGGTCAAGCCTGGCGCGATGGTTCGTGGCATACCCACAGGTTTTGCGGCGCCTGCGCTGTCCAAAAGCATCAAGAGTGCGGGCGGTTTGATTCCGGTCTGGCCGGATGCACTTGGAACCGAGCGAGGCCAAGCTATAGAGCCGCTTTACAAAACAGTGCCGGAAGCGGTGAAAAAAGACCGGATCCTTTACCACTATCTGGCGCTCGCTGATGCGATTCGTCTGGGTGGTCCGCGTGAGTGTGGTGTGGCAATCAGTATTCTGAAGGCAGGGATGGGGCTGAAATAACATGTCGTCAAACGCGGATCACAACTACGAGCTCATTGAGTTCGTGGCTGAAGGCTTGGGCAAGGCGTTTCTCGCCGAAGTTGCTTTTGTTGGCGGTTGCACAACCGCCATGCTGGTTACAGATACAGCCGTGCTGGACGACATTCGTTTCACTGATGACGTTGATCTAGTGATCGAGTTGGCCGGTATCAGCGCCTGGAACCAACTCACCGAACGGCTTGCGACCAAGGGATTCAAGATCACAGGTGAGGACGAGGTCAATTGTCGTTTTCGCTTCAATGACGTTGTCGTGGATGTCATGCCTTCTGATCCTGCAGTGCTCGGCTATGCCAACCGCTGGTTCGTCGAGGGGCTGGCGAGGGCGGATAAATTCACCCTGCCCAGCGGCACTGCCATCCAGATATTCCAGCCCACGTATTTTCTCGCGACGAAACTGGAAGCTTTCGCCGGTCGGGGAAATGGTGATCCTTATCACAAGGATGTCGAGGACATGATCATCTTGATCGATGGTCGGCCTGAGCTGTTGGAGGAGGTGTGCCAGGCTGACAGCGACCTCAAGGCGTTCATCGCAAAGGGAATCCACAAGCTGATGGCGCTCGATGGGGTTGGCTACGTGATCGAAAGCTCAGGCTCGGTGCAGGCGAATCCAGGCAGAGGGCAGATTATTCACAGGCGTATGAAAGCGCTGGCCAACGCATGAGATACCGCTCCCGATCAATCACTGGGCAAGCCAGCAGGGCAAATAATGACTGTGCCGGAGCGAGCTGTGATGGTGACGGTGGGTTTTTTGTTGTCGCGGATGGCACTTCCAGGCGCGGCAGTGGACAGCTTGCTGAAAGCTTCGTAAGCGGCATGTTGGCGGCTCATTCCACACAGATGAAGCAGGGGAGCTATCCTGCAGAGCCCGCAGCTGTTGAGCGCCTATTGGGTTCAATACTGTCGGATTTTCATGCGTCGTTGCCTGCTGATCAGGCGGGAGCCATCTGTTACCTGATTGGCTTGGTCGCCCATGGCCGACTCACCGTTGCATACGAAGGTGACTGTTCATGCGGGATTGTGACGCTGGCGGGTGCCATCGAGTGGATTACGCCACCTCACTGCAAAGCCAATTGGCGGCACGACCGTTCGCACTGTGAGTTGGCGCAAGACCCGGCGCGAAATTCGGTAACACGATGCTTGAAAATCAATCGGGTCCCAAACCCTGACTTTGTTTGTTGTGTACTGGACGCTGTTGAGCGCTTGGTATTTGTCACTGATGGCTTTTGGGCGGACTTGACGCAATCCCAGCAAAGCAGTTTGTTGGCGGCGCCGGATAGCGACTTTAGCGTTGGCGACGATGATGTCACGTGGATAGATGTCCAGCTTGGCCAACGAGACTGACGAGTTGTCTGAATCCAGCGCCATCCCTTGTAGGAGTGAGCCTGCTCGCGATAGCAGAGTGTCAATCACTGATTTGCCACCTGACATTCCGCTATCGCGAGCAGGCTCACTTCTACAGGAAAATGGGTTCATCGTCCGAGATGTAAAAAGCCCCCGCAACCGTGACGTTGCGGGGGCTTTTTGTGGGCGTGGCTCAGATCACTCTTCGGCGACCGAATCCTTGCTCTGACGCTTCTCGATCAGATCCACCAAGCGCTTGGCCAGCGCCGGGTAGTTCTCGTCGAAGTGGTGGCCGCCGGGCAGTTTCACTGCTTCGCCAACAGCCGTCTTGTCCGTGCAACCACTTTCATCCGTCTCTTCTTCGCCGTAGATGCACACAACCTTCGCCGCTGGCAGCTTGGCCATTTCCGGGCCGGTGGCGGCTTCTTTGCCGGCGTTGCCGAGCCAGCCTTCGACTTCGATTTCGAAGCTGCCGGTGCGGGCGAAGGCCAGCAGGATGATTGCATCTACACGTTGCTGCTCGGTGTCTGGCAGGCGGTTGTAGATCGCCGGCAGCACGTCAGCGCCGAACGAGTAACCGGTGAGGATGAAGCGCTTGGTGCCCCATTTCTGCCGGTAGTGTTGCATCAGTTCGGTCAGGTCCAGCGCGCTTTGCTCGGGGCTCTTGTGCTGCCAGTAGTAGCGCAGGGTGTCGATGCCGACGACCGGATAGCCGATCTTGGCCATTTCGCCCGCTACGTCGCGGTCGAGGTCGCGCCAGCCGCCGTCACCGGAAAGGAACAGGGTCACGGTGTCTTTGGCTTGACCGGCCGGGACTTCCACCACCGGAATCGCCAGACCGCCGTTGGCCTTGTCGCCGCCGACGAGGATCTTGCGCAGTTCGTTGTTCAGCACTTGTGGCAGGTTGATGTCGTAGTCGCTGATGCTGGTTTCGGCGTTCGGTTGATCGCGCACGAAACCTGCGCTGGCGTCGTCCGGGTTGTCGTTCCAGGCCACCAGCCAGTGGCCGTGGGCAGCGGATTTTGGCAACAGGTGCGTGCAGCCACCTTTTTCGAGGGCGAGGTCGACGGAGATGGCTTGGGCCTTGTCGTCTTTCTGCTCGGACAACCAGCGCCAGGCCAGCACAGCGCCTGGGCCAATGCCGCTGACCAAAGTGGCCGGACCATTCAGTTCACGCAGGCCGGTTTGCAGGGCGCGGCTTTGTAGCAGGCAGTCCTTGGGCAGAATCACCTGAACGATTTGCGCCGAGGCGCTGCGGCTCAGGGTAGTCAGTTGCTTTTCGCTGAGCTTCTGGTCGTCATTGACCGCGACCAGCACCTGAGCTTTCGGCTTGGTGCCGGGAATCACACGGGTCATGGCCGGGCCATCGGCCGGAGTCAGCTGTTCTACGGTCGGTTCCGGTGCCGGACGTTTGAGGTACCAGTAACCGCCGCCGGCAATCACGGCCAGCACGATCAGTGCGGCCAGGATGTACTTCAGGGAGCGTTGAATCATCAGCGTTTCACCAATCCAGTCAAGCCGCCCGCGATCAGGGCAGCAGTGTCGGCCAGCGCCACCAGCGGATCGAGTCCGGCGGGCACAGCCATATAACGGGGTTCCCAGGCAGGCTGGATCTGGTGTTTGAAGCGGCGCGCGCGTTGGGCGTTGTAGCGCTGCGCTC
>NZ_JBIUVJ010000079.1:0-19313 GCF_044742875.1 Pseudomonas sp. NPDC087817
CTTCGGCGCGCAGGGAAATCTGGTTGTAGTGCAGCTCATCGGCGGCCAGGGCCGGAAGGCTGGCGATGCTGCCGACGGTCAGGGCGAGAAGGGCGGCGCTGCGGCGAAATGTGTGCATGAAGGCTCCTTGATGAGGGCGCAGGTGTTGGATCGGGCCTGCGTGAACCCATCAGACTCTAGCTGCTGCGATCCGGTTCGCCCAGTTACAACTTCTATACAGATGCGCCGGATTGGCCAGGGAATGTTTTTGTGGCGAGGGGATTTAGCGAAACGTCGCACCGCCCCGATCGGCTGCGAAGCAGTCGCAATTCAGCGGATGCGGTCTGCCTGTGAAAAGCGGATTGTAGGTTTTGGGGCGGCTTCGCCACCCATCGGGGATAAATCCCCTCACCACATTGATCTCGAACAGTCGCGGGAGTAGACGAATTTACCGCCAGCGCCATGTGGTCGTTTGCCGCACTTTCGCCTCTGAAGGGCGCGGCTTGGTTATACTCCGTGCGATCCGCCTGGAGCGCTCATCAGGAGAGCTCATGCTCGCCCCCGTACAACTGACTTCCGCCACTCGCCAGAACCTCTGGCGGCTGACTTTCATCCGCACTTTGGTGCTGGCCGCGCAGGCCGGTTCCGTTGGTCTGGCCTATTGGCTGCAACTGTTGCCGTTGCCGTGGGTGCAACTGGCGATGACCCTCGGCTGCTCGATTCTGCTGTGCGTGTTCACTGCCGTGCGTTTGCGTACGTCGTGGCCGGTGACCGAGCTCGAATACGCCCTGCAACTGGCGTGTGATCTGGTGATCCACAGTGCGTTGCTGTATTTCTCCGGCGGTTCGACCAATCCGTTCGTTTCCTATTATCTGGTCCCGCTGACCATTGCGGCGGTGACGCTGCCGTGGCGCTACTCGGTGATTCTGTCCGGCATCGCGCTGGCGCTGTACACCGTGATGCTGACGCGTTTCTATCCACTGGAAACCCTGCCGGTCGCCCGCGAAAACCTGCAGATCTACGGCATGTGGCTGAGCTTCGCGCTGGCCGCCGCGGTGATCACGTTTTTTGCTGCGCGCATGGCCGAAGAGCTGCGCCGTCAGGAAGAATTACGCGCGATCCGCCGCGAAGAAGGCCTGCGCGATCAGCAATTGCTCGCGGTCGCCACGCAGGCCGCCGGTGCCGCGCATGAATTGGGCACGCCGTTGGCGACCATGAGTGTGCTGCTCAAGGAGATGCAGCAGGATCATCCCGATCCGATGTTGCAGGACGATCTGAAGGTGCTGCAGGATCAGGTCAAACTCTGCAAAGAAACCTTGCAGCAACTGGTGCGTGCCGCCGAGGCCAACCGGCGTCTGGCGGTCGAGATGCAGGACGTCACCCAATGGCTTGACGAGGCGCTGAACCGTTGGCATCTGATGCGTCCGGAAGCCAGTTATCGCTTCCATCGTCTCGGCCAGGGCACCGTGCCGCGCATGGCGCCGCCGCCGGATCTGACTCAGGCGCTGCTGAATCTGCTCAACAACGCCGCCGACGCCTGCCCGGAAAACCTCAAAGTGACGCTGGATTGGGACGCCGAAACCGTGACCATCAGCATTCGCGATCACGGTGCCGGCGTGCCGCTGGCCATCGCCGAGCAGATCGGCAAACCGTTTTTTACCACCAAGGGCAAAGGTTTCGGCCTGGGCCTGTTTTTGAGCAAGGCCAGCGTGACACGCGCCGGCGGCTCAGTGAAACTCTATAGTCATGAGGAAGGCGGCACGCTCACCGAGCTGCGCCTGCCTCACGGCGCCCGAGGAGACCAACATGAGTGACGAAATCCAAGTCGAAGGCGAAGAACTGCCGCATTTGCTGCTGGTCGACGACGACGCAACCTTCACCCGCGTCATGGCGCGTGCCATGGCCCGTCGCGGTTTTCGCGTCAGCACCGCCGGTTCCGCCGAGGAAGGCCTGACCATTGCTCAGGCCGATCTGCCGGACTACGCCGCGCTCGACCTGAAAATGGACGGCGACTCCGGTCTGGTGCTGCTGCCCAAGTTGCTGGAACTGGACCCGGAAATGCGCGTGGTGATCCTCACCGGTTATTCGAGCATTGCCACGGCGGTCGAAGCGATCAAACGCGGCGCCTGCAACTACCTGTGTAAACCCGCCGACGCCGACGACGTGCTGGCCGCGCTGCTCTCCGAGCACGCCGACCTCGACAGTCTGGTGCCGGAAAACCCGATGTCGGTTGACCGCCTGCAGTGGGAGCACATCCAGCGCGTGCTCACCGAACACGAAGGCAACATCTCCGCCACTGCCCGCGCCCTGGGCATGCACCGCCGCACCCTGCAGCGCAAACTGCAGAAGCGCCCGGTTCGTCGCTGAACCTGCGCTGAACGACTATCGCCGGCCCGCGCGATAAAACGCACCGATCTACTATGATCGGTGCGTGTCTGTTCTTTTCTATATCGAGCCTTATCCATGAATCAGAACGCTGAATATTCCGCGGTCAACGATGCTGTGCGCGGGCAGTTTTTTCGCAAGGTGTGGGCGATCATCACGCCGTACTGGCGCAGTGAAGAGAAGGGCAAGGCCTGGACGCTGCTGATTGCAGTGATCGCACTCTCGCTGGTCAGTGTGGGCATCTCGGTGTGGTTCAACACCTGGTACAAGGACTTCTACAACGCGCTGCAAAAGAAGGACGAAGCGGCGTTCTGGCATTTGATTCTGTATTTCTGCGGCATCGCCGCCGTGGCGATTGTCGGTGCGGTGTACAGGCTCTACCTGACTCAGATGCTCACGATTCGCTGGCGGGCGTGGCTCACCGAAAAGCATTTTTCCCGTTGGCTCGCCGACAAGAATTACTACCAGCTGGAGCAGGGCGGTTACACCGATAACCCGGACCAGCGGATTTCCGAGGACCTCAACAAGTTCACCGCCACCACCTTGAGCCTGGGTATTGGCTTGCTGAGCAATGTCGTCAGTCTGGTGTCTTTTTCGATCATCCTCTGGGGCGTATCGGGCAGCATCGAAGTGTTCGGAGTTACGATTCCCGGCTACATGTTCTGGTGTGTGCTGGTGTACGCCGTGGTGGGCAGTTGGCTGACGCATTTGATCGGTCGGCGCCTGATCGGCCTGAACAACAGACAACAACGTTTCGAAGCTGACCTGCGATTCTCCATGGTCCGGATCCGCGAGAACGCCGAGAGTATCGCGTTGTACAACGGCGAACCGAACGAGAACCGCCGGTTGAGTAGCCGTTTCGGGATGGTCTGGCACAACTTCTGGGACATCATGAAAGTGTCCAAGCGCCTGACCTTCTTTACCGCCGGTTACAGCCAGGCAGCCGTTATCTTTCCATTCATCGTCGCGGCGCCGCGCTACTTCGCCGGCAAGATCGAACTCGGTGAACTGATGCAGATCAGCTCCGCATTCGGCAACGTTCAAGAGAGTTTCAGTTGGTTCATCAGCGCCTATCAGGAACTCGCCTCGTGGCGCGCCACCTGTGATCGTCTGCTGAGTTTCCGTCAGGCCATGAGCGACAACGAGGAGCGGATTCCGGCCATCGATGTGCAAAACCAGGGCAGCGAATTGAAGGTGCATAACCTCGGGCTGGATCTGGCTGACGGTCGTCATCTGCTGACCAGCGGCGACATGACTGTGGAACAGGGCGACCGGGTGATGCTCAGCGGTCGTTCCGGCAGCGGTAAGTCCACGCTGTTCCGGGCGATGGGGCATTTATGGCCGGCGGGCCACGGCAATATTCGTTTGCCGGCGGCGCGTTATCTGTTCCTGCCGCAGAAACCCTATCTGCCGATCGGAACCTTGCGCGAAGCGTTGAGTTATCCACAACCGGGCGACACCTACCCGCAGGAACGCTACGAGCAAGTGCTGCAAACCTGTCGCTTGCCGCACCTCGTGGCGCGGCTGGATGAAGCCAATCACTGGCAGCGCATGCTGTCGCCGGGCGAACAGCAACGGCTGGCCTTCGCTCGCGCACTGCTTTACGCACCGCAATGGCTGTACATGGATGAGGCGACATCGGCGATGGATGAGGAAGACGAAGCGACGCTGTATCAGGCGCTGATCGATCAGCTGCCGGGGCTGAGCATCGTCAGCGTCGGGCATCGCAGCAGCCTCAAGCGTTTCCACCCACGGCATGTGCGGATCGACAGCGGTCATTTGGTCGAACAAACCGTGACCGCTTGACCCTGCACGGAACCTGTGGGAGCTGGCTTGCCAGCGATGGCGTCGGATCAGTCGACACCTTTATGACTGATATGGCCCCATCGCTGGCAAGCCAGTTCCCACAGGGATGGTGTTGTGAGTGGCGAGTGATCGTACAACCCGCTTGCGCTATGATGCCGACCAAGTCGAACTTTCGAGACAAGACGTAAACATGGAAAACCCGATCAACACCCCGCGCCTCCCGCGCAAGCGTCGCAGCCTGGCTCAGGAACTGGTGACGGTGCTGAGCGAGCAGATCCGTGACGGCCTGCTCAAGCGTGGCGACAAGCTGCCCACCGAGTCGGCGATCATGGAAGCCCATGGCGTCAGCCGCACGGTGGTGCGCGAGGCGATTTCCCGTTTGCAGGCCGCCGGCCAGGTGGAAACCCGCCACGGCATCGGCACCTTCGTGCTCGACACCCCGAGCCCGAGTGGCTTTCGCATCGACCCGGCCACCGTCGTCACCCTGCGTGATGTGTTGGCCATTCTCGAATTACGTATCAGCCTGGAAGTCGAATCCGCCGGCCTTGCCGCGCAACGCCGCAGCCCCGAGCAACTGGCGACCATGCGCGCCGCCCTCGATGCACTTAATGACAGCGTTGCCCATGCCAGCGACGCCGTGGCTTCGGACTTCGCTTTCCACCTGGAAATCGCCTTGTCCACCGGCAACCGCTATTTCACCGACATCATGACCCACCTGGGCACCAGCATCATTCCGCGCACGCGGCTGAATTCGGCACGCCTGGCCCATGATGATCAGCAGCACTACATGAATCGCCTGAGCCGCGAGCACGAAGAAATCTACGAGGCGATTGCTCGTCAGGATTCCGATGCCGCTCGTGCGGCCATGCGCCTGCATTTGACCAACAGCCGCGAAAGACTGCGCCAGGCCCATGAAGAGGCGCAGGCGCAGGGCTGATCGTCAACTTTCGATGATGAGTCTCAGCGGCTCCGAATACGGATCCATGCTGGACTCATCGACGAATTTGTAGCGCAGTTCGATCTCTTGGTGCAGATAAGTTTCGAGCGCTTCCCTAGGGATTCGCAACTCGATGCCGTTGAGTTTCAAAGCGTCTTCACTGACGTCATCCCAGACGCCGGTCGGCTGTTGCCGGCCTTCCCAGTCGGGCTCTTCGGGATCGGCCCCGAGTATCGGATACACCTCCCAGTTTGCCGGAATGTCGGTTGAGTCCGGAACCTGAACGATCAGGTCGTCGCTGACGGCCGACAGGTTCACGGTGGCCGTTTCTGGCGAATGCGGCAGACATTGCGGCAGTGTTGGCGGGGCAAAAGTCATGAGGGGGTCGCTCTCCGTGCGAGGTGGGCCGTGATCCATTCACGGCGGTTCTGCACGGTAAGAGAATTTCCCGAAGCGAGTTTTAAACCGTCTATTTCCAGCCATTTCAAAAGCCCGGTAGGAGCTGCCGCAGCCAGCGGCAGCTCCTACCGGAGGCGGGTGGTGTCAGTGTGGCGGCAGGATTGAGCGGTCGACCCTGACGGCGAGGGGGCAGGCGGCGGGCTTGGCATCAAAGGTTGCGTAACCCTGGGCATCCACGGTTGCACGGGCAATCGGTAGCCCCTTGGCCAACAGTTCCAGTGGCGCACCCTTCAGCGATTGGCCCGAGGCCAGTTCGAGTTTCAATTTGATCGTCATCGCATCTCTCCTTAGTTGACGTTGCCGGTTGGGTGGTAATCCTTGAGCAGCAGGTAAGTGCTCCAGCCCCACCAGTCGTCGACGGTGGCGCTGTCGTTGAGGTTGTTGACGTCTTTGCGGCGCAGAACTTTGCTGCCCTCGGTGCGGAACAGCGGCGAGAAGTTGTTCGTCAGGTTCAGCACCGCCGTCAGGTCCGGCAGGCGTTGCAGTGCGGCGAACGCCGAAGGGGCCGGCAGATTGCCGCTGAGGTAGGCGGCAAATACCTCGTCCGCCGAGGTCTGTACCGCTTGATTGACCTGAGTGCGATTGTCGGCGTCGCTCGCGTCGAAGTAGCGCTTGTCGCCATAGGCGCGCCACTGATCGCCATGCCCGTTGCGCACCTTGAGACCGAATTTGCTGTCCTCGTCGTGCATGAACCGCGTGATCAACGAGCCCAGATCACTCGGGGTCACCACTGCGGCGAGTTCTTTGCGCGGCACCCGCAAATGGCCGGAGGAAAACAGGTCGGTGAGGAAGTGGTCGGCAAACGCGTTCATGGCGTAAGCCCGTTCCAATTGTTGTTCATCGTGATTGGCGCGGGCGGCGATTGCCGTTTGCAGCGCGGCGGTGTGCCCGGCGATGTAGGCGAGTTTTGCCCATTCGCCAAAATGGTCGGCATTGTTCGCCGCCAGTTTCAGGTAGCGCCCGAGCGGGAACAGGGCCGAGACGAAACTGCCGCCGCCGGTGATCTTGTTCCACTCTTCGGACAACGTATCTCCCAGCGCGTCATAGGCTTCGTGGGGTTGTTTACCGTCCTTGATTGCCTGTTTAACCGCGTCGATCTCTCTCTTCATCACCGCGAGAATCTGCGTGGCTTCGGCACGCGCCGCCGGCAGTGCCGCGAGCGAGTCGAAAGCGGCGTTGAAGCGCTGCAGGCGATCCACCGGGGTGGCGCCTTCGCTGATCGGGCGATCCGGGATGCCGTAGAAATCACCGCCCAGTGCCAGCACTTGGCCGTAGGTCAGCGCCAGGCCGTTCGGCAGATGCAATGGCACGTTCTGGGCGAGCAGCGGTTGCGCATTCTCGACGAAGCGCAACAGCGTGTTATCGCCGATGGCCGTGTGTTCGCCGCCCTCGAAGCGTGCTTGCGGCCGGCCTTTCAAGGCATTGCCGGGGAGGGCGGTGACCGGTTCGACATCGCTGTGAGCGTCGGCGATGTGCAGCACCAGATGCGCATTGTCGGCGCTGAAGGCGATGCCGGTTGCAGTGAACAGATCATCAAAACGGGCGATCACCGGTTTGGGTTTTTCCTGAGGTTTCGGGTGCA
This sequence comes from Pseudomonas sp. NPDC087817, assembly GCF_044742875.1. NCBI lineage: Bacteria > Pseudomonadati > Pseudomonadota > Gammaproteobacteria > Pseudomonadales > Pseudomonadaceae > Pseudomonas > Pseudomonas sp. NPDC087817. Next base: position 7,149 of record NZ_JBIUVJ010000079.1, read on the forward strand.
GTCCGGACATTTCTTTCTCCTTGATATGTCATCGGTAGATTCTTATTTAACTGTATGTATATACAGTTAAATCGAGCCTAGCCGAGAAATTTCCTACGTCAAGAAAGAATCTTGTCCGACAAAAAGTCCGTGTCAGCGATGAAATGCAGTTGACGGTTATCTTTTAAGTTGTACGATGACCTACAACTTCAGCGCTGGCTGAACCATAAAACTCACAAAAATTGTTGCTACCCAGGGTATTCGAAAAATGAATCCACAAGAACTGAAGTCCATCCTCTCCGCCGGCCTGCTGTCCTTCCCGGTCACCGATTTCAACGCGCAGGGCGATTTCAACCGCGCTGGCTACATCAAACGTCTGGAATGGCTGGCTCCTTATGGCGCTTCGGCTCTGTTCGCCGCCGGTGGCACCGGTGAGTTCTTCTCTCTGGCCGCCAGCGAATATTCGGAAATCATCAAGACTGCCGTCGACACTTGCGCCACCAGCGTGCCGATTCTGGCCGGTGTCGGCGGTTCGACCCGTCAGGCCATCGAGTATGCGCAGGAAGCCGAGCGTCTGGGCGCCAAAGGTCTCTTGCTGCTGCCGCACTACCTGACCGAAGCGAGTCAGGACGGCGTTGCCGCTCACGTTGAAGCGGTGTGCAAATCGGTCAACATCGGTGTGGTGGTCTACAACCGCAACGTCTGCCGCCTGACCGCTCCGCTGCTGGAACGTCTGGCCGAGCGCTGCCCGAATCTGATCGGCTACAAGGATGGTCTCGGTGATATCGAGTTGATGGTGTCGATCCGTCGCCGCCTCGGTGATCGCTTCAGCTACCTGGGTGGTCTGCCGACCGCCGAAGTCTACGCCGCTGCCTACAAGGCACTGGGCGTGCCGGTTTACTCCTCGGCGGTGTTCAACTTCATCCCGAAAACCGCGATGGATTTCTACCACGCCATCGCCCGTGAAGATCACGCCACCGTCGGCAAGATCATTGACGACTTCTTCCTGCCGTACCTGGACATTCGCAACCGCAAGGCCGGTTACGCCGTGAGCATCGTCAAGGCAGGCGCAAAAATCGCCGGCCATGACGCAGGCCCGGTGCGCGCGCCGCTGACCGATCTGACGGGCGAAGAGTACGAAATGCTCGCCGCGCTGATCGACAAGCAAGGTGCGCAGTAACACCCCACAAAAGCGAGGCCGCTGAGCAATCAGCGGCTTTTTGCGTGAAGGCTTTTAGATTCGAGGGCAGTCCCGTGGCAGATGCAAAACGCTTCGACAACTACATCAACGGTGAATGGGTCGCCGCTGCCGATTACTCGGCCAACATCAATCCGTCCGAACTGAGCGACACCATTGGCGATTACGCCAAGGCAGATCTGGCGCAGGTCAACGCGGCCATCGAGGCTGCCCGCGCGGCGTTCCCGGCCTGGTCGACGTCGGGCATCCAGGCCCGTCACGATTCGCTGGATAAAGTCGGCACCGAGATTCTGGCTCGTCGCGAAGAACTCGGCACCTTGCTGGCGCGGGAAGAGGGCAAGACCCTGCCCGAGGCCATTGGCGAAGTAACCCGCGCCGGCAACATCTTCAAGTTCTTCGCCGGTGAGTGCCTGCGTCTGTCCGGCGATTACGTGCCGTCGGTGCGTCCGGGCGTCAACGTTGAAGTGACCCGCGAAGCACTGGGCGTGGTTGGTCTGATCACCCCGTGGAATTTCCCGATTGCCATTCCGTCGTGGAAAATCGCCCCGGCCTTGGCCTTCGGCAACTGCGTGGTACTGAAACCGGCGGATCTGGTGCCGGGCTGTGCCTGGGCCCTGGCCGAAATCATCTCCCGCGCAGGCTTCCCGGCCGGCGTGTTCAACCTGGTGATGGGCAGCGGTCGCGTGGTTGGCGAAGCGCTGGTCAACAGCCCGAAAGTCGATGGCATCAGCTTCACCGGTTCGGTCGGCGTGGGCCGGCAGATCGCGGTCAACTGCGTTTCCCGTCAGGCCAAGGTGCAGCTGGAAATGGGCGGCAAGAACCCGCAGATCATTCTCGACGACGCCGACCTCAAGCAAGCGGTCGAGCTGTCGGTGCAGAGCGCGTTCTACTCCACCGGTCAGCGTTGCACCGCGTCGAGCCGCCTTATCGTCACCGCCGGGATTCACGACAAGTTCGTTGAAGCCATGGCCGAGCGCATGAAGTCGATCAAGGTTGGCCACGCGCTGAAATCCGGCACCGATATCGGCCCGGTGGTTTCGCAAGCTCAGCTTGAACAGGACATGAAGTACATCGACATCGGCCAGTCCGAAGGTGCGCGGCTGGTCAGCGGCGGTGGTCTGGTGACGTGTGACACCGAAGGCTATTTCCTTGCGCCAACGCTGTTTGCCGACAGCGAGGCGTCGATGCGCATCAGCCGCGAAGAGATTTTCGGCCCGGTGGCCAACATCGTTCGCGTCGCCGATTACGACGCGGCACTGGCCATGGCCAACGACACCGAGTTCGGTTTGTCGGCGGGTATTGCGACCACGTCGTTGAAATACGCCAACCACTTCAAGCGCCACTCCCAGGCCGGGATGGTGATGGTCAACCTGCCGACGGCCGGCGTCGATTACCACGTTCCGTTCGGTGGCCGTAAGGGCTCATCCTATGGCTCACGTGAGCAAGGCCGCTATGCGCAGGAGTTCTACACGGTCGTGAAGACCAGTTACATCGGTTCCTGATCCACGCAATACCTGTGGGAGCTGGCTTGCCAGCGATGCGGGCGATTCGGTATGTCAGTCGCACCGCGGCGATGCTATCGCTGGCAAGCCAGCTCCCACAAAAGCCAGACCCAAGAAGATTCACCCGCGCATAAAAATAATCAGTGGGAGTACATCTACATGCAATCGTCCAAGCCGACTCACGTCCGCTATTTGATCCTGCTCATGTTGTTTCTGGTGACCACGATCAACTACGCCGACCGCGCGACCATCGCCATCGCCGGTTCCAGCCTGCAAAAAGACCTCGGTATCGACGCGGTCACCCTCGGTTATATCTTCTCCGCATTCGGTTGGGCCTACGTCGCCGGGCAGATTCCCGGTGGCTGGCTGCTCGATCGCTTCGGCTCGAAAAAAGTCTATGCGCTGAGCATTTTCACTTGGTCGCTGTTCACCGTGCTGCAAGGCTTTGTCGGTGAATTCGGCATGTCCACGGCGATTGTTGCGCTGTTCATGCTGCGCTTTCTGGTGGGCTTGGCCGAAGCGCCATCGTTCCCCGGCAACGCGCGCATTGTCGCGGCGTGGTTCCCGACGGCTGAACGCGGCACCGCGTCGGCGATCTTCAACTCGGCGCAATACTTCGCCACCGTGCTGTTCGCACCGTTGATGGGCTGGATCGTTTACAGCTTTGGCTGGGAGCACGTGTTCATTGTCATGGGCCTGTTCGGCATCGTCTTCTCGGGGATCTGGCTGAAGGTTATCCACAGCCCGCGTCAACACCCCATGGCCAACGATGCGGAAGTACAGTTCATTGCTGACAACGGCGGCATGGTCGACATGGACCAGAACAAAGGCAAAAAGGCTGACGGTCCGAAGTGGGATTACATCCGTCAGTTGCTGACCAACCGCATGATGCTCGGCGTCTATCTGGGCCAGTACTGCATCAACGGCATCACTTATTTCTTCCTGACCTGGTTCCCGGTGTACCTGGTGCAAGAACGTGGCATGACCATTCTCAAGGCCGGTTTCATCGCCTCGTTGCCGGCGATCTGCGGTTTTATCGGCGGCGTACTCGGCGGGGTGATTTCCGATTACCTGCTGCGCAAGGGCCACTCGCTGACCTTCGCCCGCAAAGCGCCGATCATCGCCGGCCTGCTGGTATCGAGCAGCATCGTTGCCTGCAACTATGTCGACGTTGAATGGATGGTGGTTGGCTTCATGGCTTTGGCCTTCTTCGGCAAAGGCGTTGGCGCACTCGGCTGGGCAGTGGTTTCCGATACCTCGCCGAAACAGATTGCCGGTCTGAGCGGTGGCCTGTTCAACACCTTCGGCAACATCGCTTCGATCACCACACCAATCGTGATTGGCTACATCATCAGCTCCACCGGTTCATTCAAATGGGCGCTGGTGTTCGTCGGGGCCAACGCACTGGTCGCAGTGTTCAGCTATCTGGTGATCGTCGGCCCGATCAAACGTGTGGTACTCAAAGAGCAGCCAACCAATGGCGGTACTGAAGCCACCGGCAAATTGTCTCAAGCGCATTCCTGAGGAGCGGCGTCATGCAGTTGATTGAACATTCCGACTCGCCGCGCTACATCCGCCTGCACGAGCGGGACAACGTAGTGATTGTGGTCAACGACCAGGGCGTGCCGGCCGGCACCGAATTCCCGGACGGTCTGGTGACCGTGGATTTTGTGCCGCAGAGCCACAAAGTCACTCTCGACGACATTGCCGAGGGCGGCCAGGTGATTCGCTACGGCCAGATCATAGGCTACGCGTTGCAGCCGATCCCGCGTGGTAGTTGGGTCAAGGAAGATCAACTGCGCATGCCGACCGCGCCGCCGCTGGACAGCCTGCCGCTGTCCACCGAGGTGCCGGTCGCGCAGGCACCGCTCGAAGGCTTCACATTCGAGGGGTATCGCAACGCCGACGGCACCGTCGGCACGCGCAATATTCTCGGGATCACCACCACTGTGCAGTGCGTCACCGGTGTGCTCGATCACGCGGTGAAACGGATCAAGGAAGAGTTGCTGCCAAAGTACCCGCACGTCGATGACGTGGTGGCGCTGACCCACAGTTATGGTTGCGGCGTGGCGATTACCGCTACCGACGCGTACATCCCGATTCGCACCGTGCGCAATCTGGCGCGCAACCCGAACCTCGGTGGCGAGGCGCTGGTGATCAGTCTGGGCTGCGAGAAATTACAGGCCGGGCAGGTGATGCATGAGGACGATGCGTCGGTCGATCTCAGTGATCCATGGCTGTATCGCTTGCAGGATTCCAGTCACGGTTTCACCGAGATGATCGAGCAGATCATGGCGCTGGCCGAAGTCCGTCTGAAGAAGCTCGACCAGCGCCGCCGCGAAACCGTGCCGGCGTCCGAGCTGATCCTCGGCATGCAGTGCGGCGGCAGCGATGCGTTCTCCGGCATCACCGCCAACCCGGCGCTGGGCTATGCCTCGGACTTGTTGTTGCGCGCGGGGGCGACGGTGATGTTTTCCGAAGTCACTGAAGTGCGCGACGCGATTTATCTGCTGACCTCGCGCGCCGAAAGCAAAACCGTCGCCGAGGAACTGGTACGCGAAATGGACTGGTACGACCGTTATCTGGCCAAGGGCGAGGCGGATCGCAGCGCTAACACCACGCCGGGCAACAAGAAGGGCGGGTTGTCGAACATCGTCGAGAAATCGTTGGGCTCGATCGTCAAATCCGGTAGCAGCGCGATCAACGGCGTGCTCGGCCCGGGCGAACGGTTCAGGCAGAAAGGTCTGATCTTCTGCGCGACCCCGGCCAGTGATTTTGTCTGCGGGACATTGCAACTGGCGGCCGGGATGAACCTGCATGTGTTCACCACCGGGCGTGGCACGCCGTATGGTCTGGCGATGGCGCCGGTGGTGAAGGTCTCGACGCGCACGGAATTGGCACAGCGCTGGCCGGATTTGATTGATATCGACGCCGGGCGGATTGCCACCGGGCGCGCGACCATCGAGGAATTGGGCTGGGAGTTGTTTCACTATTACTTGGATGTCGCCAGCGGCAAACAGCAGACGTGGGCGGAGAAGCACAAGCTGCATAACGACATTACGTTGTTCAATCCTGCGCCGATTACTTGAGACGGCGTTACCGTTCTTCGCGAGCAGGCTCGCTCCCACATTCGACCGCGTTCTGTCTGTGCGAATGCGATTGATCGTTCCCACGCTCCGCGTGGGAATGCAGCCCAGGACGCTCCGCGTCCCAAAAGCGTGACGCGGAGCGTCACAGGAGGCGTTCCCACGCAGAGCGTGGGAACGATCGGGGTGAAAGTGGCTTATCATTAGCCCCCTAACGACGCTCACCCAAGGCTCCCCCGGCATGCTGGCAATTTTCCTCGAAACCCTGAACATCACCGCGCCGGTGTTTGCCATGCTGTTTCTCGGTGTGCTGCTCAAGCGCATCGACTGGATCAACGACAACTTCATCCACACGGCCTCGTCGCTGGTGTTCAACGTCAGCATGCCGGCGCTGCTGTTCCTCGGCATCCTCCACGCGGACCTGCACGCCGCGCTGCAACCGGCGCTGCTGATCTACTTCGCCGTCGCCACGCTGGCGAGTTTTGCCGTGGCCTGGGGCTGGGCGATTTTCCGCTGTCCGCGTGAGGATCGCGGCATCTACACCCAAGGCGCGTTTCGCGGCAACAACGGCGTGATCGGTCTGGCGCTGGCCGCGAGCATGTACGGCGATTACGGGATTTCCCTTGGCGCGATTCTCGCGGCACTGGTAATCCTGTTCTACAACACGCTGTCGACCATCGTGCTGGCGGTGTACAGCCCGGTGATCAAGTCCGATCCGTGGAGCATCTGCAAAAGTGTGTTCAGCAATCCGTTGATCATCAGCGTGATCGCGGCGGCGCCGTTTGCCTATTTCAAAATCAGCCTGCCGGGCTGGCTGGAAACGTCCGGCCAGTATCTGGCGCAAACCACCTTGCCGCTCGCGCTGATCTGCATCGGCGGGACGCTATCACTGGCGGCGCTGCGTCAGAGCGGCAACATGGCGCTCAGTTCGAGTCTGGTGAAGATGATCGGCCTGCCGGTGCTGGCGACCCTCGGCGCCTGGCTGTGCGGGTTTCGCGGGGCCGAGCTGGGGATTCTGTTTCTGTACTTCGGCAGCCCGACGGCAGCGGCCAGTTTTGTCATGGCCCGGGCGGCGCAGGGCAATCATGAACTGGCGGCGGCAATCATTGTGATCACCACATTGATGGCGGCGATTACCACCAATGTCGGGATCTTTCTGTTGCAGTGGGGTGGGTGGATCTGACCGAAAGATTTTCGGCGATTTTTCCGGCCTCATCGCGGGCAAGCCCGCTCCCACAGGTTTTTCGGTTGTTAATCAAATTTCATCAACACCCAGATCCCTGTGGGAGCGGGCTTGCCCGCGATGAGGCCCGTAAAGTCACTCAGGTTTCTGGTAACTGTCGATTACTTCCTGCGCCGCCCGAAACGCATCGATCGCCGCCGGCACGCCGGCATACACCGCGCAATGCAGCAGCGCTTCGCGAATCTCGTCCACCGTGCAACCGTTGTTCAACGCACCGCGCACATGGCCCTTCAACTCTTGCGGGCACTTCAACGCCGTCAGTGCGGCGAGGGTGATCAGGCTGCGGGTTTTCAGCGGCAGACCTTCGCGATTCCACACACCGCCCCAGGCATGTTCATTGACGAAATCCTGCAGCGGCTGGGTGAACTCGGTGGCGTTGCCCAATGCGCGATCAACAAATGCATCGCCCATTACCTGGCGGCGGACTTCAACCCCGGACTTCTTCGATTCGGTCATGGCACATCCCTCTTGTGGTGTTGGCGGCGCCAGGCGATGACTGACGTGAACAACAGAAACGTCAACAGCGTCGGCAGCACATAAAACAGCATCAAGCGCTCAAGCTTTCCGGCCAGCGGCATGCCGGTGGTGAACGACACCACATGCAGGCCGTACGCCAGATACAAACCGAGCAGCAGCAAACCTTCAGCACGGGTCACGCGGTAGCCCGAATAGAACACCGGCAGGCACAGCGCGGCGACGCCGAGCATCACCGGCAGGTCGAAATCCAGCGCATTGGGTGAAACCGACAAGGGCGTCGGCGCGATCAACGCGGTGAAGCCCAGCACCCCGAGCAGGTTGAACAGATTGGCACCGATCACGTTGCCCACCGCGATGTCCCGTTGCCCACGCAGTGCCGCGATCAGCGACGTGGCGAGCTCCGGCAGCGAAGTGCCGACGGCGACAACGGTCAGGCCGATGACGCGTTCCGACAATCCAAGGTCTGTGGCCACGGCAACCGCCGCACCGAGCAGCAGATGTCCTGCATAGACCAGCATTGCCAGACCGACAATGATCATCAGCACACTGCCGGGCCAGGACGCTTGTGCGGCTTCAGGGTGTTGCGAATGCGGTCGTGTCGAATGCCGCGACTGGCGTAGCAGCAAACCCAGATACAGCGCCAATGCACCCAGCAGCAGGACGCCATCGAAGCGCCCGAATTCTTCGTTCCAGGCCAGTACGAACACCAACAGGCTGGCGCCGATCATCAGCGGAATGTCGAGGCGCACCAGTTGCCGCGACACCCGCAAAGGAATGATCAGCGCCGACAGGCCAAGGGTCACGAGGATATTGAAGATGCTGCTGCCGATCACACTGCCGACGGCGATGTCTGGCGTATGTGCATGTGCCGCTTGCAGGCTCACGGCCATTTGCGGTGCGCTGCTGCCGAAGGCCACGATGGTCAAACCGATGATCAATGGCCGCACATGCAAACGCGCAGCGAGGCGCACCGCCGCACGCACCATCAGTTCGGCGCCGGCGATCAGCAAGAGCAGACCGCCGAGCAATTCGATCAGGTTGATCAGCGGTATATCGGCTAGGGCGAAAATGGTCGGCGCTCCATCAGTCGTCGAGGGCCTGCACGCGAACCCGCGCGGTGCCGCTGTTGAGCATACCGAGTTGTTCGGCCGCTTCGCGTGAAACATCAATCAAGCGGCCACGGGTGTGCGGCCCGCGATCGTTGATGCGCACCACACAGGATTTGTCGTTTTTCAGATTGGTGACCTTCACCCGGGTGCCGAAGGGCAACTGGCGGTGGGCGGCGGTCAGGGAATTCTGGTTGAACGCTTCGCCACTGGCGGTGCGTTTACCGTGATGTCTGGCTCCGTAATAGGAGGCGACACCGCTCTGGTCGTAACCGTGCGGGTCGATGAGGTCATTGCTGGCGCAACCGGCCAGTAGAGAGAGCAGGGCGCAGCCAATGAGCAGACGCTTCATTCAAAGGTTTTCCGAGACAATTGTGGGAGCAACCCCGTGTAGAAACGAGCTTTTGTGGCGAGGGGATTTATCCCCGATGGGGCGCGTAGCGCCCCCAAATTCCCAGTGCACAAGAATTGGGTCTGCTTCGCAGCCCGTCGGGGATAAATCCCCTCACCACAAAACCCCTCCAGCCACAGAGGATTATTCCCACAGGATATGGGGCCAGTCCTTGGGACTGGCTCCATTTTCATCAGCCTTCGAGCTTGCTTTTCAGCAGTTCGTTCACTTGCTGCGGGTTAGCCTTGCCTTTGGACGCTTTCATCGCCTGACCGACAAAGAAGCCGAACATCTTGCCGCGCTTGGCTTCATCAGCCGCACGATATTGTTCAACTTGCTCGGCGTTGGCCGCGAGCATTTCGTCCAGCACCGCCGAGATTGCGCCGCTGTCAGTCACTTGCTTGAGACCGCGTTTCTCGATGATCTCGTCCGCGCTGCCTTCGCCGTTGGCCATCGCTTCGAACACCACTTTGGCGATCTTGCCGGAGATGGTGTTGTCCTTGATGCGCTGCAGCATGCCGCCCAACAGTTCTGCCGAAACCGGCGACTCGTCGATGTCCAGACCTTGCTTGTTGAGCAGGCTGCCCAACTCGACCATCACCCAGTTCGCCGCCAGTTTGGCGTCGCCGCCGATGGCTGCGACTTTCTCGAAGTAATCCGCTTGCTCGCGGCTGGTGGCCAGCACGTTGGCGTCGTAGGCCGACAGACCGAACTGGCTCTGGAAGCGCTCGCGTTTCTGTGGTGGCAGTTCCGGCAGGGTGGCGCGCACTTCGCCAAGGAAAGACTCTTCGATGACCACCGGCAGCAGGTCCGGATCGGGGAAGTAACGGTAGTCGTTGGCTTCCTCTTTCGAACGCATCGGACGGGTCTCGTCCTTGTTCGGATCGTACAGACGGGTCTGCTGGATCACTTTGCCGCCGTCTTCGATCAGCTCGATCTGACGCTGGATCTCGGAGTTGATCGCCTTCTCGATGAAACGGAACGAGTTGACGTTCTTGATCTCGCAGCGCGTGCCGAATTCAACCTGGCCTTTCGGACGGATCGACACGTTGCAGTCGCAACGCAGCGAGCCTTCGGCCATGTTGCCGTCGCAGATGCCCAGGTAACGCACCAGCGCGTGGATCGCCTTGACGTAAGCCACGGCTTCCTTGGCGCTGCGCATGTCCGGCTCGGAAACGATTTCCAGCAGCGGCGTGCCGGCACGGTTCAAGTCGATGCCGGTGGCACCGTTGAACTCTTCGTGCAGGCTCTTGCCGGCGTCTTCTTCCAGGTGCGCGCGGGTGATGCCGACACGTTTGACTGTGCCGTCTTCCAGCGCGATGTCCAGGTGGCCCTTGCCAACAATCGGCAATTCCATCTGGCTGATCTGGTAGCCCTTCGGCAGATCCGGGTAGAAGTAGTTTTTACGGGCGAACACGTTGTGCTGACCGATCTCGGCGTCAATCGCCAGACCGAACATCACCGCCATCCGCACGGCTTCCTGGTTCAACACCGGCAGAACGCCAGGCATGCCCAGATCGATCAGGCTGGCCTGGGTGTTCGGCTCGGAGCCGAACGTGGTGGAACTACCGGAAAAGATTTTCGACCGGGTGGTGAGCTGAGTGTGAATCTCCAGCCCGATCACGACTTCCCATTGCATGTGTGTCTCCTAGCCTTTTGCTGGGGATTTTGAAACGTCGCGAGCGAAGGTAAGGCAAGGCGAAAACTGGCGAGTAAGCGGAGTTGACGTTAGTCAATGAGCATTACGAGCCAGTTTTCAACGCAGCATTACCGAGCGCAGCAGTTTCAAAACCCCTGCGGGGTGCGGGTGTGCCAGTCAGTGTGTAACTGATACTGGTGGGCAACGTTCAACAGGCGACCTTCCTGGAAATACGGAGCGAGCAACTGCACGCCAACCGGCAGACCATCGACAAAACCGGCCGGCATCGACAGGCCCGGCAGGCCCGCGAGGTTGGCGGTGATGGTGTAGACGTCTTCCAGATAGGCAGCGACCGGATCGCTGTTTTTCGCGCCGAGCTTCCAGGCCGGGTTCGGCGTGGTTGGGCCGAGGATGATGTCGACTTCATTAAAGGCAGCCATGAAGTCGTTCTTCACCAGGCGACGGATCTTCTGCGCTTTCAGGTAGTAGGCGTCGTAGTAACCGGCGGACAGCGCATAGGCACCAACCATGATCCGGCGCTGTACTTCCGGGCCGAAGCCTTCGCCACGGGAGCGCTTGTACAGGTCGATGAGGTTTTCCGGGTTCTCGCAGCGATGGCCGAAACGCACGCCGTCGAAACGCGACAGGTTCGAGGAGGCTTCTGCCGGGGCGATCACGTAGTACGCAGGGATCGCGTGCTGCATGTTCGGCAGGCTGATTTCCTTGATCACGGCACCGAGCTTCTGCAGCTCTTTAATGCTGTTCTGGATCAGCTCGGCGATGCGCGGGTCGAGACCGGCGCTGAAGTATTCCTTCGGCACGCCGATGCGCAGGCCCTGCAGCGATTCGTGGAGGCTGGCGGAGTAATCCGGAACCGGCTCATCGATGCTGGTGGAGTCGTTCTGGTCGAAGCCAGCCATACCTTGCAACAAAATTGCGCAGTCTTCGGCCGTGCGCGCCAATGGACCGCCCTGATCGAGGCTGGAGGCGTAAGCGATCATGCCCCAGCGCGAAACACGACCGTAGGTCGGTTTCAGGCCAGTCAGGTTGGTGAATGCCGCTGGCTGACGGATCGAGCCACCAGTGTCGGTGGCAGTGGCCGCTGGCAACAGACGAGCGGCAACGGCCGCTGCCGAACCACCGGACGAGCCGCCCGGTACGTGTTCCAGGTTCCACGGGTTTTTCACCGCGCCGTACCAGCTGGACTCGTTGGCCGAACCCATGGCGAATTCGTCCATGTTGGTCTTGCCCAAAGTCACGGCGCCGGCCGCAGCCAGCTTTGCGACCACGGTGGCGTCGTACGGGGCTTTGAAGTTGTCGAGCATCTTCGAGCCGCAGCTGGTGCGAATGCCCTGGGTGCAGAACAAGTCTTTGTGAGCGATCGGCGCGCCGAGCAGCGCGCCGCTCTCACCGTTGGCCCGGCGCACGTCGGCGGCTTTCGCCTGCTCGAGGGCCAGCTCTTCGGTGAGGCTGATGAAACTGTTGAGCTGCGGGTCGAGCTGGGTAATACGCGCCAGCAGGACTTTGGTCAGCTCTTCGGAGGA
>NZ_JBIUVJ010000080.1:0-8365 GCF_044742875.1 Pseudomonas sp. NPDC087817
CAACACTGCGTTTTCCTACGTGTTGTTCCGGAGTTCGCGGAATGTCTGTCGGTTGGCTGCGCGCCTGTGCGCTGGTGATGTTGGGGCTGTTCAGCGTTACGGCGCTGGCCAAGGATAAAACCGCAATCGTGATCGGCGGCGGCCTGTCGGGCCTGACCGCCGCTTACGAACTGCAAAACAAAGGCTGGCAGGTCACGCTGCTGGAAGCCAAGCCAAGTCTGGGCGGTCGCTCGGGCATGGCCACCAGCGAGTGGATCGGCAACGACAAGACCCAGCCGGTGCTGAACAAGTACGTTTCGACTTTCAAGCTGGGCACCACGCCAGCGCCGGAATTCGTGCGGACGCCGGGTTATCTGATCGACGGCGAGTATTTCTCTGCTGCTGATCTGGCGACCAAGCAACCGGCCACCGCCGATGCCTTGAAGCGCTATCAGAAAACCCTCGACGATCTGGCGCGTTCGATTGATGACCCGCAAAACCCGGCGGCGACCAACACGCTGCACGCACTGGATCAGATCAACGTGTCGAGCTGGCTCGACAAGCAGAACCTGCCGGCCACGGCGCGTCAGTTGATCAACCAGGATATCCGCACTCATTACGACGAGCCTTCGCGCCTGTCGCTGCTGTATTTCGCTCAGCAGAACCGCGTCTATCGTGGCATCTCTGACCGTGACCTGCGCGCTTCGCGTCTGGTCGGCGGCAGCCAGGTGCTGGCGCAGGCGTTCGTCAAACAGATCAAGACCATCAAGACCAACTCGCCGGTCTCGGCCATCACTCAGGACAAGGACGGCGTGACCGTCAAAGTCGGCAGTGTTGGCTACCAGGCCGACTACGTGGTGCTTGCCGTGCCACTGCGCGCGCTGAACAAGATTGCGCTGACCCCGGCGCTGGACGCTCAGCATCTGGCCGCGATCAAGGGCACCAACTACGGCTGGCGCGACCAGATCATGCTGAAGTTCAAGACGCCAGTGTGGGAAAGCAAGGCGCGCATGTCCGGCGAGATTTACAGCAACGCCGGTCTGGGCATGCTCTGGATCGAGCCAGCGTTGAAGGGCGGCGCCAACGTGGTGATCAACCTCTCTGGCGACAACGCCCGTGTGATGCAGGCGTTTGGCGACAAGCAGATGGTCGATCAGGTGCTGATCCGTCTGCACGCGTTTTATCCACAGGCCCGTGGCTCGTTCACCGGTTATGAAATCCGTCGCTACAGCACCGACCCGTCGATGGGCGGCGCCTACCTGGCTTACGGCCCGGGCCAGATCAGCAAGTTCTGGCGTATCTGGGAACGTCCGCTGCAACGCGTAGCGTTCGCCGGCGAACACACCGACACCTTGTACCCGGGCACACTGGAAGGCGCGCTGCGCACCGGCCAGCGTGCGGCCAGTCAGGTTGAAGATCTGGCGGCAGGCAAATCGTTTGAACCGGTGAAAGTGGCGCCGGCCGCAGCAGCGGCAGGCGCGGCGGGTGCCGTGGCAGCGAAGAAGGGCAACTTCTTCAGCAATCTGTTTGGTGGTTCGGATGACGAGAAGAAGCCTGAGCCTGTGAAAGCGCCAGAGCCGGCTCCAGCTCCGGTCGCTCCAGCGCCTGCGCCGACCCCGGCACCTGCGCCAGCTCCGGTGGAGGCACCGAAGCCTGCCGCTCCGGTGAAAGCCGAGCCTGCGAAGAAAGCGGCGGCCAAGCCAGCGGCGAAGAAGCCTGCGGCTAAAACCGAAGTGAAAAAGCCTGCGGCGAAACCGGCAGCGAAGAAGGCTGAACCGGCGAAGAAGCCAGCAGCCAAGCCTGCTGCAGCGACTGAGACCAAGGCGCAGTAATCCTTTGCTCCCATAAAAACGCGGCCTTCGGGTCGCGTTTTTTTTGCCCTGCATTTTTGTCCTTCGCCATCCGGTCATGAGGCCTACTTGTGTACCGGAGCCTTCCCACAAAGTACTCAGAGTGAGGTGATAGCGGGTGCCCCAGCGCCAATTCTATGCTGGGAAAAATAGGAGGCATTCGATGAAAACGTTCACGCTCATGCTTTTGCTGATTGCACTTCCCGGTTGCTCCAACGGGCATTTCTTTCCTGGCGGTTATAGTTCTGAGCTCGCGCATAAATGTCAGATAGATCCCTACAGCGCCGATTGTCTGCAACCGCCGGCGGTACTTCATAACTAATCAGCCATGAATAGGGGCCGGTTACTTGAAGAACGCTTTCCCGTTCGGCAGTTTCCCTCAGCCACTTTGCTTGGGCTTGTGCAGGCACCCGAGAATTCAGCAACGATCATTTGTCCAGACGCACCACGCCGAAATCACCTTTAATCCTTCCTTAATTCACTACTTTCAGACTCTTGATCGTATTTCTCGATATTTCAAAGCGAAATTTTCCGCTTTAATTCGATAGATAACTCGCTAGTCTTGGTTCGCAGTTCTCACAGGATTTGGGCAATGCAGCTACGTAACTCTTCTTCGCGCTATGGTTGGGTCAGCATCTTCATGCACTGGGGCGTGGCGCTGGTGGTCTTCGGGCTGTTCGCGTTGGGTCTGTGGATGGTCGGGCTGGATTACTACAGTACCTGGCGCAAAGACGCGCCGGATCTGCACAAGAGCATCGGTCTGGTGCTGCTCGGTGTGATGGTCTTGCGGGTGGTGTGGCGCTTTATCAGCCCACCGCCGCCGACGCTGCAAAGCTACAGCCGCATGACCCGCATCGGCGCCAAGTTCGGCCACGGGTTTCTGTATCTGGCGCTGTTCGCTGTGATGATTGCCGGTTACCTGATTTCCACCGCAGACGGTGTCGGGATTCCGGTGTTTGGCCTGTTTGAAGTTCCTGCACTGGTCTCCGGGCTACCGGATCAGGCAGATACCGCTGGGGTGATTCATCTGTGGCTGGCGTGGGCGCTGGTAATTTTTTCCGGTCTCCATGCGTTGGCAGCATTGAAGCACCACTTTATCGATCGTGATGCGACCCTGACGCGAATGCTCGGTCGCAAAGCCTGAAGTTCAACCTCGACTCAAAGGAAAAGAAAGCATGTTGAAAAAGACTCTGGCCGCTCTGGCAATCGGTTCTGCACTGCTCTCGGCTGGTCAGGCCATGGCTGCGGATTACAAAATCGACAAGGAAGGCCAGCACGCCTTCGTTGACTGGAAAATCAGCCACCTGGGTTACAGCTTCATTCACGGTACGTTCAAAGACTTCGACGGTACTTTCTCGTGGGATTCGGCCAAGCCTGAAGCCAGCAAGATTGCCGTTGACGTGAAAACCGCCAGCCTGTGGTCGAACCATGCCGAGCGTGACAAGCACATCGCCAGCAAAGACTTCCTCGACGTGGGCAAATTCGCTGACGCCAAGTTCGTTTCCACCGCCGTCAAGTCGACCGGTGACAAGACCGCTGACGTGACCGGTGACCTGACCCTGCACGGTGTGACCAAGCCTGTGACCTTCAAGGCCACGTTCAACGGCGAAGGCAAGGATCCATGGGGCGGCGAACGTGCTGGCTTTAACGCCAAGACCACGCTTAACCTGAACGATTTCGGGATCAAGGGCCCAGGTCCTTCCTCGCAAACCGCGGACCTGGACATCTCGCTGGAAGGTGTGAAAGTTAAATAACTTTCCCCGGCCACATAAAAACGCCCCCGATCGAAAGACCGGGGGCGTTTTTTATTGCCTGCGACACATACACACATCCCCTGTGGGAGCGAGCCTGCTCGCGAAGGCGGCGGGTCAGTCAGCAATGATGTTGGCTGAATGAGCGCTTTCGCGAGCAGGCTCGCTCCCACAGGGGAGATGCGGTGATTCAGGGGTATTTGTGGCGCCATAAAAAATGCCCCGACTCTTTCGAGGCGGGGCATTTTTCAAAGCGGCGTCAACTCAGCGATTGCGGGTCAGCAAGGCTGGTTTTTCGCCACGCGGACGACTTGGCAGTTGATCGAGCTGCTCAGGTGTCGGGAAGCGATCAGCCTTCGACTCCTTGTGCATGATCTTCGGGCCGGTGCTGCGCGGGTTCTGCACTGCCGGTTCGCTGCGTGGCTGATCGTCACGGGCCGGACGGCGGTTGCGCGAGGACGAGGCGGAGTCGTCGCGACGACCCGACTGACCGTCACGCGGCGCACCATTGCGTGGGCCGCTGCGTTTGCCCGGCGGGGTGCCGGTGCTCGAACCGTTGCTGTTGCGCGGACCGTTCTGGCGACCTTGCGGCTGACCGCCGCGTGGTGCGCCGGCACCAGCGCCTGCGCCTTGAGCCGGTGCGCCTGGACGACGGCCACGGCCGCCGGCAGGGGCAGGCTTGGGCACGTAGTCAACGCGGTTGCCGAAGTTATCGATATCGTCGTCGAGGAACTCGTCCGGTGCACGATCAGCTGCTGCGCGTGGCGGTTGGCTCGGACGCTGTTCGCGGGCCGGAGTACCTTCGCGTGGCTTCTGCTGACGGGCAGGGCGTTCGCCGCGTTCGCCGGCAGGTTTCTCTTTGCCCTTGTCCTTGCCTTTGTCTTTACGACCGCCGCCACCGCCGCCGCCATTCGGGCCGTCGCCGCGAGGGCCACGGGAATTGCGTGGGTTGCGCACGTCCGGACGTTCGCGCACTTCAGGCTTCTCGGCCTCGATGGTGCTGGAGTCGAAGCCCATCAGATCACCGTCGGCAATCTTCTGTTTGGTCATGCGTTCGATGCTTTTCAGCAGTTTCTCTTCGTCCGGTGCGACCAGCGAAATCGCCTCGCCCGAACGACCGGCGCGGCCAGTACGGCCGATACGGTGTACGTAATCTTCATCGACGTTTGGCAGCTCGAAGTTGACCACGTGTGGCAACTGATCGATGTCCAGACCGCGAGCAGCGATGTCGGTGGCGACCAGAATGCGCACTTCGCCAGCCTTGAAGTCGGCCAGGGCTTTGGTGCGAGCGTTCTGGCTCTTGTTACCGTGGATCGCCACAGCCGGCAGGCCGTGTTTGTCCAGGTACTCGGCCAGGCGGTTGGCGCCGTGCTTGGTGCGGGTGAACACCAGCACCTGTTCCCAGGCGCCTGCGGTGATCAGGTGCGCCAGCAGCGCACGCTTGTGGCTGGCCGGCAGACGGAATACGCGCTGTTCGATGCGCTCGACCGTGGTGTTCGGCGGCGTCACTTCGATGCGTTCCGGGTTATGCAGCAGCTTGCCGGCAAGATCGGTGATGTCTTTGGAGAACGTTGCCGAGAACAGCAGGTTCTGACGCTTGGCCGGCAGACGTGCGAGGACTTTCTTCACGTCGTGGACGAAGCCCATGTCGAGCATGCGGTCAGCTTCGTCGAGGACGAGGATTTCAACGTGGGACAGGTCAACGCTGCCTTGGCCGCAGAGGTCGAGCAAACGACCCGGGCAGGCGACGAGAACGTCGACGCCACGGGACATGGCCTGAACCTGTGGGTTCATGCCGACGCCGCCGAAGATGCAGGCGCTGACGAATTTCAGGTCACGGGCGTAGATCTTGAAGCTCTCGTGTACCTGGGCCGCGAGTTCGCGGGTCGGGGTCAGGACCAGGACGCGCGGTTGGCGCGGGCCGTGACGCTGGGATTTGTCCGGGTGACCGTTGGGGAACAACCGCTCCAGGATCGGAAGGGCGAAGCCGCCGGTTTTACCGGTACCTGTCTGAGCCGCAACCATCAGGTCGCGACCTTGCAACACGGCGGGAATAGCCCGCTGTTGCACCGGAGTAGGCTCGGTATAGCCCGCATCTTCGATGGCGCGGACTAAAGCCTCGGAGAGACCGAGGGAAGCAAAGGACATGAGTAATCCTGTTTTAGTTAGGGCTTGGCCCAATGGGAGTCTTGCCTGGCGCGAATCACGTTTAAGAGGACGCAATCCCGTCCGGTCCTGCTGCGGTTCCGAAGGCACGTCAGGAGCGCTCGCGCGGGCTGAAAGCTGCGCTGTAGCGGGTCGAGAGGCCTGTTACGGTTCCGGGCGTCCGGGCGTGAGCCTGGCGGGAACGCCGGAGTATAACAGAGCATTCATTGCGCGCTGCTTTCCTGCTGCTCAACGGTTTTACTGTTGGCCGAGGCATTGCCCAGCGGTGCGGCAACGTTGGGCGCCGCGCCATAGCGTGCGCTCAGCTCGGCGTACGCTGGTTCGCGCTTGAATCGCTTGAGCTCGGCACCGAAACGCTGCACCAGCAAATCCATCCCGGCATTGCGCCGAACCGCAAGAAACTGGCTCTGACGGCTAATGACTGTGGGGTTTTCGCTGATCTGATCGCGAATATTCAACTGATCGAGCAAATGCTGGCCGACGCGGCGGTCGGTGATCAGCAGGTCAATGCGTCCACGCAGCAGTTTGCCGAAATTGGCTTCGTGGGTCGGTGCCGGTTCGCGGGTAAACAGTGTCGATTCGCTGAAGTCGGGGCTGTACAGATAACCCGGTGAGGTGCCGATGGTCAGGCCTTTGAGTTCTTCGAGGTTGCTGAAGGGGTGCGGTCGATCGTTGGCGTAGAACATCACGAACTCGACATCCGACAGCGGTTCGCTGGGGTAGAGCAGGGTGGCATCGCGCTCGTCACTGTGGAAAATGTCCAGTGCGCCGTCGGCCTGACCGGTTTCCAGCATCGACAGGCAGCGTTTCCATGGCAGGAATTGCCATTCGACTTCAATGCCCAGGCGCTTGAACACGATGGCGGTGGTTTCGTAGTCGAGCCCGAGGTTTTTGCCGTTCTCCTCGTAGACATAAGGCGCCCACGGTTCGGTGACAATGCGCAGCTTCTCGCCTCGAGCGGCGAAGCTCAGGCAAGCAAAAACCAGCACGGTGAATAACTGCGCGATCAAAGGCATGGCTTGAGATTACGACGAGAAACGTGAAAGAGCCAGAAAGTGGCCGCACAAGCTCTAATTCGCGGATTCAAACGCAAAAAATCGCAGCAACGACAACCCTTGGAGGAGCTGCCGAAGGCTGCGATCTCTTGATCCTGCTTCTAACGCTTAACGCGGTAACTTCAGGTTATTCCAGATCGCCAGGCTAGGCTCAGCCTGGTTCATGGAATAGAAATGCAGTCCCGGCGCGCCACCTTGCAGCAGGCGCTCGCACATCTCGCTGACAACTTGCTCACCAAAGCGCTGAATGCTTTGGCTGTCATCGCCGTAGGCTTCCAGTTGCTTGCGGATCCAGCGCGGAATTTCCGCACCGCAGGCATCGGAGAAGCGCGCGAGTTTGCTGTAGTTGGTGATCGGCATGATTCCCGGTACTACCGGAATATCCACACCCAGCGCCTGCAAACGGTCGACGAAGTAGAAGTAGCTGTCGGCGTTGAAGAAGTACTGGGTGATCGCGCTGTCGGCGCCAGCGCGGGCCTTGCGCACGAAGTTGGCGAGATCGTCTTCGTAATTGCGCGCTTGCGGATGCATCTCCGGGTAAGCGGCGACTTCGATGTGGAAGTGATCGCCGGTTTCTTCACGAATGAATTCAACCAGTTCATTGGCGTGACGCAGCTCACCGCTGGTCATGCCCATGCCGGACGGCAGGTCGCCACGCAGGGCAACGATGCGCTTGATGCCGGCAGCCTTGTACTCGTTCAGCAGGCCGCGCAGGTCGTCCTTGCTGTCGCCGACGCACGACAGGTGCGGTGCGGCCGGTACTTTGACTTCGCTTTCCAGTTGCAGAACGGTGTTGAGGGTGCGATCACGGGTCGAACCACCAGCGCCATAGGTGCAGGAGAAGAAATCGGGATTGTACGTTGCCAACTGACGGGCAACGTTGAGCAGCTTTTCATGCCCAGCATCGGTCTTGGTCGGGAAGAACTCGAAGCTGTAGCGACGGTCTTGGGACATGGAGGGAGCCTCCAGCTACAAGCTGCAAGCTTCAAGCTGCAAGAGCAGCGGAGGTGCGCCGGTCTCTTGTGCCTGAAGCTTGCGGCCTGACACTGTTTTGAAATAGGGGCGGAGCCTCAGGCTTCGCACGGCAAGTTCGGCTTTTGACCTCGCTTGCCGCTTGAAGCTAGACGCTCGCAGCTGCTCTTGTCTTAGTAGCGGTAAGCGTGCGGCTTGAACGGGCCTTCGACGGTGACGCCGATGTAGTCAGCCTGTTGCTTGGTCAGTTGAGTGACCACGCCGCCGAAGCCGCGAACCATTTCCAGGGCCACTTCTTCGTCGAGTTTCTTCGGCAGTACTTCAACGGTCAGACGCTCGGCTTTCTGGGCTGGCGACAGGTCGGCGTACTTCTGGCCGAACAGGAAGATCTGCGCCAGAACCTGGTTGGCGAACGAACCGTCCATGATGCGGCTCGGGTGACCAGTTGCGTTGCCCAGGTTCACCAGACGGCCTTCGGCCAGCAGGATCAGGTAGTCGTCGTTCTGCGCATCGAAAGCGCCCGGGCCGGTACGGTGGATCTTGTGTACCTGTGGCTTCACTTCTTCCCATGCCCAGTTCTTGCGCATGAAAG
>NZ_JBIUVJ010000080.1:8375-18767 GCF_044742875.1 Pseudomonas sp. NPDC087817
CAGACAACGGCGCGCTTCTTCAGGGCTTTGAGCATGTTCGCGTCGCAAACATTGACGTTACCGGTGGTGGTCACGATCAGGTCGATCTTGCCCAGCAGCGCTTTGTCGATGCTTGCTTCGGAACCGTCGTTGATACCGTCGATGAACGGCGAAACCAGTTCGAAACCGTCCATGCACGCTTGCATGGCGCAGATCGGGTCAACTTCGGAAACCTTGACGATCATGCCTTCCTGACGCAGGGACTGCGCGGAGCCCTTGCCCACGTCACCGTAACCGATGACCAGCGCTTGCTTGCCGGACAGCAGGTGGTCGGTACCACGCTTGATCGCGTCGTTCAGGCTGTGACGGCAGCCGTACTTGTTGTCGTTCTTGGACTTGGTCACCGAGTCGTTGACGTTGATGGCCGGGATTTTCAGCTCGCCCTTGGCCAGCATGTCCAGCAGACGGTGTACGCCGGTGGTGGTTTCTTCGGTCACGCCGTGAACGCGATCCAGAACCTGTGGGTACTTGTCGTGCAGCAGCTGAGTCAGGTCGCCGCCGTCGTCGAGGATCATGTTGGCGTCCCATGGCTGGCCATCCTTCAGGATGGTCTGCTCCAGGCACCACTCGTACTCTTCTTCGGTTTCACCTTTCCAGGCGAAAACCGGGATACCGGCGGCGGCGATAGCGGCAGCAGCCTGATCCTGAGTGGAGAAAATGTTGCACGACGACCAGCGCACTTCGGCACCCAGGGCAACCAGGGTTTCGATCAGCACGGCAGTCTGAATGGTCATGTGGATGCAGCCGAGGATCTTGGCGCCTTTCAACGGCTGTTCGCCGGAGTACTTGCGACGCAGACCCATCAGAGCCGGCATTTCCGATTCGGCGATGATGGTTTCGCGACGGCCCCAGGCAGCCAGGGACATGTCGGCAACTTTGTAATCGTTAAAATCTGCAGGCGTGATAACAGCGCTCATGAAGAGCCTCCATTCGTAATGTATGCGAATGGGCGCCGTTGTGCGTTTAGTGTCCGGCCAAGGCCAGTCAACGCCCCATCCGAGCCTGACAGGTTGAACCTGCTGCAGCGCCCCTCGGACAGGTGGCGGGAAAACGGTATCAATTGAAGATGACCGTTTTGAAACGGGGGCGATTATAGCCGTCTAGACTGATCTTCCAAAGGGTTTCTGTCGGCCAAATGAAGATCGCTAATAGCGACCATAGTAGAAGGCTCATGGAGCATGACCGATCAGTCTGCCAAGATGGCGCCCATCTTTCGGCAAACGCTCAGGAGTGAACATGAATTTCCACACCCGCAAATGGGTAAAACCCGAAGACCTGAACCCTAACGGCACCTTGTTCGGCGGCAGCCTGCTGCGCTGGATCGACGAAGAAGCGGCGATCTACGCCATCGTGCAGTTGGGCAATCAGCGCGTGGTGACCAAGTACATCTCCGAAATCAACTTCGTCAGCGCTTCGCGCCAGGGCGACATCATCGAACTGGGCATCACCGCCACCGAGTTCGGCCGCACCTCGATCACCCTGACCTGCGAAGTGCGCAACAAGATCACCCGCAAGAGCATCCTTACGGTCGAGAAAATGGTCTTCGTGAACTTAGGCGAGGACGGCCTGCCGGCACCGCACGGGCGGACCGAGATCAAGTACGTCAAAGACCAGTTCAAGGAAGATGAGCTGGTCAGCAACTGACATCGGCGGCGCTCCGATCGCGGGCAAGCCACGCTCCCACAGGTTCAGCGCAATCCCCTGTGGAAGCGGGCTTGCCCGCGATGGCGGTTTTGAAGTCAGCACATATTTGTCTGACCACTGAACAGCTGTGAATGGCGCGGGTCGTAGCTGAAAGCCCCCCACTGGTTCCCCCGCCATGAGCACCCCGACAGACGGCAAGACCCCCAACCTCTCGACCGATGAAAAACATGAAGTCGAGAAAAGCCAGCCGCCCCGCGCGGCGGTTCTGCACGAGATCATCCGCACCCAAGGCGACCAGGAACTGGAGCGCAGTATTGCCGCACTGTGGTGGTCAGCGCTGGCCGCAGGGCTGACCATGGGCCTGTCGCTGATGGGCATGGGCCTGCTCAACTCGCGCCTGCCCGAAGGTGACGAGTTCAAGGTGATCGCCAGTTTTGGTTACTGCGCGGGTTTCCTCGCGGTGATCCTCGCGCGCCAGCAACTGTTCACCGAGAACACTCTTACCGCCGTACTGCCGGTGATGACCAAACCGACCCTGCGCAATTTCGGCCGGTTGATTCGATTGTGGGGCGTGGTGCTGTTCGGCAACCTGTGCGGCACCATTCTGGTGGCGTACGTGATGCTTGAACTGCCGATCTTCGACACCAGGACCGACCAGGCCTTCCTTGAAATAGGCCGCAAGGTCATGGAAAACCACGCCAGCCAGATGTTCGCCAAGGGCATCGTCTCCGGCTGGATGATCGCCACCATGGTCTGGATGATCCCGTCCATGGAAAGCGCCAAGATGTGGATCATCATCCTCATCACTTACCTGATGGCGTTGGGCGACTTCACCCACATCGTGGTCGGTTCGGCGGAAGTGTCGTATCTGGTGTTTGCCGGCGAACTGCCGTGGAGTGATTTCTGGATGGTGTTCGCCGGGCCGACGCTGGCGGGGAATATCATCGGCGGCAGTTTCATCTTCGCCCTGATCAGCCATGCGCAGATTCGCAGCGAAAGCGGCGTGCCGAAAGAGACAGGCAAGGCGAAACAGTCTGCGGATCAGGCCGAAAAACCTGACCCGCAGCAGATCAGAAAATGATCAGTGGTGTGCGGGCTCGGCCACAGTGGCTGGCTCGTCACGGGTGGCGTGTTTGACCAGTTTGCCAATGGTCAGACCCTGCAACAGGATCGACGACAGCACCACGATATAGGTGATGCTCAGCAGTAGATCACGCTCCGGACCCAGTGGCAGCGCCAGCGCCAACGCCACCGAGACACCGCCGCGCAAACCGCCCCAAGTCAGGATGCGGATGGTGCCGCGCGGCACCGTGCGCCAACGACGCAGCAGGACGATGGCCGGGGCCACGGTGAGCAGGCGCGACAGCAGAATCGCCAGCGCCAGCAAACTGGCCGCCGCCACGTGCGCCCAGTTGAATGGCAGCAGCAACAGTTCCATGCCGATCAGCGCGAACAGCAGTGCGTTGAGCATGTCATCGAGCAGCTCCCAGAAGCCGTCGAGGTATTTGCGGGTCATGTCGTTCATCGCCAGGTTGCGACCGAGGTTGCCGATGATCAGACCGGCGACCACCATCGCAATCGGCGCCGAGACGTGCAGTTCGGACGCCATCGCCGAACCGCCGATCACCAGTGCGAGGGTCAGCATCACTTCGATCTGGTGCTGCTCGATGCTCTTGATCATCAGGTACACCAGATAACCGATCAGCCCACCGAACAGCACGCCGCCAATCGCCTCATGTGCGAACAGCATGGCGGTGGCGCTGATGGTCGGGGTTTCGCCGAGCTGGGCGATGCCCAGCAACACGGTGAACACCACAACCGCAGTGCCGTCGTTGAACAGCGATTCGCCGACGATGGTGGTTTTCAGCGGTTTCGAGGCGTTGGCGGTCCGCAGTACGCCCAGCACGGCGATCGGGTCGGTCGGCGAAATCAGCGCACCGAACAGCAGGCAGTAGAGGAAACTCACATGCCAGCCAAACAAGGCAAAAATGTAATAGGCGAGACTGCCGATCACGGCGGTCGCGATCAATACACCGAATGTTGCCAGCAGGCCGATGGGCCAGCGGTAGCTGCGCAAGTCGTTCAGGTTGACGTGCAGGGCGCCGGCGAACAGCAGGAACGACAGCATCCAGTTCATCAGCAGGTCGCCGAAGTCGATCTGGCCGATCAGTTGCTGCACACGTTCTTCGAGGCCTGGGTAGCCGAGCAGGCTCAGGCCTTGCAGCAACAGAGAGAACATCAGTGCGGTGACCATCACGCCGATGGTCGGCGGCAGGCCGATAAAGCGGAAATTGACGAAGGTCAGGAGGGTGGTCAAACAGATAAAAGCGGCGACAAGTTCAAGCATCCGGGGTCCTTTGGATGAGGGGTGGAAAGACAGCGCACCGATTCTTCGATGCAGGGGTTGGATGGGCTGATTCGGGGCGGAGACACAATGATGTGCCCTCGGTTGGTCAGCCGCAGACATTGGTGTAGGGTCAACCGCAAAAAACAAGGAGTAGAACATGCTGGCGACAGCTTTGGTGTTGGTGGCGGCGCTGTTGCATGCGGCGTGGAATACCCTGATCAAATTCAGCGCCGAACGGCTGCTGGTGGTGGCGTGCATGGACACGGTGGCGCTGTTGTTCGTGACGCTGGCGTTGCCCTTCATCAGCCTGCCGCCGCAGGAAATCTGGCCGTGGATACTGGCTTCGGCGGCGTTCGAACTGCTGTATCGCTATCTGCTGATCCAGGCCTATCGGGTCGGCGACCTCGGTCTGGTCTATCCGCTGATGCGCGGTTTGTCACCGCTGGTGGTGCTGGCGTTGACCCTGATTTTTGCCGGCGAAGTGCTGACCACCCAGCAGATCTTCGGGATCATGCTGATTCCCTTTGGCATGGCCTGCCTGCTCTGGCAGGGCGGTGGCGGCAAGCATCTGCCGTGGTCAATGTTGCCGGTGGTTGCGTTGATCGGACTGTGCATCGGTTGCTACACCTACATCGACGGTCAGGCGTTGCGGCGCTGGTCGCACCCGCTGGATTATCTGGTCTGGGTCACGCTGCTCAGTGCCTGGCCGTTCCCATTGCTGGCGTGGGTGGCCAAACGCCCGGCGTTCATGCAGTTCTGGCGTGAACAATGGAAGCTGGGGCTGACCGTCGGATTCTGCGTGTTGTTCAGCTACGCTCTGGTGCTGTGGGCGATGCAGTTGGGCTCGATTGCAGAAGCGGCGGCATTGCGCGAGATCAGCGTGATTCTGGTGGTGCTGTTTGGTATGCGCTATCTCAAAGAACCTTTCGGCCGGCCACGGCTCTTAGCCTGTGGGCTGGTGCTGATCGGCATGCTGGTGATGAAGTTCTGACCGCTCGCGAATTCTATGACTCGAAAAAAGGACGGCGTTATGACGGTGGCTCTGTGGTGTGTGTTGATCGCGATTTTTCTGCCGTATATCTGCACCGGCGTGGCGAAAGCCGTGGGTGGCTACCGGCTGAGTGACAATCACGATCCGCGCGATTTTCTGGAAAGCCTTAACGGTGTGGCTCGTCGGGCGCATGCGGCGCAACTGAACAGCTTTGAAGTGATGCCGGCGTTTGCCGCTGCGGTCATCGTCGCGCATCTGGTGGGGACTGCTGAGCTGGTGACGGTCAATGTGCTGGCGGTGCTGTTTATCACCAGTCGCCTGCTGTACATCATTTGCTATCTGGCTGACTGGGCGATCTTGCGGTCGCTGGTGTGGTTTGTGGGGATGGGGTTGATTGCTTCGTTCTTCTTTGTGTCTGTTTGATTACCGGTGTTGCTGATGGCCTCATCGCGGGCAAGCCCGCTCCCACAGGTATCAGTGGTGAACAGAAATTCTGTGTACACCAAGGAACCTTGTGGGAGCGGGCTTGCCCGCGATGGCTTTCTAACAGCCACCGATGATCTGAAGAGTTATTTCTTCTCCGTATCGGCCACCTGCGGCACTTGCGGCAGCGCCGCACCTTTTGGCCAGAGCATCCAGATCTGCCCCTGCTGTTTCATGTCCCCGGCCAATTGCCCGGCTGCGTCGCCGGTGCCCCAGAACAGATCCGCACGAACCTCGCCGGCAATTGCGCCGCCGGTGTCTTGCGCCGCCACCGGGCGCACCAGCGCCGTGCCGTCGGGGCGCGTAGTCGACAGCCACAACAAACTGCCCAGCGGAATTACTTTACGGTCCACCGCCGCGCTGTAACCGGCAGTCAGCGGCACGTTCAGCGAGCCGCGCGGGCCTTCGTTGCTGTCCGGGTTGCGGGTGAAGAACACGTAGCTCGGGTTGCTGCCGAGGAGTTCAGGGATGCGCGCCGGATTGGCTTTGGCCCAGTTGCTGATCGCACTCATGGTGACGTCTTCTTTCTTCAGCTCGCCTTGCTCGACCAGCCAGCGGCCGATCGGCCGATATGGGTGGCCGTTCTGGTCGGCGTAGGCAATGCGCAGCTGCTTGCCGTCCTGCGTCTGAATGCGCCCGGAACCCTGGATCTGCAGAAATTGCAGGTTCATCGGATCGGTCAGGTAGGCAACTACCGGCGCTTTCACGCCTTTGGACTCGATGGTCGCTGCATCGTCGTAGGGTTTGAGCACGCGACCTTCGAGGCGACCGCGCAAGCGCTTGCCCTTCAATTCGGGATAAATGCTGTCCAGCGAGACGATGATCATGTCTTCGGGGACGCCATACACCGGCACGTTGGCCACGTCGGTGGGCGTCAGGCTGCCGGGGTAGACGGGTTCGTAGTAGCCGGTGATCAAGCCGTTGGGGTTGTCGTTTTCAGCGCGCAGGCCAAACACGTCGAGGTTCTGCTTGAGGAACGCACGAATCTCGCCGGCACTTTGTGGCACGTTGGCGGCTGCCGCACAGGTCGTGCCCCAGACCGGGTCGGCTTTGAGTCGAGTGCATGCACTGCGCCACGAGCCGAAGCCAGCGACCAGATCACTGTCTGATACGGCAGGCAGTGCTTCCCAGGTTGCGCTGGAATAAGTGGCCAGCGCATGGGTTTTCGGCTTGTCGCTGTCGCCCCCGGTGCAGCCGGCGAGAATCGCCAGCAGGGGTAGAGTCGCGATCAGTGGATGACGCCAGGCCTTGAAACGGCTGTTCATGGAGTGATTCCTGTGCCGGTTGCCCGAGTGCTCCATGCGCTCGAACAACCCGTATTTTAATAGGGCTATTGGTGTTTGGCGGTGACGCGGGGATACTGGCCGCCGATTTCCGTGACCTGAAGCCACCATGACTCTTAAAAGAATTGCTGTTGTATTGCTGGCCTGTCTGACCTTGTCCGCCTGTGGCGGTGTCGATCCGAACTCTCCGCTGGGGCAACGCAAGGCGATCTTCAAACAGATGCTCAAGACCGGTGAAGATCTGGGTGGCATGTTGCGTGGACGTATTCCGTTCGACGGGCCGAAGTTTGCTGAAGGTGCGGTAAAGCTTGATGCGTTGTCTCATGAGCCGTGGAAGCATTTCCCGCAGGTGCGCGAAGAAGATCACACCAGCGCCAAGGACGATGTCTGGCAGAAACAGGCGCAGTTTCAGGAAATGGCTCGCACCCTTGAAGCTGCCACCGGTGAATTGGTGATCGCCAGTAAGGTCCAGCCGTACAAGGCTAGCAACCTCGGGCCTGCGGTGCAGAAAGTTGAAGATGCCTGCAGCGCTTGCCATAAGCAATTTCGGGATCATTGATCTTCAAGACTGCTGAGTAACCCTGTGGCGAGGGGATTTATCCCCGATCGGCGGCGTAGCCGTCGCAAATCCATTCAACCAGGTATGCCTGTTACAGCTGAGTTGAATGGACTTGGGGCCGCTTCGCAGCCCATCGGGGATAAATCCCCTCGCCACACGGGCATCAATTACTTGTCGATTTCGTCCAGCGCTTCCTGCAGTTCCTTGCGCGATTCGGCGAGCTTGTCTTTGCGTTTGTTGATCTTCTCGGGATCGCCTTTCTTCATGGCTTTGTCGAGGTCAGCCTGGCGTTTGCTCACTTCGTGCTTGGCTTCAAGCACCTTGTTTTCGCGTTCTTTCTTCAAGCCTGCATCAGTGCAATGTTCGGTCACTTCGCGCAGCGCAGTTTCCAGGCCCGCCTGCTGATCGGCATTGCCACGGGATTTGGCCTGCTCGATCTGGTTCATGATGCCTTGCTTCTTGGCAGCGCAACCGGTGAGGCCCGGAGCATCTTCGGCAGCCATCACGGGCGCGGCCATTACGCCACAAAGAGTGAGCAGGGCGAGCGGTGTGAGAAATTTCATAAAAGCTCCATGTGCAAAGGCAATCAGGTCGGTCGGGCACTGCGCTGTTGGAGCGCTTCGGCGGCCGTTGGGTTCCCGGCGCACCGGGATTGCATGTTCAGAAGCCGTCGATACCGGCGGCGCGTAAGGTTTGACTCAAGGCCAGCACCTGCGGGTCGCGGAAAAATGCGCTCAATTGCGCCGCGCGACCGGGGCCGATGCCGGCTTCTGCCTGCCATTGTTCGGTGTCACGTTGTGCCAGTGCCTGCCACGACTCAGCCAGCCTTGCCTCACCTGTTGGCGGCAAGCCCAGTGCCTTGAGCCACTGTGCGAATGGTCGTTGGCGGGCGCTGTGAAAACTGTAGATCAGGCGCTCACTGCTGCGGTCGCCGAAACCGGCAATGTTAGCAAGCTCTGGCGCATCGAGGGTCAACCAATCCAGCAGGTTGTTCAGGCGGCCTGTTTCGAGAAGTTTCTCCCAGGTGCCACGACCGACATGTTGCATCGCCAGTCCGTGTTTGCCACTGAGCCAGGTCAGGCGGGCGAGAAACTGGCTTTCGCAGCCGGGTGTGGGTTGCCAGCAGCTCAAGGCATGGAAGTCGTCGGCGCTTGGGATGTCCATGTGCGCTCGGTCGATGCTGCGCAACACAACGCTGTCGAGCCGGGGAATGGTCAGGCCCGCCAGACTTATCGCCACCTGATCGCCGGGACGGATATCCAGTTCTTGCCAGCGCTTGAATGAGCTGGCGCTGACCCGTTTGATCTCCCGGTCATCGAGCATGACCGGGTTCAGTTCCAGCACCGGCGTGATGCGCCCGGTGCGCCCGATCTTGAAATTCACCTTGCGCACGTCGGCCAAGGCCTGAGCAAACGGGTACTTCCAGGCGATGGCCCAATAGGGCGCATGGGCCTGCCAGCGCTCGGCGGGTGGGCGTTGGCTCTGGCGCAGAACCACGCCGTCAGTGGCGAATGGCAGGGGCGAGCGGTACCAGTGTTCGCGCCACTTCTGTGCGTCAGCGAATTGCGGAGCGCGATGGCTATAGCGCTCCGTTGCGGTAAAGCCCAGCGCCGCCAATGTCGATAACCTTTCAGGCAAGTCCGCAGGTCCTTGCGGCCAGTCCCAGACAAACAACCCGATCCCGGCGGCTTGTTCTGCGCTCAAGGTTTTGCGTCCCATCAGACCGGCCACGGTGGCGCGGGCGTTGACGCTGCCGGCTTGAGCCTGAATATGTTCGGTCAGGCGCCAATAGAGTTCACCTTGCACCAGCAGATCCAGCGGTTGCTTGAGTCGTTGCGGGATGGCGCCGATCTTGCGCGCAGATGCCGTCCAGTCGTGTCCGTTGACCCCGTCGCCGCGACTGATCGCTTGTTGCAAAAAGCCCTCGCGATAAATCAGTGTCACTGCAACACCGTCGACTTTGGGTTGTACCCAGACATCCTTGCGATCACGCAGCCAGGCTTGCACGGCTTCGGCTTTATGAAGCTTGTCCAGGCCGGTGTGGGCGACTGGATGTGCGACTGGCCCGGAGGCTGTGCGCACGGCCTCGATCGTCGCAGGCGATTTGAAGCACGCTCGCCATTCGTTTAGCCGCAGGCGTGATTGGTCATAGAGTTCGTCGGCAATCAGCGAGCGCCCTTCGCGGTGGTAGGCATCGTCCCATTGGTCGATCTGTTTTTGCAGCGCGGTGATTTCGCGTTGGGCCTGGTCGGGCGGCCAGTTCGGGCATTCGGCGTAAGCGTTTAGAGTAAGGAGCGTCAGCAGCAAAGTAATTAACAGGCGCAGCGTGGCATGCATCGTGAGCGTCCTTGCTCAAGGGGAATGCTTGAAGGCTAGGCGAGTATTTTAAGTTGGGTCGGCAAGGTGTTTTGCTGAGTGTTTCTATGCGGAATCTGATGTCGCTCTTGCGGGCCTCTTCGCGGGCAAGCCCGCTCCCACAGGGTTATTCGTTTGGGTTCAGGAATCGCATTTCAGGCATGAAAAAGCCCCGCACGGCGCGAACCGTGCGGGGCTTTTTGTACCGCCGGGGAAGTCTTACAGACCAGCAGCAGAACGCAGAGCGTCGGCGCGGTCGGTTTTTTCCCAGGTGAAGGTGGTGAAGGTGTCTTCGCCAACAGTCTTGGTCTGTGGAGCGCGACCGAAGTGGCCGTACGCTGCAGTTTCCTGGTACATCGGGTGCAGCAGATCCAGCATGGTGGTGATTGCGTATGGACGCAGGTCGAACACTTCGCGAACCAGTTTGATGATCTTGTCATCGCTGATCTTGCCGGTGCCGAAGGTGTTCAGCGAGATCGAAGTAGGCTGGGCCACACCGATCGCGTAGGAAACCTGAATCTCGCAACGCTCGGCGAGGCCGGCCGCGACGATGTTCTTGGCCACGTAACGGCCAGCGTAGGCTGCCGAACGGTCAACCTTCGATGGATCTTTACCGGAGAACGCGCCACCGCCGTGACGGGCCATGCCGCCGTAGCTGTCGACGATGATCTTGCGACCGGTCAGACCGCAG
>NZ_JBIUVJ010000081.1:0-17908 GCF_044742875.1 Pseudomonas sp. NPDC087817
ACTGGCTGACCGTGGTGATATCGAACATAAAGTCGTGGCCGAGGCCATCGTCAAGTTCGGCATCGACCCGGAAAAACGCAACCCACTGGACTGCTGAGGAGACATTTTGTGAGCGAACTCATTCGCGTACCTGACATCGGCAGCGGTGAAGGTGAAGTAATTGAACTGTTTGTGAAGGTCGGCGACCGCATCGAAGCCGACCAGAGCATCCTGACCCTGGAATCGGACAAGGCCAGCATGGAAGTGCCGGCCCCGAAAGCCGGCGTCATCAAAAGCCTGAAAGTAAAGCTGGGCGACCGTCTGAAAGAAGGCGACGAACTGCTTGAGCTGGAAGTCGAGGGCGCCGCTGAAGCGGCCCCTGCTCCGGCGGCTGCGCCTGCTGCAAAAGCTGAAGCCAAACCGGCTGCCGCTCCTGCTGCTGCCGCGCCAGCCGCTGCTGCACCTGCTGCCGCTTCGGTTCAGCAAGTGCACGTGCCGGACATCGGTTCGTCGGGCAAGGCACAGATCATCGAGATCCAGGTCAAGGTCGGCGATAAAGTCGAGGCTGATCAATCGTTGATCACCCTGGAATCCGACAAGGCCAGCATGGAAATCCCGTCGCCTGCCGCTGGCGTGGTCAAGGCCATCAGCGTCAAGCTCAACGACGAAGTCGGTACTGGCGACCTGATTCTGGACCTGGAAGTCGCGGGTGCTGCGGCCCCTGCTGCGGCCGCTCCGGCTCAGGCTGCTGCACCGGCTGCTGCCGCTGCGCCTGCTCCTGCAGCAGCCCCGGCTGCTCCAGTTGCCGACAGCGTCCAGGACATCCACGTCCCGGACATCGGTTCGGCCGGCAAGGCCAAGATCATCGAAGTGTTGGTCAAGGCTGGCGACACCGTCGAAGCCGACCAGTCGCTGATCACCCTGGAATCCGACAAGGCAAGCATGGAAATCCCATCGCCTGCCGCTGGCGTGGTGGAAAGCGTTTCCATCAAGCTGGATGACGAAGTCGGTACCGGCGACCTGATCCTCAAGCTGAAAGTCAAAGGCGCGGCCCCTGCTGCTGCCGCGGCTCCAGCTGCCGCTGCTGCACCGAGCGCTCCGGCACCTGCCGCTGCTGCTCCGGCTGCCGCTGCACCTGCACCTGCTGCCGCTCCAGCCGCCGCACCGGCCAAGCCAGGCGCGAAAGTTCACGCCGGCCCGGCCGTGCGTCAACTGGCCCGTGAGTTCGGCGTCGAGCTGAACGCTGTCGGCGCCAGCGGCCCGCACGGTCGTATCTTGAAAGAAGACGTGCAGACTTACGTCAAAGCGATGATGCAGAAGGCCAAGGAAGCACCGGCCGCTGCTGCTGGCGCAACCGGTGGCGCGGGCATCCCGCCGATCCCGGTCGTCGATTTCAGCCGTTTCGGCGAAATCGAAGAAGTGCCGATGACTCGCCTGATGCAGATCGGCGCGTCGAGCCTGCACCGTAGCTGGCTGAACATCCCGCACGTGACTCAGTTCGATTCGGCTGATATCACCGAGCTGGAAGCGTTCCGCGTCGCGCAGAAAGCCGTTGCCGAGAAGGCTGGCGTCAAGCTGACCATCCTGCCGCTGCTGCTCAAGTCCTGCGCGCACATGCTCAAGGAACTGCCGGACTTCAACAGTTCGCTGGCGCCAAGCGGCAAGGCGATCATTCGCAAGAAGTACGTCAACATCGGCTTCGCCGTCGACACTCCGGATGGCCTGCTGGTACCGGTCATCAAGAACGTCGACCAGAAGAGTCTGTTGCAACTGGCAGCCGAAGCCGCTGCGCTGGCCGCCAAGGCCCGCGACAAGAAGCTTACTGCTGACGACATGCAAGGCGCCTGCTTCACCATTTCCAGCCTCGGCCACATTGGCGGCACCGGCTTCACGCCGATCGTCAACGCGCCGGAAGTGGCGATCCTCGGTGTTTCCAAGGCAACCATCCAGCCAGTCTGGGACGGCAAAGCCTTCCAGCCGAAACTGATGCTGCCGCTGTCGCTGTCCTACGATCACCGTGTGATCAACGGCGCCGCTGCCGCACGCTTCACCCAGCGTCTGGGCAGCCTGCTGGCGGACATCCGTACCATCCTGCTGTAATCCCAAGTGGCCCTCCGGCAACGGAGGGCCACTTGTGTTTCACGTTTTCGAGCGCCACACGCTCGTACCTCAACCCCGTCAATTGACGGGGCTTTTTTTTGTCCGAAATAAACCCGCCTTAGTATTTTTCCTACAAGTTGCGCTGACATCAGCCACGACCGAAGTCAACTTCGCGCCGACTTTTTTACTCGCCATGCAACTAACCTTGGTACAACAAAGTTAATCAATCGAACTTTGCACGAATGACTTACTTACGCAGCACCCACTCGAATGGATTCGACATGTTAAAACCGACTATCGGCCCGATCATTGGCCACGTTACAACTAATCACGCACGCATCTTTATTCGCGGCAACAGTCAAAACAACGCCCCGGTATTTGGCGGGATACGCTATCGCATTAGCGGAACACAACAATGGTCAAAAGCCATCTTCGCCAAACTGAGCGAGTTGCGCGACATGTCTGAAGTGCTTGTACTTAATAATTTGAGCACGGACACCGAGTATGAATATCAGGCCGGCTGGTTCAGCCCGATGAGCCCGGTACACACCACGGACTCTGTCGCCGAGTTGCCGCTGCAATGGCCACGGGAGATTTACCGCCTACGCACTCGTTCCAGCAAAGCCATGCAGGCCCGGGCCTACATTGTCGGGTCCTGCCGCTACTTGCGCATGACCGCCGGTATTGCCTCGTTGCCACACTTGGGCGACCGGATCTTTGCTTCCATCAGTCAATTGATTGAAGGCGCACAACCAGCAATCAGCGCAACACTCATGACCGGCGATCAAATCTATGTCGACGATCTCAATCTGATTGCACCGGATCGCGAATACAAAGACATACTCAGTAAATACCGTGCGGCCTTTTCCCAACCGCACATTAAACATTTGATGTCCGGCACTTCGACTTACATGATTCTCGATGATCACGAAATAGAAGATAACTGGCCAGCCAATGCCGGAAAGTCCGATGGCGAGTTATACCGTAATGCCATGGCGGCCTATGAGTTGTATCAAGTCAGTCACAGTCCGGCACATGAACTGACAGATAACGGGCAAGTCAACCGTTCGAAACTTGAGCACTACTGGTA
Source organism: Pseudomonas sp. NPDC087817 (assembly GCF_044742875.1). Classification (NCBI taxonomy): domain Bacteria; kingdom Pseudomonadati; phylum Pseudomonadota; class Gammaproteobacteria; order Pseudomonadales; family Pseudomonadaceae; genus Pseudomonas; species Pseudomonas sp. NPDC087817. Next base: position 3,170 of record NZ_JBIUVJ010000081.1, read on the forward strand.
TCAGTTCAGCGACGGTGATATCGAATGGTTTGTCACCGACAGCCGCACCCGACGCAACTTGTCGGCCGATGATCGACGCATCCTTGATGAGGCGCAGGAACAGGCGTTACTCAACTGGCTGATCAACAGTCCGGCACGGGTGAAGTTCGTGGTCACCAGCGTGATGTTCTACCCGGACCGCAAAGTGCTGGGCGACGATGCCTGGAAGGCCTTCCCGGAACAGCGTCTACGCCTTCTGGAAACAATCCGCACTCGACGCATCAAGAACGTCGTGTTCATTTCGGGTGATGTGCATGGTTCGTTGACGTCGCGCCTGACCCACAGCGAAGCAGCGGACTTCGAAGTGCACACCATCGTCTCCTCGCCTCTGTGCAACAGCAAGTTGCTGCCATACGCCAAGGCGTCCACGTTCATTCTTGACCAGCCGCTGGTGACCACGGCGGCGGGCGATTATCGGCATGAGTTGACCAGCACCGTGATCAGTGAGGACAACTTTGCCCATGTGGTGGTTGAGGCTGATCAAATTCTGGTCAATTACCATGATCGGGATGGGAAAAAGTTGCAGTCGATCGCCATAAAACTGCGCTGAGCCTTTATGAATCGCAGCCTTCGGCAGCTACCGTAAGCCCCGCAGGAACTGCCGCAGACTGCGATCTTTTGCTCTTTTCTGAACGACGCTGGAGAAATGCCCAATGCAGCCGACACATTCTTATAGCACTTGGCCTTCATCACTCTTGTCAGTCGGTGCCGCAATGATGCAACCTTGCCGCAGGCAACAGTAAAGAGGGCGAGAGCCCGGCGCGTTCAGCATATTTCCAAGCGAGTTCCCTTCATGAAGAGCCAACCCGATGCCGCCAGCCGTATGGCGGCCGAGGTAGTGACGCAGTTGCCTGTGCCCTCGCGGCTCGGCATGCTGCGTTTCGAGCGCCTGAATGAAGCCAGTTGGGCGATGCTGTTTCTCGATCCAAACTGCGAACGCCAGTTCGGTCAGCCGGCCGTCGAACTCTGTGCACTGGTCGGCTCGCCCTACGCCAGCCTGATGGAACCGGAAGCGCGTTACCAACTGCACGACACGATCCAGCAACAACTGCGTGACAGCCCGCATTATCTGGTGCGCTATGCCCTGCACACCGCCGCGGGCAAGCTGAACATCCTCGAATTGGGCGAAGCCTACAAACAGCACAATCGTCATCTGCTGCGCGGCTATCTACTGGCGGTCGATGATGTGTTCGACGAAGTGCCGCAGGTGCCCTGCGTCGACCTCGAAACCCAGAACTCGCGCCTGCAAATCGCCCTCGAACTCAACCAGCGCGCCCAGCAGGAACAACTGCAACACCTCGAACGCGTGCGCGCCCAGCAAGATCTGATTCTGCTGCTCGCCCGCCAGCGCTACAGCTCGCACAACTCGCTGCAAGAAGCCGCCGAACTGATCACCCGCTGCGCCTGCGATATCTATGAAATCGACTGCGCCAGCCTGTGGAACCTCGAAGGCCAGCAACTGGTGCCGATCTCGGCCTACCATCGCGCCACGCAGGAATACATCCTGCCGGACGTGATCGACGTCAGCGGCTTCCCCGACTACATGGAAGCACTGCACAGCAGCCGCGCCATCGACGCGCATAACGCGATGCGCGACCCGCGCACCCGCGAGATGGCCGAAGCCTTGCGCCCGCGTGACGTCAACGCGATGCTCGACGCCAGTATTCGCGTCGACGGCCAGGTAGTCGGTGTGTTGTGCCTGGAGCAGACCGGCGTGACCCGCGCCTGGCAATCCGACGAAATTGCCTTTGCCGGCGAACTGGCCGACCAGTTCGCGCAAGTCATCAACAACCATAACCGCCGCACCGCCACCAGCGCCCTGCACCTGTTCCAGCGTGCGGTCGAGCAAAGCGCCAACGCGTTTTTGCTGGTCAACTGCGACGGCGTGGTCGAGTACGTCAACCCAAGTTTCACGGCGATCACCCAGTACACCACCGAGGAAGTCCACGGCCAGCGTCTGTCCGAGCTGCCAGCGCTGGAAAACCTCAGCGAACTGCTGTTCGACGCGCCCTCGGCGCTGGCCAAAAGCAACAGTTGGCAAGGCGAATTCAAGAGCCGCCGCAAAAATCTCGAACCGTACTGGGGCCAGTTGTCGATCTCCAAGGTGTATGGCGACAACCGCGAGTTGACCCACTACATCGGCATCTACGAAGACATCACTCAGACCAAACTCGCGCAACAGCGCATCGAGCGTCTGGCGTATACCGACAACCTGACCAACCTCGGTAACCGGCCGGCGTTTATCCGCAATCTGGACGAACGCTTCGCCCGGGATAGCGATACCCCGATCAGCCTGCTGCTGGTGGACATCGACAACTTCAAGCGAATCAACGACAGCCTCGGCCACCAGACCGGCGACAAACTGCTGATCAGCCTCGCCCGGCGCCTGCGCAACAGCCTGAGCCCGAGCGGCAGCCTCGCGCGTTTCGCCAGTAACGAGTTCGCAGTGTTGCTCGACAACACCGACCTTGAGGCCGGCCAACAAATCGCCAGCCAGTTGCTGATGACCCTCGACAAGCCGATGTTTGTCGACAACCAGTTGATCAGCGTCACCGGTTCCGTGGGTTTGGCCTGCGCGCCGCTGCATGGCCGCGATCCGCAAACCCTGATGCGCAACGCCGGCCTCGCCTTGCACAAGGCCAAGGCCAACGGCAAACATCAGGTGCAGGTGTTCACCGAAGCGCTGAACGCCGAGGCCAGTTACAAACTGTTCGTCGAGAACAACCTGCGCCGCGCCCTGACCCAGAATGAATTGGACGTGTTCTACCAGCCCAAACTGTGCCTGCGCAGCGGTCGCCTGCTGGGCATGGAAGCGCTGCTGCGCTGGAATCACCCGGAGCGCGGCATGATCCGCCCGGATCAGTTCATCAGCGTCGCCGAAGAAACCGGGCTGATCATTCCGATCGGCAAGTGGATCGCCCGCCAGGCCTGCCGCATGAGCAAAGCGCTGACCGCCGCCGGTATGGGCAATCTGCAAGTGGCGATCAATCTGTCGCCCAAGCAGTTCTCCGATCCGGACCTGGTCGCGTCCATCGCCAATATCCTCAAGGAAGAAGCGCTGCCGGCCAATCTGCTCGAACTGGAGCTGACTGAAGGCCTGCTGCTGGAAGCCACCGAGGACACCCACTTGCAACTCGATCAGCTCAAGCGCCTGGGCCTGACCCTGGCCATGGACGACTTCGGTACCGGTTATTCGTCGCTGAGCTACCTGAAGAAATTCCCGATCGACATCATCAAGATCGATCGCAGCTTCATCCACGAAATCCCGGACAACCAGGACGACATGGAAATCACCTCCGCCGTGATTGCCATGGCTCACAACCTCAAGCTCAAGGTCGTGGCCGAAGGCATCGAGACGGCTGAACAACTGGCCTTCCTGCGCCGCCACCGTTGCGATGTCGGCCAGGGTTACCTGTTTGACCGGCCGATTCCCGGCGCCGAGCTGATCCAGGCGCTCAAGCGCTACCCGCGCGGCCCGCTCTGCCTCTAAAACACCGCCTTGTAGGAGTGAGCCTGCTCGCGATAGCGGTGTGTCAGCAACAAATCCTCTGACTGCCCCACCGCTATCGCGAGCAGGCTCACTCCTACAATGTGTGCGAGTACCCGCACATTTTGACTAGTGATTAACTCGGCATCATTGGGCACACTGGCGGTCTGACTTTTTACATCCCATCCTGACTGAGAGGAACGATCATGGTTCTGCGCTCGGAAATACTGGTGAACAAAAACGTGCTCCCGACTAAAGAACAAGCTCTGCCCGGCCGCGAAACCGCGATGACCCTGCCGGAAAAGCATTTCGTCTTCGAAGAAACCCCGCTGCTTGGCCCGTTTTTCCAGGACGTCGATTTTGCAATCTTCGGTCTGGGCTGCTTCTGGGGCGCCGAACGTCGCTTCTGGCAGCGTGAAGGCGTGGTCAGCACGGTCGTTGGTTATGCCGGCGGTTTCACACCGAACCCGACTTACGAAGAAGTCTGCTCGGGCCTGACCGGCCACGCTGAAGTGGTGCTGGTGGTGTATGACAAGGCCAAAGTCAGCTACGAAGAGCTGCTGGCGATGTTCTGGGAATTGCACAACCCGACACAGGGCATGCGTCAGGGCAACGACATCGGCACGCAGTACCGCTCGGTGATCTATGCAACTTCGCCCGAGCATCTGGATGCGGCGCTGAAGAGCAAGGCGACTTATCAGGCCGAGCTGTCGAAGGCTGGCCTGGGCGAGATCAGCACCGAGATCGAACAGGCACCGACCGTGTACTTCGCCGAGGCGTATCACCAGCAGTATCTGGCGAAAAACCCGGAAGGTTATTGCGGGATCGGCGGCACCGGTGTGTGCATGCCGCCAAGTCTGGCGGGTAACTAAACCCCAAAAGCATCGCGGGCAAGCCCGCTCCCACAGGGTCATGCGCTATTTTTGAATTCGGCGCTAAACCTGTGGGGGCGGGCTTGCCCGCGAAGGCGTCCGTTCAGACACCATCAAAGCAACTGATTAACTCTCGGCAATCAACCAATCCATCTGCCAGCCACCCTGGGTCTGCCCAAGCTTTTTCGACAACCACGGCAGCAACTCACGCAATTCTTCCTCCAGCCCCCACGGCGGATTGGCAATCGCCATGCCCGAACCGTTCAGGCTGTTCGGCGTGTCCAGCGGATGCACCAGCAGCTCAACACGCAACAACTTCGGCGCACCGGTGCCGGCCAGGTCCTGATAGAACCGACGCAACGCGCGCTGATCCTTCACCGGATACCAGATCGCCGCCACGGTCTGGCGCATACGGCCAATCGCCTCTTTCAACGACGCCGCGCAACGCTGCATCTCGTCGAGCTGCTCGAACGGCGGATCAATCAACATCACCGCACGCTTCTCCTGCACCGGCAGCATTGCCCGCGCCACATGCCAGCCCTCGCCCAGATGCACTTTCACCCGACGGTCACCGGCCATGTTGTCCTTGAGCAGCACGCCGTCCTCGGGGTGCTTCTCGTTGAGCATCACCCGATCCTGCGGGCGAGTCAGGCGCCGCGCCAGCTCCGGCGAACCGGGGTAATAGCGCAACTGGCCATCCGGGTTCATCTCGTGCAACACCTTCATGTAGTCGGCGGTCAGCGCCGGCAGGTCAGGCTGATCCCACAAGCGCGCGATGCCTTCCAGGTACTCGCCGGTACGGTTGGCCTGATCGCCCTGCAAGTCATACAGACCGATGCCGGCGTGCGTGTCGAGATAGGCAAACGGCTGCTCCTTGCGCGACATCAGGGCGATGAGGCGGGTCAAGGTCAGGTGTTTGAACACATCGGCGTGATTGCCGGCATGGAAGGCGTGACGATAATTCATGGCTGCTCCTGCGAAGGGCGCAAAGTTTACCTTTTACCGGCCGGCAAGTCAGGGGTTGGCGGCCGAGCGGCCTCTTACTCGTTAAGAATCTGGCCCAATACCCGTGGCGAGGGGATTTATCCCCGATGGGCTGCGCAGCGGCCCCGATTCTGCCGACGCGGTGTGTCTGGTGCATCGCGATGACAGGTCTTGGGGCCGCTTCGCTGCCCATCGGGGATAAATCCCCTCGCCACAGATCATTTATCTCGCTTAACTGGCAAGTAACCTCGACAGGTAGTCAAACCCATGCGTCGCACACTTATTTTCTCTCTGTGCCTGACCTGCTCAATGCACGCCGTTTCGGGCGAAAGTCACAGAGCGCAGGCTCGCCAAATGCTCAAGAACTACGGCTTGAGTCACTGCATCCTGAAGCCATTCAAAGAAAATTCAGCGCTGGAAAAAGACATCGGTTTGTCCGCTGGCGCCTACTCGTTCATGGGCAAAGGCATGCACACCGTCCTGCAAAATGAAGACACGCTGCAGGTGCTGCACGATCCATATAAAGAAACCAGAAACTATGTGTATGCGGCCTATGAGCAGACACCGTCGATCAGCAAGCACTCGAACAGCCATGTCGTTTTTTATGGGTGCCTGGAGGTTTACAACTCAGAGGCTTTCGACAGTTTTATCAAAACTCAGGATCGGTACATCGACTGACTGCCGCACCCTCAACGTCAAAAGATCGAAGCCTTCGGCAGCTCCTACGGATGATCCCGTGCAGGAGCTGCCGAAGGCTGCGATCTTTTGGTTTGCGGATTCAGGAAGGCGTGGCGCCCAAACGTCTACCGATGACATCGAGCAAATCACAGCCGTCGCGCAAGGGAATGGCGCAGAGTTTGGCGAAGTCGCTGAGGATGAGGGAATCGCATTCGATCGAGCCGCGCATGCACAGGTTTTCCAGTACCTGGACGACCGTGCGGATGCGGTAGTTGGCTGCATCCATCAGGACGTCGGAAGGGGCGTGGGTGTCGACGAACAGCGTGGGCATGTCGTTGCAGTTGCTGGTCAATGCCATGTAGCGGTTGTCGGGATGGGGGATGTGTTTTACGTAGGGTGGATCGGGCTTAAGCGTCGTCATCTTTTGAACCTCTGGTAGTGAAGTGGGCTTCCACCACTACCCTCCTACGGGTTTGGGTGGCAGCCATGCGCGGGGTAGGAGTACCGAGACCAGAGAACTCGGCCACGCCGAAGCGTGCCCGCGCATAACCGCCGCAAGTGATCTTACGGACGCACGTAGACTGCCGTAAATCGGGCAATGACGTTTATGCACTCTTCTAGTCTCAAGGCTCCTACACCCTGTCGCCGCATCTGCGGTGACAATCCAAGACTATCCCTGCACCCCACCGCCCACCAGTTCATGAAAACCGCCGCGACTCGAAGGAAACGTCCGAGGCCTTCGCCCGGAAATCTCACTCCGACTCTGTCAGCAAATACTCCAACAACGCCGACTGCGACGATTCTTCCGACGTTGAAACTTGAAAAAACTGCCTGACCTTGCAACGCAAGACCTGCACAGGAAATGCCTCGAACAAGCCCGGATGCTCCTCGCTCAACCACTGCACGGCATTGCCGATACGAACCTCATCACTCGTCGAAGCCAATACCGATTCCGGCACCGTCCACCAAGGAAACACCTGACCCGAAACCTGCGCCCGGCCCCCGATATCAACGGCCTGGCCATTGATCAACCCGCGCGAAATCACCGGCAATAGTTGCGCAGCAGCGACCGCCTCCGACTGCAAGACAGGCAACAGAAACCGCCCATCCCAAAAACGGAAAAATACCGCTTTGCCGTCCGGCATCAACACCTGAGTCAAACTGCGCAAATGCTCAACCACCACCTCAAGGCTCGCCGAAGAGACCGCCATCCAGCCCCAATCAAGAGACTCAGTAGTCGCCACCCAATCGAGAAATTCACTGTCCACAGCGACAATTCCCACGAAGGGCATCACCGCATCCCACTCGGCGTAAATAGTGTCCGCCCAAATCGGGCTTGGCGCTTGAACGGTAGTTGACTCGCTCCAGATCTTGAATGGCTCGCCATCGCTGGTACTGCTGAGAACTGCAAACAGTTTTTCATCGGCCATCAGCGGCTGACGCTGCAACCAATGTTGGGGAATTAGTTTATTCATTCAAGGGCCTATGTAGCTCTCGACAATATCGAGAATGCTGTTATCTACAAAAACAAATGGCTGAATTACAAACCGACGTAAAGAGACAACCTGAATGACAAAAACAGATTGATCATCGAAAAGTGGTTAACTCAACCAACCATTAACCTTCCCCAACACCACGCCGATTATTGCAATGGCGCTTAACACCAACATCATCCAATTGGAAAATAGAATTATCCGCCGCAAGCCTACTGGCAAGGCTTCGTAATCCTTAGCGTCCAGCTCTCCATTTCGTATGGATTTACGCGAGAAGATCATGAGCGTGCCCACACTACTAATAAACAGAAATCGACCAATCGGCTCCCATCCCAAGGTTCGCTTTCTAGAAATAACAGCCGGTGAATTACTCAAACACTTAAAGATATCCCGCGCAAAAAAATAAGCGACAAACAGCAAAATCAATGACACCAACAAAATAAGCGCAATTAATACCAACCCACTTAACAGGAATAGTATTTCAATATCAGATCTCATTTCTGGATCTCATACACAACGTCTGCCCCTTGTTCGCCCCACTCCCCGAAAGCATTACCTAAAACAGCAGTACCTAGCCCAGTCAATACAAGACCGCAGGCGATTCCGCCTGCTCCCAAAGTGCTAAGTCCGATAGCGGCGCACACCGGACCCGCGATTGCCGCCCCTGCGGCTCCGCCCATGACAATTCCACTAAATTTCCCACTTTCGGTGAACCGTACTCTCCTGCAAGCCCCTTCAGTACCCTCTCGACAGGTCTCCTTGACCTTAATTCCCGATGCTGTGGCCTGTAGCCCAACTCCGATCCAGCCCCCCACCTTTATTATCTTGCTCGCCTTACTTACCCCCTCAATATGCGTCGCATACCCCGGAATTCCGGCTGAAGTACCCACCTTGCTCCAGTGATGGACAAGGCTGCGACTGGAAATGCCCAGCGCTTTCCTAAGGTTCGGGTGATCGGGCAAACCGACCATTTTTCGCATTAAGGGACTGAGGCTGTTATCCAGTTGCGTCATCAACTGTTTTCGCTTTTCAAAGAAATCAGCACCTTTAAGCTTGCCGTGCTTATCGAAGGTTTCCTTATGCAGTGACTCCAACTCACTCAACGTGCCGGCGAGATTTTTTAAGTGATTACTGAACATCGCTGCCCCAATCCCGACACTCGTAGAACCCTGCGATAAAAACGATTCAATCTCCCCATGATGCCGCGCCATGAACTCCGCCTCCGCATCACTCATCGGCGCCAACACTGCATCAACTTTCTGCGCAGCCTCCATCAGCAACGCCTCTTCCCTCGTGCATTGCGTATTACGCGGATCGCCCAGCACGATCAGTTGCCCAGGTTTGGCGTATTGGCTGAGTTGCGGATTGAGGCTGCGAAATTTCTCCAGCACGGCCGGATCTGGCTGCGGGAACAGTGTGGATTCCAGCGCAGACCGCGACATTCCCTGTTCAACAATATGAAAGCCCGGCTCAGCGCCCGAAGGCGCCGGCCGGGCTGAGGACTTTGGGGATTGGGACAACGTGTCGGGCGCCGGGCAGAGGCCATCTTTGCAGCGTTCGCATTCTTCGCAGAACGGCGCATCACCTTTGAGGCTCATGATTTGTGCCGGCGTGAGGATGGCCGCCGGCGCTGCCGTCAGTTTTTCCGGTAGTCCCGGCACAACCGGCGCGGCACTCATGGCCACCATTGGCGCACCACCGACCATGATCGGCACGCTGCTGAAAATCCCGCCGGGGCCGATGTTGATCCACTGCCCGCCGGCCTGAATGGTTGCGCTCGCACCGCCATCGATCACCACTTGCTGGCCGGCGCTGACGTGAATTTGCTGACTGGCGCTGGTCGCCTGATTGCTCACGCGGATATGCCGGTCGCCGACCACCGTCAGGTGATCGTCCTGTTTCACTTCAGCCTGGCGCTGGCCGTGGGTGATGCGTTGCTCGTCAGCCTTCAACTCATGTTTGGCGAGGCCGGTGACGACGATGTTGCGCGCGTTATCGACCTGCACCTGTTGATCGTGCAACACATGCTGGGTCCAGTTGCGCTGGGCGCGCAGGTAGATCTCCTCGGCGCCTTTTTTGTCCTCGATGCGCAATTCGTTGTAGCCACCGCCCCCGGGCTGCTCTGGCTGCGGAAAATGCTGCGGGTCTTGTCCGCCGGCAGATCCAGCGGCACCGGGGTGGCGGCGTTGGGCAGGCAGCCCACCACCAGAGGTTTGTCGGCGTCGGCGTCGATGAAACCGACCAGCACCTCCATGCCGACCCGTGGAATCAGCACACTGCCGTAACGGTCGTGGGCCCAACCGGTGGCGACGCGCAGCCAGCAACTGGAGTGCTCGTTCAACTCGCCATCGCGATCCCAGGCCAGTTGCACCTTGACCCGGCCGAACTCGTCGCAGTGGATTTCCGTGTCTTTCGGCCCGGTAACGACGGCCGGCTGATAACCGAGCATCCGTGGTTTTTCCGGGCCCAGCGCCGGACGAAAGAACACGTCCCACGGCGTCGCAAGAAAAGTATTACGGTAGCCCTGGAATTCTCCTCCATCGCTGGTGACCGACTCCTCCAGCACTTGTGGTTGTCGGCCATGGTGTTCGATACCGGTGAGCAGCCACAGATCATTCCAGTCGTTACGCGGGTGGTCAGTCAGTTGCAGGAAATGTCCGCAAACCAATGCGGATTGATCGCTGATGCCCTCGGCCTGACGGAAATCGGCGACATGCCTTTCAAGTGCGCGTTGCGCCAGATGCTTGCCGGTTTCACGATCGTTGAATTGGCCAGGAAAGTGATAGTCCTCAAGCACCGGGCGCTGCTCGCTGTCGATGCGACTTTCCAGTTGCAACTGCGGCTTTACAAAGTTGTAGTCGCGTCGGGTGACGGCACTGGTGCGGGTTTCCACGCGGACATTGAAGCGTTTGATTGCCGGCGCCCCGCCAGCCATGCCGCTGCCGGGCAGGTAGAGGGTCGGTTCAGCGAGACGCGGAAACACCGTCTGATCATCGCCGAACACCAACAAATGGCCCTCGGGACTGTGCTGAAAATGGTAATGAATGCCGACCTCGGCACACAAACGCTGGATAAACGCCAGATCGCTCTCGGCGTATTGCACGCAATACTCTCGCACCGGGTAATCGCTGCCGAGACGAAACTCGAAGGCATCGCGCAGGATCGCGTGATCCTTGAGAATCTGCGCAACGATCTGCGGCACGCTCTGATGCTGGAATATCCGCTGATTGGTCCGGTGCCCGAGGTATGTGAGACGCGGCACAAGGCTGATGTGATAGCGCGTAAGACGTTTGCCGGAATCGCCCTGTCCGACCTGATAAATCTGACCGTGCACATCGGAACCGTCCGCCTCAAAGCTCAGAAATGCCTGACAGTGCAGCAGGCTTTCGAGGTCCAGATCCGGTCGCTCGCTGACCAGTTCCAGCTCAAAGCGAAAAGGTTGGCTGATGGCTTCCTTGCCCGTGAACTCAAGGACTTTGAGGTCGTGCTGGGCGCCTTCAAGGCTCAACGTGAAGCGCGGTTGATTGGCAGGCGCGAACATCCGATGTCTCTCTGCAGAATGAAGGGCGGGCGATTCTGCATGAGGCGCAAGGGCGATTGAGCGGGCGACAGGAAAATCAGATTTGCCCTACATGGACTGCTGAATATCCCGTAAAAAATCGGCGCATCCGACTACAGACATACGCCTTAAAACCAACACGAAACCTATGGGAGCTGGCTTGCCAGCGATGAGGCCAGCACCTTCAGCACATGCATTGACTGACACACCGCCATCGCTGGCAAGCCAGCTCCCACTGGGTTCTCCAGTGTTCTTGAGAAATCCTTGGCAATAAAAAACGGCCCGCTCCTTGTAGGAGGCGGGCCGTTTTCCTGTGGGCTTTAGCTCAGCGCCATCACTTGTTCAGATGGAAATCTTTTTCCGCCGCTTCGAAGCGCATCACCATGCCTTTGCTTGGCGAACCGAGCTTGCTGACGATGTAGATCGCCAGGCTGGCGAAGATGAAGCCCGGGATGATTTCGTACAGACCCATCACCTCGAAATGCTTCCATACCACCACGGTGATTGCGCCGACCAGGATACCGGCCAGTGCGCCGTTGCGGGTCATGCCTTTCCAGATCACCGAGATCAACACCACCGGACCGAACGCAGCACCGAAACCGGCCCAGGCGTAGGACACCAGACCCAGCACGCGGTTTTCCGGGTTCGCCGCCATCGCGATAGCGATCAGGGCAACCAGCAGCACCATGGCGCGGCCGACCCAGACCAGCTCGGTTTGCGAAGCGGATTTACGCAGGAAAGTCTTGTAGAAATCTTCGGTCAGGGCGCTGGAGCACACCAGCAGCTGGCAGCTCAGGGTGCTCATTACCGCTGCCAGAATGGCCGACAGCAACACACCGGCAACCCATGGGTTGAAGAGGATTTTTGCCAGCTCGATAAACACACGCTCGTGGTTTTCGGTCACGGGACCGGCAACTTCCGGGTGCGCCGAGAAGTAGGCGATACCGAAGAAGCCCACCGCCACGGTGCCGCCCAGGCACAGGATCATCCAGGTCATGGAGATGCGACGGGCGTTGGCGATCGATTTAACCGAGTCAGCGGCCATGAAGCGCGCAAGAATGTGCGGCTGACCGAAGTAGCCCAGACCCCAGCCCATCAGCGAAATGATGCCGATGAAAGTAGTGCCTTTGAGCATGTCGAAGTTGCTTGGATCCTGGGCTTCGATCGCCAGGAACGTGGTGTCGACACCGCCGGTGGCCAGCAGCACGATGATCGGCGTCAGCAGCAGGGCGAAGATCATCAGCGTGGCTTGTACGGTGTCAGTCCAGCTCACCGCGAGGAAACCGCCTACGAAGGTGTAGGCAATCGTCGCTGCAGCACCGGCCCACAGCGCGGTCTCGTAGGACATGCCGAAGGTGCTTTCGAACAGACGGGCACCAGCCACGATGCCGGATGCGCAATAAATGGTGAAGAACACCAGAATCACGATGGCCGAGATGATCCGCAGCAGGCCGCTTTTGTCTTCAAAACGGCTGGAGAAGTAGTCCGGCAGAGTCAGGGCATCGCCGTTGTGCTCGGTCTGCACGCGCAGACGACCGGCAACGAACAGCCAGTTCAGGTAGGCACCGACGATCAGGCCGATGGCGATCCAGCTTTCGGACAGACCGGACATGTAGATGGCGCCCGGCAGGCCCATAAGCAACCAGCCACTCATGTCGGAAGCACCGGCGGACAACGCCGTCACCACGCTGCCGAGGCTGCGGCCGCCAAGAATGTAGTCAGAAAGGTTATTGGTGGAGCGATAGGCCATGAAGCCGATCAGCACCATTGCTGCGATGTAGATCACGAACGTGATCAGTGTTGGATTGCTTACGCTCATTAAGTTACGCCCTGGCTTTGTTTTTATGTAGCAGCGGTGATGGATCGCACACAAACGACGACGTTTGGCAGACGAATCCGGATCCCGAGCATTTAGGACTGATGTTTCCCCAGGAAAGCCACCAGCCGATGCACCGGTTTACACCGGTTGCACCTTGGGCGCGAATGCTATGCAACAAACCAAAAAAGGTGCAACCAGTTTCGCGAGAATTAGTTGCGCCTAGTCGGATATATCGACAAACAAGCGGTTTTTGCTCCCTTTTAGCGCAGTCAACGCGCTTTGCTAGAAGCAAAAGCACCAAGCAGGAGCGGCACTTTCGTACCAGAAAATATTTCCTGATGAGCTGCTTATTTTTCCGACAAAAAAAGGGTTGCACCCGGTTGCACCTCTTTCAGCGCACGGCTAATCTTGCCGCCAGCTGATGCCACGCAACTGTGGCAACCATGAGGATAAAAATATGGCTACCACCACCCTTGGGGTCAAACTCGATGACCCGACCCGCGAGCGCCTGAAGGCTGCCGCAACCTCGATTGATCGCACACCGCACTGGCTGATCAAGCAGGCAATTTTCAATTACCTGGAAAAACTCGAGGGTGGTGCAACCCTGACCGAGCTGAACGGATTGACCGCCAAGGACGCCGACGACGCTGGCGAACTTCATACCGATCACGCCCACCAGTGCTTCCTCGAATTTGCTGAAAGCATCTTGCCGCAGTCGGTTCTGCGCGCTTCGATCACCGCCGCTTACCGCCGCCCTGAGCCGGAAGTGGTGCCAATGCTGATCGAGCAGGCGCGCCTGCCGGCGCCGATGGCTGAAGCCACCAACAAACTCGCCGCCTCCATCGCCGAAAAACTGCGTAACCAGAAAAGTGCCGGCGGTCGTGCAGGCATTGTTCAGGGTCTGCTGCAGGAATTTTCCCTGTCGTCCCAGGAAGGCGTGGCGCTGATGTGCCTGGCCGAAGCGCTGCTGCGTATTCCGGACAAGGGCACTCGCGACGCACTGATCCGCGACAAGATCAGCACCGGCAACTGGCACCCGCACCTGGGCAACAGCCCTTCGCTGTTTGTCAACGCCGCGACCTGGGGCCTGTTGCTGACTGGCAAGCTTGTGTCCACGCACAATGAAGCCGGACTGACTTCGTCGCTGAGCCGCATCATCGGCAAGAGTGGCGAGCCGATGATCCGCAAGGGCGTCGACATGGCCATGCGCCTGATGGGCGAGCAGTTCGTTACCGGCGAAACCATCGCCGAAGCACTGGCCAACGCGAGCAAGTTCGAAGCCAAGGGTTTCCGCTATTCCTACGACATGCTCGGTGAAGCAGCCCTGACCGAGCACGACGCGCAGAAGTACCTGGCGTCGTACGAACAAGCCATTCACTCGATCGGCAAAGCCTCCCACGGTCGTGGGATTTATGAAGGCCCTGGCATTTCCATCAAGCTCTCGGCACTGCACCCGCGTTACAGCCGTGCGCAGTACGAGCGCGTGATGGACGAGCTGTACCCGCGCCTGTTGTCGCTGACCCTGCTGGCCAAGCAATACGACATCGGCCTGAACATCGACGCCGAAGAAGCCGACCGCCTCGAGCTGTCGCTGGATCTGCTTGAGCGTCTGTGCTTCGAGCCGCAACTGACCGGCTGGAACGGCATCGGTTTCGTTATCCAGGCTTATCAGAAGCGCTGCCCGTACGTGATCGACTACGTGATCGATCTGGCCCGCCGCAGCCGTCATCGCCTGATGATCCGTCTGGTGAAAGGCGCGTACTGGGACAGCGAGATCAAGCGCGCCCAGGTCGAAGGCCTGGAAGGCT
>NZ_JBIUVJ010000082.1:0-17674 GCF_044742875.1 Pseudomonas sp. NPDC087817
GGCTGGGGAACGATACCCAGTGCTGCGCGCTCTTCGATATGTTTGCGGTAGGCTTCAAGCACAGTTATTACCCTCATCAGTGGTCCCAAATGGCTGTCCGGGACGCTCGTCGCGAAATGCTCGTACTCATGCGCTGCACGGCGTTGTGGGCCGTTTAGCCAGAATTACCGAACATTCCTTACAGAAGCTGCTTTCAAAGTTTTACGCCTGCAGAACGGGGAGCTGATGAGGGTTGGCGTAGAGCTTTTCCCCGCTGGAAAAACCCTTCGCCAACACCGCTCTGAAGGAACGACTGTGCTCGTGACGCTTTGAAAACAGCTTCTAACGGACATTGGCGCCTTAAAAGGCTGGCTGATTCTACGGCAAAAAAAATTTAAAGGTAAGTCGCGCTCTATTGGACTTTGGTGGCGTTGTGCGGGGCCTGCTAAAAGTCTGCCCGAGCGCTTGCCCCTGACGTTTGAGGGGTGATCAATGCCCGACAAAGGGCTAACATGCCGGCCTGTTCCGCGTTTCAGTGTTTTGCCAATTTATGCCCAATCAGACCATCAAGACCCCCTGCGTCGGCCTCTGCTCCACTGTTTACGGAGATCTGGTGTGCCGTGGCTGCAAGCGTTTCCATCACGAAGTGATCAATTGGAATGGTTACAACGAGGAGGAAAAGCGTGCGGTCTGGTTGCGGCTGGAGCAATTGCTGTCACAAGTGATGGCAAGCAAGGTCGAGATCTTTGATTCGGCGCGCCTGCGCCAACAGCTTGAACAGCGCAAGATCCGCTTTGTGCCACATCAGTCGGAATATTGCTGGGCCTATCAGCTGATTGCCCGGGGGGCGCGGGTGATCATTAATCTGGAAGCCTACGGGATGGTTTTGCTGCCGGAATTTCGCGACTGGAACCTGCCGGAATTGCGCGATGCCATTGATCGGGAATTCTTCCTGCTGTCGGAAGCGCACTATCAGCGCTACATCGCCCCCGGCTTCCTGAAAGACGCCTTCGGCGCCTAGAAGCTTCGCAAGCAGGGCGCCCACAGTGATCGGAATTGAATGCAGATACTGTAGGCGCAAACAGATCCTGTGGGAGCTGGCTTGCCAGCGATGAGGTCGGTACATCCAATATCAATGTTGACTGACCCACCGCTATCGCTGGCAAGCCAGCTCCCACAGTGATTGCGGTGCATTTGGAATCACACAAGAACTGTGGGAGTCTGGCTTGCCAGCGATGACGGCCGCATCAGCGCCGTAATTCTCAGTGTTTCACCGCCAGCTCTACCAGATGATCCTCAACCTCCTGCGGCTTGAGCACCAGCACATCACTTTCCAACGCATCCAGCACCACTTCAGCGGTGTTGCCGATCAACGCCCCTGACAACCCCGAGCGCGCCACCGTGCCGATCACGGTCACCGCAGCCTGCAGCTTGTGCGCCATGAACGGAATCAATACATCCGCCGGACCTTCCTCGATGTGCAGGTGCGCGTCATCCACGTCGAATTCGGCCTGAAACGCCCGGCATTGCTCGCGATAACGTGCTTCGATGGTTTCACTCAACTGCAACGTAGGGTCGGCGGCGGAGAGCATCGGTGACGGATGGGCGCTGATCACATGCAAATGCCCTTTGGCCAGACTGGCAATGTCATAGCCGTGATCGATGATCGTCGTGTGCAAATGCCGGTGCTCACCGTCGACATTGCCGACGTCGACCGCCGCCAGAATCACCTTGTCCTTCCACGAGCCAGCGGTTTTCACCAAAAGTACCGGAGTAGGGCAGTGGCGCAGCAATTTCCAGTCCGCCGGGGTCAGCAGGGCTTTTTTCAGCGAACTGTCGGGGAAGTGCTGCTTGATCACCAACCCGCAACCCTCGGCCTGCTGCACGTCGATGATGGTTTCGTGCAGGCTCTCGTTCCACGCCTGTTCGGTGGTCGCGCTGTAGCCGTCGGCCAGCAGCGCGGCCTTGAGCACGCTGAGCATGGCGGCGTGGTCGTGCTTCTTGTCGCACACCAGCAGGTGCAGATGGGCCTGGGTCACGCCAGCGATCAACTTGGCGCGCTTGAGCGCCAGGCTTTCCGAATGTTCGGGTTCGATGACCACCAGAATGCTGCGAATGGCTTGCATGAGCGGAGTCTCCAGCAAAGAAAAGGCACGGCGTTGCACAACTATAGTTGCTGCTCGAACAGCTGCGACTTGATGCATATCAACGCCAGCCGCTGGTGGTCTGCGGGCAGGCCGGTATAATCGGCGCCCTTCGCTCGAACACCTTTACCGTGAGCCCCATGATCCTTCCCGAAATCCACGAATTCCTTGGCTGCCGCACCCCCGACGCCTGGGTTCAGGCCGCACTGGCCGATCAGGAAACCCTGCTGATCGACCACAAGAACTGCGAGTTCAAAGCCGCCAGCACCGCCCTGAGCCTGATTGCCAAGTACCATTCCCATGTCGACCTGATCAACATGATGTCGCGTCTGGCCCGGGAAGAACTGGTGCACCACGAACAAGTCATGCGCATCATGAAACGCCGCAAGATCGAGCTGCGCCAGTTGCATGCCGGGCGCTACGCGTCAGGCCTGCGCAAAGTGGTGCGCAGCCACGAGCCGGTGAAACTGGTGGACACGCTGGTGGTGGGGGCGTTTATCGAGGCGCGCAGTTGCGAGCGGTTCGAAGCACTGGTGCCGCATCTGGACGAAGAACTCGGCAAGTTCTACTTCGGTTTGCTGAAAAGCGAGGCACGGCACTTTCAGGGCTATCTGAAACTGGCCTATCAGTACGGGGACGCCAAAGACATCGCCCAGGTGATCGACAGAGTGCGCGCCACCGAGCAGGACTTGATCGAGTCGCCGGACGATGAATTCCGCTTCCACAGCGGTGTACCGTCGGCCGCATGATCTTCGGAATCTCTTGCGGGAGATGTTGTTTTGAGGTTTGGTGTGAAGCATCAACCGGCCCTCGTGACCGGTTTTTGTTTTTCAGGAGATGGCAGGTGAATGAAAATATGCTGTTATTGTCAAGTGGTCCCGCGATTGGCCGTAATAATTGAGATTGCCTCGTCTATGTTTTTTGATCGTAGTTTTATTTTTTCAGGGCGACCGAGTTGTATATATTTCAATGACTCCACCATGCTGCCCCAAAACTTACAGAGTTCTAACGTTTTATTTTTTTCTTGAGTTGATCGCCGGCATATTTCTGCGAGAACATCTTCATACCAGTCGGGCGACATGGAATTAATGGCGCTATTGGCGATCAGTTGGATGTCAGGGCGATCGTGCGTCGAGATGATTTTTGTTTCTTTGATTAAGTTATCTATAAGCTCGGTGCAAAACGTCATTCTCAACATTCCGCTCATGAAGCCGCGCCACGGCATATATGTTGCGCGATTTACAATGCTTGGAAGTAATTTCGAAATTCTAAAAATAAGCCTTGCAATGAAAGATGCAGACCGAAATGCGTCGACTGGAAGAAGTGTGCCGACTACAGTCATTGCTCCCAGTGCAAGCATTCCGTTTGCTGACGACCCGTGCCCGCCGTCGATAGGGATTGTATCGCATGCACTCAATAATACTATAGGCGGCATTTTAAGTTGATGCTGTAGTTTCCAGACATCGAGTTCGCTACCTCCAACAACTATAGAGCCCATGTCGGAGTTTTTATTCAGCGTCCCATGCCCATCAAAAATCATCAAGGCGCCGGTGAAATCATTTACAGTGCTTACGAATTCCTCGGCAGTGGCGACATCTATAATTTTATAGTTTGGATACTCAGGGTGTCGACTTGACCATTGTTGAAGGGTGTCTTCAAGTGTGAATTTTATTTTGTCTGTGTCTGAGAATGATCGGACAACCAAAATCTCTTTGAAATCTGACAAAGACACCGTTGTGTATCTGTTTTTTATTAGCTGGCTTAGGCTTGCATTTCCCGGAGTGGCTGGGATTCGGCTTACATCACACCTCAAGGTTATAGGTAGTCCTCGTAGTGGTAGCCATTCTAGTGGTAAGTCGCTTACTAGGGATATTCCTGAAAATTCTGGAACATTATTTTTGAGTAGAGATGAATACTTGGCATGCATAAGGGAGTGCATGCGGATCTGTAATTGGTTGGCAAGTTTGTTTAGTTTAAAGTTGATGTGAGGTCCATTGCCTCTTGAGCAGTTTGCTAAGTTGATTAGGTCACCTTTTATTTTGTTTATTTTTGGCTCGATGCGAAGGATCGGGCATAGGTCCGATATGCCCAGTATGCCGGTAGAAAGGTTGAAGGTTTCAAGTTCGCGGTTATGGAGAGCTACAAAGTAATTTCCAGCAGTATCTGATGCTAAGTCTGTTATGTGTTCGATCTCTCGACCTGTTAAGTTTCTTATGTATTCCTCTGATCTTCTTACTGATTTGACATAGGTTTTTAGTCCGGCAATAAGTTTTTTGCTGTTTTGATTGTCGTTAAAAAGCTCAGAGTCTACGTCTGCTTTATATATTCGCCAAAGTATTGGTTCTGCCGTTATGCAGAGAAGGTTCTCAATGGGCGCATGCTCTATAAGATTTTTTCGGTAGCTCCATAAAGATTGCAGGCTGCGCAGAACTGCTGGTATGTATTCGTGATATTTGTGTGGCTGAAGTTTTCCCTCGGAAATTATGCTTAATTCCAAGCTGTTAGCAATAACTTCGTTGGCGACGGTTACACCATGGTTGTAGCCGGGATATGGTAGTCTCTTCCAGGGCTTTTTTTTGGGTGCAAGTATTTCTTTAATTGCTGTAACAAACTCTGGTGGAACTTGTCCTTTTGCTAGAAGGTCGAGCGCTCGCTCTATCGCATAATTGCTAATTTTTTTTAAGCTGGAGTCTTTTTCTTCTTTGCTGGCTGACTCTGCTATAGATATATGTAGAAAGCCTTTTCCGTAGTCGCTTGATAGAAAGTTTTTTACATGGGAGTACATGCGCTCGTCTGAAAGGATGACTTTTAATGGCGGGGTGTGCATTGAGTCATGACTGTGCATGGACTCAATGTTTGCAGGTATGACAATAAGGCTCGTGACCCCCGTAACTCTTGCTTTTGCCACGTTGTTGCGAGTCGCTTTTATTTCGCGCACATCAAATGGCAGTGTGGTTGCTAGTTTTAGCAACCATCTGGATCGTACGATTTCGGGCCAGTAGGCTAAAAAAAAGGTCTCAGTACTATAGTCGCGATGATGTGGTATATAGTAATGAAATGCAAATCTGATGTCTTGAAAATGCTCCTCTTCAAAAATTCGCGTTGCCAAGTTCAGTTCGTCGCGTGATGTTGATTCGAGCATTTGTGCTGGTTCCTTAGCTTATAGCTGCGTCCATAGGGTACGAGTTACGGGTTGTGGGTTATTAGTCAGCCAAGCAGTCAAAGTATCATGATAATTATTTTATTAAGAGAGCTTGTTTTGTTTTTTAGAACATCGTTTGGTGCACAGGGGCACTGCTCCGATGGCGGAAATTTGCGCAAAGGCGAAGGTGAAATGGGCAAAGGTTAGATGAAGCGCTGATTGCCTAATCGCCGAGTAAACCTCAGATTCTAAAGCGGATTGGGCGACGTAGATTGTTAAAAACTCTTAAGAGTATGAAACATCACCGAAAACCGGCCCCCGTGGCCGGTTTTTGCTGCCTGCGATAAACGCCTCGCCCGCGAATGCCGCCATAATGTCGCCCACTTCACAGATGGTTGGCAGATGGTCGTTATGGATAACCTGGGTTTTGGCAAAGTCCTGCTGGTGGAAGACGATGAACGCCTTGCCGCGTTGATCGCGCACTTCCTCGAACAACACGGCTACGAGGTGCGCACGGTGCATCGCGGGGATCTGGCCGTGGCCGCTTTTCTGGAGTTCAAACCCAAAGTCGTGGTGCTCGACCTGATGCTGCCGGGGCAGAGTGGCCTGCACGTGTGTCGGGAGATTCGCAGCGTGTCAGACACACCGATCGTGATTCTGACCGCCAAGGAAGACGACCTCGACCATATTCTCGGCTTGGAGTCCGGTGCCGATGACTACGTGATCAAACCGATCAAGCCGCCGGTGTTGCTGGCCCGGTTGCGCGCCTTGCAGCGGCGGCAGGTGCCGGACAGTGGCGTGGTCAGTTTTCTTGAGTTCGGCCAGTTGAGCATCGACCGCAGTTGCCGTGAAGTGCGCCTGGCGGGCGAGATCATCGAAATGACCACCATGGAATTCGAGTTGCTGTGGCTGCTGGCCAGTGCCGCCGGCAATACGCTGTCGCGCGATGACATCCTCAACCGCATGCGCGGCATTGCCTTCGATGGCCTGAACCGCAGCGTCGACGTGTACATCAGCAAGTTGCGCAACAAACTCAAGGACAATCCTCGCGAGCCGGTGTGCATCAAGACCGTGTGGGGCAAGGGTTATCTGTTCAATCCGTTTGCGTGGGAGTTGTAGATGCTGCGGTTATTCCTCGGGCTGTTTCTGGTGATGACGGTGGGGCTGGTGTTGGCCCTGCAAACCGTCGAACACACCTTCAACGCGTTGCTCGACAATCAGATGCAGGCCTACAACCGCGAAGCGGTGCGCGGTCAGGCGTGGTCGCTGGTGGATCATTTGCGCGGGCGTCAGGGCACGGATCGCGAGCAGCAACTGGAAACCTTGCGCCCGCATTACGGGCTGACACTGAAACTGGTCGAGGCCGATCAACTGGCCCTGAATGCCGAGGAAAAAGCCCAGCTGATGCAGAATCTTCTGGTGATCCGCGACAACTACACGCAGTTCATCAGCAACATCGACGGCGGTCCGCAGGTGCTCAGCATCAAGCTGCCGCCGGAACCGAGCCTGATGCCGTTCTACATTTCGGCTGCTTACGGAATGCTCGCGGTACTGATCGGTATCGTCCTGTTTTTCTGGGTGCGTCCGCATTGGCGTGATCTGGAGAAACTGCGCCTGGCCGCCGAGCGTTTTGGCGATAACGATCTGTCAGCGCGTATCCAGTTGTCGAAACGTTCGAACATCCGCGACCTGGCCGAGCACTTCAACCTGATGGCGGCGCGCATCGAGAGTCTGATCGCCAATCAGCGCGAACTGACCAATGCGGTCTCTCATGAACTGCGTACGCCGATTGCGCGGCTGTCGTTCGAACTTGATCAGCTCAAGCAACAATCTGACCCGAGTCAGAATCGCGAATTGATCGCCGACATGTACGCCGACCTTGGCGAACTGGAAGAAATGGTCTCGGAGTTGCTGACTTACGCCAGTCTTGAGCGCGGTGCGACGGTGATCAAGCGTGAAAATATTCAGGCGGGCAATTGGCTCGATAGCGTGGTTGGTAGTGTGGCGCTGGAGGCGGAGGCGGCGGGGGTACAGTTGTCGATCGGCGATTGCCGGCTCGAAACGGTACGCATCGAACCAAGGTTCATGGCCCGTGCGGTGATCAATTTGCTGCGCAATGCGATTCGTTATGCCGAGCAACGAGTGGAAGTCACGCTGGTGCGCAATGGCGATTACTACGAGGTGCAGGTCAATGACGATGGGCCGGGCGTGCCGGTGCACGGGCGGGAGAAGATTTTCGAACCGTTCTCGCGCCTGGATGCGAGCCGCGACCGGCGCACTGGTGGATTCGGATTGGGGCTGGCCTTGGTGCGACGGGTGTCGCAGTCCCATGGCGGGCAAGTGGAGGTCGGTGATTCGCCTTGGGGCGGGGCGTCGTTCCGGATGACCTGGGCGCATCTGGATTGACTTGTGTTGGCATGGCCGACGCCATCGCTGGCAAGCCAGCTCCCACAGGTTTTGTGGTGTAACTGCTTTCCCGAAAACACCGCAAAACCCCGTGGGAGCTGGCTTGCCAGCGATGAGGTCATCAGTCCCACCGCACACTCAGAAGGCGTACTCAACCTGCCCAGCCAATACCCACAGGTGTAACTACTTCCCCGACAACCCCGCAAAACCATGTGGGAGCTGGCTTGCCAGCGATGAGGCCATCAGTCCCACCGCACACTCAGAAGGCGTACTCAACCTGCCCAGCCAATGAAGTCTGCAATCGCCGTTCGACAATCGGGCTGTCTGCTGCTTCATGGCTCAGGTACTGCACCGCCAGCACTGACGACACGCTCCAGCGCTCATCAATCGGCAACGTCCAGGTCAAGTCCGCGCCGCGACTGATCAATCCGGCTTTCGGTTCATAAGCCCGGTACTGACTGCGCGAAGCCTGTGCCGTACTCACGCCATACCAGGTGCGCAGGTAATCGCTGTCGCCGAACTGGCTGTTCAATCCGCCGGTCACCTTGCCGAAACGGCCCTCATACAGTGGCAGGTTGATGCTCAGTTTCAGGCGATTCCACGATGAGCCGGTGTTGTGGTCATCGTCGTCCTTTTCCAGCGCATGCTCGAAACTCGCGCCGAGAATGATCGGCCCCATGTGATAGCGGCCGTCCACGCCCAGCACCGGGCGCGACTTGATCGAGCCCATGCCGTTCAGTTCGTCGGACCCCTTGAACCCGGTCTTGCGATCCTTGCGCACATCGCTGGCGCCGACGTAAACGCTGAGACCGAAATCCTCTTCGTCAAAGCCCCAGCCCAGCCCTCGGTTGCTGTCGAGAAAGAAACCCTGCGGACTGACCACTTCGACAGCCACCAGCGGCGCCGTCACCCGCTCATCGCTGCCGCTGTAGCGCGGAGCATTGACCGCGCCGGCGCGCAGGGTGGTGTGCCAGTCTTCGGCGCGCAGCGAACCGTCGGGCACCAGCAGGCAAAGGGAAGTCAGGGACAACGAAAACGTGCGAAACGACATCAGCATGGGGCACCCGAGGGGAATGTGGATGCGCCCATGCTAGGCGGGTGGCGAGCGGCAATCTTTGGCAGCTTTGTCGGGAAACTGTCAAAGACTGTTAAGCCGCGATCAGAAGTCCCATTTGGTGGTGAGCATCAGGTTGCGCGGCTCGCCGTAGAACGTTGTGTCGAAGTTGCCCAACCCGGTCAGGTAGCGTTTGTCGAAGACGTTGTTGGCGTTGACGGTGAAGCTCAAGTGCTCGTCGTACTGATAACGCGTCATCAGGTCCACGAGGGTGTAGCCGCCTTGTTTGATGCTTGTGTAATCGCCGGCCGGCGCGCTGTAGATCTTGCCGTAAAACGCGCTCTGCCAGCTCACGCCGCCGCCGACGGTGACTTTGTCGAGCATGCCCGGCAGGCGATAGGTGGTGAAGGTGCGCACGGTGTGTTCAGGCTTGGTGGTCGACAGCGGATAACCGTAGATGCGCTGTTCATCGGCGTCACGGGTGCGCGCATAGGTGTAGCCGGCGGAGACATTCCAGCCGTCGGCCAGTTCGCCGGCCAGTTCCAGTTCAACACCTTTGGTGGTGGCGCCGTCGATGGCTTTGTAGATGCCTTCGTTGGTCACCGCGTTGGTGCCGATCGATTCGGCGACGCCATCCTGCTCGATGCGGAAGAACGCCAGGCTGGCATTCAGGCGACCGTCGAAGTACGCCGCTTTCAGGCCCGCTTCGTAGCTGTCGCCCTCGACCGGCGCGAGGGTCGAACCGTTGCTGTCCTTGTAGGTCTGCGGCTGGTAGATGCTGGTGTAACTGGCGTACAGCGAGTAGGTGTCGTCGAGGTCATAAATCACCCCGGCGTAAGGCGTGACGACGCCGTGTTCCTTGTAACTGGTGTGAGTGTCGTCGAGGCCGGCGCCCGGGTTGTAGCGGTAGTCTTCGTTGTACTTGAAGGTGCTCAAGCGGCTGCCGAGGATCACCGAAAGATCGTCGGTCGGGTGCAGACGCGTGGCCAGGTACACGCCGTTCTGGCTCTGGGTGCGCTCGTATTTGCCGTTCTTCGGGAAGTCCTGTTTCGGCAGATTACCGTCCCAGTCGTAGATGCTGCCCGGCACTTGCGAGAAGGCGCTGGTGTCGTAGGTCGCGCCGGTCTGGCGCGAGTGCGAGGTCATCACGCCGGCAATCAGCTCATGCTCGCGACCACCCAGGGTGAACGGCCCGGAGACGTTGACGTCGGCGGTGTTCTGCACGCGATGGCCTTCCCAGCGTCCCCAGTACAGGAACATGCCTTCGCCGCTGGCACGATTCGGGTTGCCGCCGCTGGCCGAGGCCAGGCGCGTGTCGTGATCGGTGGTTTTCTGATCGAGCGTGACCTTGAACTTCCAGTCATTGGCCAGCGCCTGTTCGAGCGAGGCGAAGTAGGTGATGTTGTCGAAGTCGCGACGGCTCCAGTCCGCGGCGGAGTTGAAGTGACGCGGGAAATCGGTGCGCCCGCCATCGGCGAAGTACACCGGGTTACCGGTCCACGAACTGCCGCGTGGGGTGGTGCTGGACTTGTCGACGCCGAAGGTCAGTAGGGTGTCGTCGCTGAGGTCGGCTTCGAGAATGCCGTAGAACAGGTCTTTGCGCTGGCTGTAGTGATCGAGGTAGGAATTCTTGTCCGAATACGCACCGATAAAGCGCCCGCGCACATTGCCGGAATCGGTCAGCGAACCGGAGATATCACCGACGGTGCGGTAGGCGTCCCACGAGCCGATGGTGCCGCTGATCGAGGCTTTGAATTCCTTGGTGGGTTTCTTGCGGATCAGGTTGACCGTGGCCGATGGGTCGCCGGAGCCGGTCATCAGGCCGGTCGCGCCTTTGATGATTTCGATACGATCGATGCTTGCTGCGTCGTCGCCGTTGTTGGGGTTTTCACCGTAGACGCCGTCGTAGGGAATGTTGATGCCGTCGTACTGGAAGTTGGTGATGGCGAGGCCGCGTGCGGAGAACTCGGTGCGGTCGCTGTCGTATTTTTGCGTCGAAATGCCGGGGGTGTTGCGCAGTGCATCGCCGACGCTCTGCACGCCGCGATCATCCATTTGCTGGCGGGTGATCACCGTCACCGATTGCGGGGTTTCGCGGATCGACAGCGGCAGGCCGGTGGCCGAAGACATCGCGCCGGTGGTGTAGGAGCGTGTGTCTTCGGTGGTGGCGCCGAGGCCCTGGGCGGAAATATTGGTCGCGCCCAACTGCAAAGCCTGGTCGTTTTTTGCCGGCGTTTCAGCCGCGTGGGAAGAAAGGCTCAGCAGAGCGGCCGCAAGCGGGCACAAGGCAAAACGAAAACGGACGTGCGACATGGAGATCCCTTTGCATCGAATCGATCGGTAGTTGAAGTGCTTCTGAAGGGTTAACCGAACGAGTGAGGAAAAAGGGAACTGCAAAGCGCTAAAAGTTGGCAAAAACCCTGTGGGAGCTGGCTTGCCAGCGATGACGGCCACCTATTCAACATCAATGTTGACTGTTCCAACGCTATCGCTGGCAAGCCAGCTCCCACAGGGGGCGAGGAATGCTGAAGATTATCTATCGGGTCAAACCGAGGCGTTCGTGCCATTGCGCGATGGATTCTTCGGGATAGACCTCGAACTGTTGATCCCCGGGCTTGGCCTCGACTTCGACCCATGGTGCTTTTGAATCGAGCATCAAATGGGTGTATTCCGGTGGCACCGACAACGGCGTGTCGATGGCCGAGGCGAACGGGTGGATCAGTTCCGGCCACTCCGGGCTGAACAGCCATAGACCACTGCCGCACAACGAGCAGAAATGCCGCTCGGCGGTGCTGCGATGAGCGCGTTTTTCGCCTTCCTCCTTCATGCGCGCGTGGTAGATGCTGATGTGTTTGCGTCCGCGCACCTTGAGGCTGCTCGCGTCGCCGCCGAGGTTGATCGCATAGCCGCCACCGCCCTGAGTCTTGCGGCAGATCGAGCAGTAGCAGCGTTGATAAGGGTAGGGGTGGGCGCTGGTGAGGCTGAACGAAACCGCGCCGCAATGGCAGGAGCCTTCGAGGTGCATGGGTGCTCTCCGTTAGCAGGGGGGTGCGTTTGAGCCTAGAGCATTTTGCGCGACGCCTGCCGGTGTGATGCGACAGGCGCCGGCAGCGTCTAGCCCCAGTGTCCCCGCAATCCCATGGGGCGAGACTTCGGAACCCGGCATGCAAGCGTTGTTGAACGAGATCCTTGACGCTGTCCGGCCCCTGATCGGGCAGGGCAAAGTGGCTGACTACATTCCCGCCCTCGGCACCGTGCCCGCCAATCAGCTGGGCATCGCCGTGTACGGCAACGACGGTGAGATGTACTGCGCGGGCGACGCCGAGAAACCGTTCTCGGTGCAGAGTATTTCCAAGGTATTCAGCCTGGTGCAGGCCATCGAGCATTCCGGCGAGGCGATCTGGGAACGCCTTGGCCATGAGCCGTCCGGTCAGCCGTTCAACTCACTGGTGCAACTGGAATTCGAACGCGGACGCCCGCGTAATCCCTTTATCAATGCCGGCGCGCTGGTGATCTGCGACATCAACCAGTCGCGCTTTGCCGCGCCAACCCTGTCGATGCGCGACTTCGTCCGGCGCCTGTCGGGTAACCCGCAGATCATGATCGACGGCAAAGTCGCCGATTCCGAATACCAGCACCGCGCGCGCAACGCGGCGATGGCTTACCTGATGCAATCCTTCGGCAACTTCCACAACGATGTCGAGTCGGTGCTGCGCAGTTATTTCAGCCACTGCGCGCTGCGCATGAACTGCATCGATCTGGCCCGGGCGTTCTGTTTCCTGGCCAATGACGGTTACTGCAAACACAGCGGCGAGCAGATCCTCACGCGCCGCCAGACCCAGCAAGTCAACTCGATCATGGCCACCAGTGGCCTGTACGACGAGGCGGGCAACTTTGCCTATCGCGTCGGTCTGCCGGGCAAGAGTGGCGTCGGCGGCGGCATCGTCGCGGTGGTGCCGGGGCAGTTCACGGTGTGCGTGTGGTCGCCGGAGTTGAACGCTGCGGGGAACTCACTGGCGGGGATGGCGGCGCTGGAGATGCTCAGTTCGCGGATTGGCTGGTCAGTGTTCTGATCCGATCATCCTTACACTGCAAAACCCTGTGGGAGCTGGCTTGCCAGCGATGGCGTCCGCTCAGCAAACATGGATGTCGCTGACCCACCGCCATCGCCGGCAAGCCAGCTCTTACAGGGAACGAGGTATTTGCGGAAGGTGTTTTTCAGCGAAAATTCCTATACATTTTCCGGCCGCCCTCTGCATGGTGAATCCGCTTCATGTCTCTTGCGCTCGAACGTCTAGTCGCTGGCACGCCGATCCCTTTCGCTGGTAACCGCGTGACCGTGGTCAGCCCCGAACTGGCGGCGCGCTTTCAGCCCGGTGACCACCTGTTGGTGGAGCAGGTGAGCGGCGAGCTGTTGCTGATTCCAGTGGCGGATCAACAAGCGGCGTCCGTGGCCATCGAGCGCGCCGCTGCGGCGTTTGCTGCGTTGTCGGCGGTGTCCGACGAGGCGATCAGTCAGTTCTTCGATCTGTTTGCGCAGCGTCTGGAAACGCCCGATTGCTGGGCGCAGATCGCCGCCGCCAACCTCGCCGATATCGAGCGGGCCAAGGCGCGCGGACGCTCCACCACGCGTCTGCTCGCCGATGAGCGCATGCGCGGCGACATGATTGCCGGCCTACGGGCGTGGCGCGATGCCCCGGCAACGCGCGGCAAAGTTATCAGCAGCGTTGAACACGAGGGCTGGAAGGTCGAGCAAGTGGTGTCGCCGCTGGGCATCGTCGCGTTTGTCTTCGAAGGTCGCCCGAACGTGTTTGCCGACGCGGCCGGCGTTTTGCGCACTGGCAACACGGCGGTGCTTCGGATTGGCAGCGATGCACTGGGCACCGCACAAGCCATCGTCAAGCATGCGCTGAACCCGGCGCTGGCAGCGGCCGGTTTGCCGGCGGGTGCGGTGTCGCTGGTCGAAAGCGTCAATCACGCGGCCGGTTGGGCGATGTTCGCTGATCGGCGCCTGTCGTTGGCGGTGGCCCGTGGGTCTGGGCACGCAGTCAGTCAGTTGGGCAGCATCGCTCAGCAGGCAGGGACGGCCGTCAGCCTGCACGGCACCGGTGGGGCGTGGTTGATTGCTGATCGTGATGCCGACGCCAAACGCTTTGCCGCGGTGGTGCGCAACTCACTGGATCGCAAGGTCTGCAACACGTTGAACGTCTGCCTGATTCAGCGCGACCGCGCTGCAGAATTGCTGCCGCTGTTCCTCGATGCGCTGAAGCAAGCGGGCAGCGCACGCGGGCAGGGCTGCAAATTGCACATCGTTGAAGGCAGTCAAAGTTACCTGCCGAGCGAGTGGCAGAACGCAACAGTCGAGGTCTACCGCGCCGAGGGTTATCAGACCGAAGCACTGGCCGAGCCGCTGGCGGAATCTGACCTTGGCCGTGAGTGGGAATGGGAGGAGACCCCGGAAGTCAGTCTGATGATCGTCGACGATCTGGATCAGGCGATTGCGCTGTTCAACCGCTATAGCCCGCAATTCACCGTGTCGCTGATCAGCGAAGATGGGCAGGCTCAGGAACGCTTCTACAACGCGGTCAACGCGCCGTTCGTGGGCAATGGCATTACCCGCTGGGTCGACGGACAGTACGCGCTGAACAAGCCGGAGCTGGGGCTTTCGAACTGGGAGAGCGGGCGGTTGTTTGCGCGCAGTGCGATTCTGTCTGGCGATGGCGTGTTCACGGTACGCAGCCGCATGAGCCAGATCGACCTCACCGTAAAACGCTGAAAATGCCTCATCCTGGTTGATCCACATCGGTCCTGTGGCGAGGGGATTTATCCCCGATGGCGCGCGCAGCGGCCCCAAGAG
Organism: Pseudomonas sp. NPDC087817; assembly: GCF_044742875.1. Classification (NCBI taxonomy): domain Bacteria; kingdom Pseudomonadati; phylum Pseudomonadota; class Gammaproteobacteria; order Pseudomonadales; family Pseudomonadaceae; genus Pseudomonas; species Pseudomonas sp. NPDC087817. Next base: position 14,583 of record NZ_JBIUVJ010000082.1, read on the forward strand.
ATTGGGCCTGCTGCGCAGTCCATCGGGGATAAATCCCCTCGCCACAAGTTCTTTTTCACCTCAGCGGATTTGTATCAGGCGGCTGCGCTGGTGTTTGCCTGAACGGCGCACGTCGCCGGTTGCTCGGCCAGCGGCACAAAGGTGCGGCGGTCCGAGGAGAGCGCATCGATCGAGCCAGTCTCGATGTCGTACACCCAGCCATGCAGGTTCAGCAATCCTTTCTCCTGGGCCAGGCGCACGCTCGGGTGGGTCTGGATGTTCGCCAGTTGCGCGATCACGTTTTCACGCACCATCGAACTCAATTTCGCCGCGTCATTGGCATGCGGCCGTGCTTCATTCACCACTTTTGCCGATTCGGCATGCTGCAGCCAGCCGCTGACGGCCGGCAGGTGATCCATGCATTTGCACTGGGCAATCGCGGTCATTGCGCCACAGTCCGAATGGCCGCAGATCACGATGTCGGTCACACCCAGTACCGCCACAGCATATTCCACCGTCGCCGAAACACCGCCCGGATGCGGGCTATAGGACGGCACGATATTGCCGGCGTTGCGGATCACAAACAGTTCGCCGGGTTCTTGCTGGGTCAGCAGTTCCGGCACCACACGGCTGTCGGAACAGGTAATGAACAAGGTGCCAGGCTGCTGGGTGGTCGCCAGATGCTTGAACAGTTCGGTGCGTTGCGGGAACGCTTCGTTCTGGAATTTCAGGAAGCCATCAATCAGGTTTTTCATGGTGTTGTCCTCTCAGTTCGAGCAACCGCTGCCGAATTCGCTGAATTGCAGAATGTGTTTGCCGCCCTGGCTGTCCAGGTAAGTCATTTCCACCGGCACCACGCCACAGACGTCGGCAACCGGGGTAATGCTCAGCACTTGCGCAACGTCCAGTTGCATGCCGTAGCGGTAAGCGACGGCCTCATCAGCGGCAAATGCGTGGGCGCAAAAGCCGCCGAGCAGGGCCAGGGTCAACAGAATTTTTTGCATGGAGCAGCCTCCAGACGCAGGTGGTGACGATGTGCAATTGGGATTTGGATGGCCCGCACGCGAGGTGCGGGCCGGGATGGATCAGAACGGACGCAGTGGCAGGAACTTGCCGTCGAGGGTGACCACGGCGCGGGAGCCGCCTTCCGGGTCTTCGACTTTCTTGATGTCCAGTTTGAAGTTGATCGCGCTGATGATGCCGTCGCCGAATTGCTCGTGAACCAGCGCCTTGAGGGTGGTGCCGTAGATCTGGATCATCTCGTGGAAACGGTAGATGGTCGGGTCGGTCGGCACACCGCTGAGGCTGCCACGCAGCGGAATGATTTGCAGGGCGGCGACGTCGGCGGCGTCCAGCTCAAGCTTGTCGCCGACCACTTCGGCGGCGTTTGCCGGCAGCGGATGTTGGCCGAGCAGGGCGGCGGTGACGAAGGCCAGGCTGAGGCCGGTGTCGTCAGCGAGAGCCTGCCACGACAGATCTTTGCGTGCCTTGGCATCGAGAATGCGGGTGGTCAGGGCCAGGCTGGTGTCGTTGTAGGCGTGGGACTGTTGCATGGTGTCACTCCTTTCAGGGGTTGGCTTGCTGTGTGGGATTCATCTTCTGCCGATTGATCCATAGCGTCCAAGACCCATATACAATGCTGCGCATAAGTCCTGCCTATAGATGGTGATCCCCATGCTGTTGCGACATTTGCGTTATCTGCTGGCCGTGGCCGATCACGGCGGCTTCACCCGTGCGGCCGAGGCGTTGCATGTGTCTCAGCCGACCTTGTCGCAACAGATTCGCCAATTGGAGGAAACCCTGGGAGTAAACCTGTTTGATCGCACCTCGCGCACGGTCAAGCCGACCGATGCCGGCGAGGCTTATATCGAATGCGCGCGGCGGGTGCTGGTGGAGCTGGAGGCGGGCAAGCGGGCGTTGCATGACGTGAAGGATTTGTCCCGGGGCACCTTGCGTCTGGCGATGACGCCAACGTTTATGGCGTATCTGGTCGGGCCGCTGGTGCGCGATTATGTTGCGCGCTTTCCGGGGATTCACCTGGAGATCTTCGAGTTGTCGATGGACGACATCGAGGCGGGACTGGCGGATGACTCGCTGGACATTGCGATCGCCTTCACACCGGTGCGCAATCCGGACATCGAGTGCATTCCGGCGTTTGTCGAGACATTGGCGGTAATGGTCGGGCGCGAGCATCCGTTGTATGACAGCACGTCAGTGTTGATGCCGGAACACCTGGCGCAGTTGGATTTCGCTTTGCTGGCACAGGACTTCATTACGCGGTTATCGGTGGATGAATATTTCCGTCAGCATGGAATTACGCCGCAGGTGCGCATAGAGGTGAACTCGGTCAGTACGTTGCTGGAGGTGGTGCGGTGTTCGCCGATGGCGACGATGTTGCCGGAAGCGATCGCGACAGAGGATCGGGCGTTGCGCCGGTTGCGGGTCGAGAGTGAGGCGCCGCAGCGTGGGGCGGCGTTGTTGCGGCGGCGCAATAATTACCACAGTGCGGCGGCGGTGGCGTTTGTGGATTTGGTGTTGGGCATTGAGAGCCCCTCACCCTGACCCTCTCCCAGAGGGAGAGGGGACTGACCGAGGTGTTTGTGCGATTTACGACGACCTGAAAGTTTTGAGCCGAACTAAAATTTGAACGCAGCGCAGATCGGCTCCCTCTCCCTCGGGAGAGGGCTGGGGTGAGGGGCTACAATTCCACTCACGCCAAACAATGCAAGCGAACAAAAAAAGGCCTGCTTCCTTTAAGGAAGCAGGCCTTTCAATTATTTAATTACTAACTCAGCAGAACCGATCAATCACCCGTACTTCGTTTTTATTCTGCATCGAGTCCCACGCCTGTTTCAGCGTCTGCAGCACATTACCGATGAAGTCTTTATCGGCTGCGGCTTTCTTGCCGACATAACCGTGGCCGCGACGGTACATTTTCAGGCGGGCCAGCAGGTTCTGGTTGTTGCGGTCGAATTCTTCTTCACCCGCATGAGGCGCCAGGCAGTCGATATGCACCTGACCCGACTTGCTGATCCACAGAATATGGCTGTCGTGGCTGTCTTTTTGCGCAGCGAACATACGAGCCAGTTCTTCGATAGTAGGTTGATTGTTCA
>NZ_JBIUVJ010000083.1:0-457 GCF_044742875.1 Pseudomonas sp. NPDC087817
TGTTACCGGTGATTTTACGCAGCGCCTGGGACATCAGACGGGCTTGCAGGCCCACGTGCATGTCACCCATTTCGCCTTCGATTTCAGCCTTCGGCACCAGTGCAGCCACGGAGTCGACGATGATCACGTCAACCGCGTTGGAACGCACCAGCATGTCGGTGATTTCCAGTGCCTGTTCGCCAGTGTCCGGCTGGGACACCAGCAGGTCATCGACGTTGACGCCCAGTTTGCCGGCGTACTCAGGGTCGAGGGCGTGTTCGGCGTCGACGAATGCGCAGGTCGCGCCGGCTTTTTGTGCCTGAGCGATAACGGACAATGTCAGTGTGGTTTTACCGGAAGATTCAGGACCGTAGATTTCAACGATACGGCCTTTTGGCAGGCCGCCGATGCCGAGTGCAATGTCCAGACCCAGAGAGCCAGTGGAGATGGATGGGATCGCCTGACGGTCCTGATCGCC
>NZ_JBIUVJ010000083.1:467-16903 GCF_044742875.1 Pseudomonas sp. NPDC087817
AACAAAACGAAAAAACCAACACTTCCCGAAAAGACGTTACAACAGACCCAGGGCCGCAGCCAACACTATCTTCTATTTCACGTAAAATAAAGTACTCACGAAATCAATAAGGCCTGACGGCCAACACCTGTATAAGTAGCCAGTATTATTCCACAGCGTTCGCGGATCGCCTACCCCTGATTTTCGATTTCTCGTGCCGCCAGTCGCAGGAGCCCCTCTAGCGCGGCCTTCACCGTTTGTCGGCGGACTTCATCGCGGTTGCCGGCGAAGTGTTGAACCTCGCTGGAAACCGCATCGCCCACGCCCCACGCCAGCCAGACTGTGCCCACCGGTTTGTTCGGCGTACCGCCATCGGGTCCGGCCACGCCGCTGACCGCGACAGCGAATCGTGCCAGGCTGTGTTTCTGCGCCCCCAGTACCATCGCTTCGACGACTTCCCGACTGACGGCACCCACCGTGCCGAACAACTCGGCCGGCACATTCAGTTGCTGGGTTTTCTGCCGATTGGAGTACGTCACGTAACCGGCCTCGAACCATGCCGAACTGCCCGGAATCCGGGTGATCGCTTCGGCGATCCCGCCACCGGTGCAGGATTCAGCGGTGGTGACGTGGGCATTGAGCACTTGCAGGCGTCGGCCAAGTTCGGCAGCCAGTTGGGTGATCTCTTTCACGGTGCGCTCCAGATCGTGTGGAATGCCTCCACCGTACACGAGCCGGTTGCGCTTTCAATACACAGACTCATTCAAAATGTGCAGGCGCCAGCGCTCTGACATAGGCCTGACACGCCTGCAAGGCAATCAGTCCGCGGTCGCCGCTGTCGGTGATGGCGATAATTCGTTGAGCATGCGCCGGGTCAAGTCGGGCGCGTACGGCTGCATGATCCACGCCGCCGGGGCCGGTGGGGGCTGGCAACGCGCAGCCGGCGGCAACGTCGCCGGCATCGAGGAGGACTGACAGGCGCACATCAGCAGTGGCAAGACGATCGCGCAAGCGATCCTGATCACGTTGGGCATCGCTCATCGCTCGAAAGTGGGTTTGTTCACTGGCGGCGAGCCGCTGCTCCAGCGCCAGACGTTTATCCTGCTCGGCCTGTTGCGCAGTGGCGGCGGTCTGGGTCAGATGATTGAGGGTGTCGGCGCTTGACCGAGCCTGCTCCGCCAGTTGCCGGCCGTAGCGCCAGTCCTGAAGTTGCCAGGCGGCAGCAAAAGCACCCACGGCCAGCAACAACAGACCAATTACTCGCCAGGGGATTGGCATAACACCGCCCTCGCCCGCGCCCAGATTTCCAGACGATCCTGCAAACCGTTCAACCCGCCGTTGATACGACGGGTGATGGTGTTGAACTGGTCGCGGTCGGCCAACTCGTTCAAGCCGTTCTGCTCCCAGAACCAGGCGGCGGACTCGGCGGCCCATTGCGGCTGCTCTAACAACTCCGGCAACGACAGCAACCGCTCATCGCCGAATAATCCAACGCTGCATTGGCGATAGTTACTGCGACCTGTGATCTGGATCAGCCCGCGACCACGATACCTCTGGCCATCGCCGTCCGCCTCGGGCGTGTTACCCAAGCGTAGCGCCAGCGTGCCGGTGTCGTATTTGCTCAGATACTGGTTGTTGCCCAGCTCCCGTACGAACTGCAAATGGCCCGACTCGTGACCGATCTGCGCGAGAAACGCAGCGATGCGTTTGGGCGAATCGATGCAACGGCGCGCCATCGCAGAGTTGAGCGCAGAAACAAAAACGCCCGCTTGGCTGCGGGCGTTGGGCATGATGGTTAAAAGGTTGTTTTCAGTTATTTGCATAATGCTTGATCCTCCCTGGATATTGCCCCGATTGAATCACGACGGACGGGCAATGCCTGCCAGCCATTTATTTGCCAGAGTTTTCAGGTTGCCACCCGGAACATCAGCTTCAAGTGTTCCGCCCATTGGCAGTACTTGCCCGCCCGCTAACAGCCACGCCTGATACTCAAGCCAGTCGCGATTGGTTGAATCCTGTGGAATGAATGCTGAGTCTTCAATGCGCAGCACCCCGCAAGCAGTCAGTTGATATGTCATAAGCTCAATCCTAGATTTCAGCGTCCGCTGTCCATTCCAACTGTAAAGTCTGCCCTGGCGCACTGCCGACAGGCGTAATAGTGGCAAACGAAATACCGCGCTCTGCCACACTTTGGAGAGTGGTACCGGTGCAAGCCTTGCTCATCGCTTGATTCCAGACTTGGTTACTGTTTTCGCCCGGGCAATAGGCGGTTACGGTCGGCTGTACTCGTTTCTGTACCAGAAAGCCGATAGTCATTCCGTACTGGCCGGTATTTCCCGTGGGAATTTGAGTGAAAGTCGCAGTACACGTGTTGGTACCGTTATTCGCTTTTATCGCCAGCCCGTTCACAAAGGATTTTTCAAAATAGCGCTGACAGAGCAACAGTTCTTCTGCGAAGGAACGATATTCGAAGGGAGTGGAAACGGGCCCCTCTTCCAACTGGATCCGGGTCAGATCCACTGTCTGCAATACATTCAGCGGCAAGTCGAATGACAATGTCAGACAATCATTGACTCCCTTCATCTTTCCGGCGATAGCAGGCACTTGGAAGGTTGCGGTGTGTCGAGTCCACATCGTGTTCAGTTGAAAAACATCTACAACTTTTACAACTGCTTCCGAGCCCCCCGCACCAAACTGCTGGGCAATCGCGACTCTCAATGGTCGAACCGCGTCGGAGCGCGCCCAAAATGTCAACGTAGCGGTTTTACCCGCAAGGGTTCTGACCGACTCGATACTCTGGGAAACCTTGTGGGTGGTAGCTCCAGCCCCGGCCGCTGTTTGCTGCCAACGCAGAAAACAGGCCGGTTCGCCAGGAACGTCAGTTTGCCCGAGAGGAAAAACCTGACGACTGATATTCACCGCAGCACTACCGTTCCAGTCGCAGCGAAAGCGATCTGCCACATAACCACCGATGTTCGGGCCTTGGTTGGTCGTTCCGCGCTGCCAGATTTCGAACCCGCCATTGATCAGCACATTCCTGCGATACACCTGTACCGGAAATTGTTGCAACGGATCCGGTTTGGATAATTGCCGGATCGCCTGAGCCAATTGATCAGTCTGTAGTTCGTCCGGTTTCAAACCAGCCGCGGTAATCGCGCTGAGTATTTCCTGAGTAACACTGTTGCCCCAGCTTGCAGGGATCAGCGATCCCGGCGTTCCGGCTATCGCGTCTTCGTCAACAAATTTGCCGTCGACCAAGCCAGAGCTGAGGACGCTTCTTGGATAATCCACTCTAATTCCTCTTCAGATCCGCGACGACTCAGCCGTTCGTTTGCAGCAAGATTTGCAGCCAGTCGGGTTCAACCGGGCGTGAGCGTGCATCCGGAAAATCCGGGTCATTGGGCCACTCGCGCAGCGACTGTCGGTAAGCCAGCAGTTGTTTGAACTCTTCGGCGAGCAGGGTCGTGCCCTCACCGACTTCCAGCTCTTCAGCGTCGCGAAGCACCAACCACTGTGTGTCCTGCAGCACTTTGTTACGCCATGCGCGTTCATGGCTGGCAAGGGCAATCGGGGAAATGACAGGGTCGATCAGCACAGGCTGACCACTGGCACTGGCGCTAATGACTTTGCCGCTCGCCTGCCCGGCAAACAGCTCGACGTATTGGGCTTGGGTAATCTCCACTGCCCCTTCAGGCAGTTCCGCAAGCGCGCTGTCAACTCGATCAAAGCCGAGACTTTTTGCATAAAAGTAAATCGTCATGCTCAGTACCCCCAAACCAGAATGCGGCCCGAAATGCCCGAATCAACCTTTACACTTGAAGCCAGAACGCTTCGGACCCTAGCGACCGCTGTCGTTGTCGTGGAGCTCCCACCGTCAAATGCCCAAACGGTGACATTGGCGGCACTCCATCCTGCCGGGTTACCTTCATTGGCAATACCTCCGAGGACAGCATTGGGAAACCTGATCGGCAACGACACCGTCATGTTGCCATTCGCATCGGATCCACCCGTCACCCACTGCACGATCAAACCGCTGGGAAGCTTTTGATATCCCGATGTGGCGAACTGTGCGGCGTAATTGGCCGAGTACTTCAGCGCAGCCGTGCCATAAACCACCCACACACCGGACTCTCTGACGAAGTTCGCACTTTCACCATTGTTCATTACGATCGACGTCAGATAAGCCCCTTGAGGACTGATCTGCGTGCCGGTTTTACTGGCCACCGTGACAGGTGCGCTATTGCGGCAATGCAGGCTGATCGTGGCGCCACTCGGCACCGCAGCGGTATCCGGAAGCGTCACGGTATACGCTGCGTTACCACCCAGACCGATCGAGCAGCCGACATCGGACAAGGTCAATTGCGTGGCGGCGGATATCCCACGCGCACTTGCATAATTGCCCAACGCCCGCTGCACAAACTCGGACGTTGCTGCCGAGCGTCCGCCATCAAACTGCGGGGCGGTCATGAACAATGCCGGACTGCGCAATGCCCCCAGCAACTGATTGTTCGACGACTCATTCGGTGTCAGGCCGGCCGCCTGAACCACGTTAAGAATTTCTTGCGTGACGCTGTTGCCCCACGTCGCCGGGATCAGCGAACCGGGTTTTCCGGCAACTGGGTCCTCATCGACAAACTGGCCGTTGACCAGCCCGACACTGGGTACACTTTTGGGATAGTCCAAGGTTAATCTCCTTGATTGAAATACAGTGGGTGCGCAGGCCTCAGCCAATCACGCTGGCCAGCCAAAGCGGCGCAGATGGCCGGGAATCCGCTGTGGGAAAAAGCGCTGAATCAGGCCAGTCGCGCAGCGCTTGTCGGTACTCGAGCAGTTCCAGATATTGCGAAGCCTTGAGCAAGGTCCCACGCCCCAGTTCCTGCTCATCGCGATGGCGAGTGACCAGCCATTCAGTCGCTGACAGGGATGCCTGACGCCAGCTACGTTCCGCTGCCGCAGGCGCTTGATCTGCAACAACCGGCGCCTGGAGGATCACCGGACTTTGCTGCGCGGGCAGTGGTTCGGCAGCTGTCGGCAACTGACTGATCGGCGCGCCGATTTCCACCACCTGGCCATCCGGTACTCGCACCATCGACTCGACAAAAGACGGCGCGAACAGTTGGCTGATTGCGTAGTCACCGGCGTCGATCCGTTCGACGACCACGCCGTTCTCGATCCGTGCATAAACGGCCATTACTCGTACTCCCAGATTTCACAGAAGGCGTTGCCGCCGGCGCCGCTGACGAATGAACTCGACGGATTTGACGAGCAAGAGCCACTGCCTCCCGAGCCTCGGACGCCTGCGAAACCCGGATTGTGTACGCCCCTGTACGGGCCGCCACCGTCAAACGGGCTGGCAGCTCCGCCTCCGGAGAGCATTCCCCAATTGCCGTTGAACATTGCGTAGCCACCGGTGTGACCCCGTGCATTGGCAAGGTTGCCGCCCACGGCGTCTTGCCCCCCTGTGCCACCCTGAACGTACCCCGAGGATGAGGTTGTCGTATCGATGTTCAGGATCTGTGCGCCGCCGCCTCCTGTAACGCTCATGTAGGAGCCGAAGGAAGCCCCACCGCCGACCTGCCCCATCGTAGTGCTGGCAGCTCCACCGGCCCCCAAAGAAACAGGCACGCCGGCAAGCATCTGGGGCGTCACGTCATACAGACTCTCCGCATAGGCCCCCGATCCACCGCCGCCACCGAGACGCAGATTCCCGGAGGCGACAGATGCACAACCGCCGCCAGATCCACCGGCCCCCACCAGTCGAACACGAATACGTCTGGCCTTGGGGTTAGGCTTGTAAACCGTGATCCCGACCGTCTCGAACTGCCGAACTGCCAGCAGCCGTCCCACTGCATCGGTGATGCCATAACCGGCCAACGTGGTCGGGGTATTTTTCAGTTTGGTGAAGTCGACCAGTGCACCGATTGCGCTGGCCAGTTGATCGGTTCTGGCTTCATCCGGCGTAAGCCCGGCGGCCTTGATCGCATTGAGAATTTCCTGGGTGACGCTGTTGCCCCAGGCGGCGGGGATCAACGAACCGGGCGAACCGGCGATCGGGTTTTCATCGACGAAGCCGCCGTTGACCAGCCCGACCCCGGGAATACTTTTTGGATAATCCATTGCACTGTTCCCTGTGCTGAATCAGTTGGCTACCGCTGTGCCGGGGGCGACCGGCCAGGTAATTTCATCGGGAAATCCTGGCTGTTGTTCGATACGGTTCAGCTCTACGCTGTAGAGTTTCCATTCGATCAGCAGCAGTTGTTCGTCATGATCGGCATCGCCAATATCTTCGGCGTATTGCAGCGGGGCGATGCGCAGGACGGCGTCGCGAAGAAGTTCATCGCGCTTGGTCAGGGTGACTTGCTTACGGTTCTTCAATGAAGCTGCTTCATCGATTTTCCAGGCACCATCGACCCACGAATGAAACCCACCGGGCCATGGCTGCGTGGTGAAGCCTTCAGGCAGATCGCCTAATGCTGTCCAGGTCTCTCGGATCCCCGTGTCGGTGCGATAGACATCACCGCGCAAATCTACTCGCTGCTGCAATGAGCCATTTTCATACGCCCACGCGTATCCACTGGGTGGCGGAGCGAGTTCGATGCTCAACGTGACAGCATTGCCTGGCAGTTGCAGGCCGATACCCGGCACGAGTAGAAAATCGACCGGGCCGGTCAACGCGCCGGCGTCGTCTATTAAGTAATTGAACATGTGCACCTCAGATCAGTTTGATTCGCGCGGGATAGGCAATGTTTCGCGGTCGGGTTTCCGTCGTAAAATTCCCGATGTTGCCGATGTAGATATCGGAGTCGAACGCAGGATTGGGGTACGTGGTCGCGATGGTTCCGTCGGTTGGGTAAAAGTTGACGTCATTTGAAACGTTCCAGATAGGGTCCGGGATAGACGGCGCCGGCCGATTGGAAGACCCTGAACTGGTGGGCAGGTAGTGGTTATGGCTTTGCAGTGCATGGTTCTGCAAACTGCCGACGACTCGTCCTATATCCACGCCCCGAGTTTCATCGAGGGCTCGCAGAAATTCGCCGCGAACTTCTGGAATTCGAAAGGTCGACGCACCATCGCCACTGGTCCACGCACCTTCTCGGTTCCATCGCGCCGCTTCTGTCGTCAGGGCTCCTGAAGCCTGAGCGAAGTCCCACAACCACGGCCATTCCGCACGCTTGAAAAAATAGCCGTTGAGCAGACCGTAGCCACCGGGATTGAGCGCCATGGTGGTTTCGAACGAAGGGCGGCCCAGAGGGGTGTTGTCGAGGCGACCAACCGGCCACCAACTACCCGCCCCGTCACTGCGCAATTGCCACCAGTCACCGCCCCCCATCAGCACCAGAAACGGATAACCGCTCGCCGACAGGTGTGTATGAAAACGGATCCGGTCGCTGCCTGATGCCTGGACTACCAACCGGTTAACCGTGTTGTCCACACGGCGAACAATTACGTCACGCACACCAAGCCCGGCATCCGCATCGGGAAGCGTGACGGTCATCGCCCCCGCGCTGCCATCAATCAGAACCAACCCCAACTCCTGCGCGTCAAGCAGCTTTGAAGCAGAAATACGGGTGATCAGGGAGCGCATCGGACTAGACTTGCCGACAATTGCCTGAATGGCCTTGTACAACTGACCGGTGTCCGTTTCGGAAGCCACCAACCCACCACCGGTAATCACACTCAGGATCTCCTGAGTCACGCTGTTGCCCCACACCGCCGGAATCAACGAACCGGGCGTTCCCGCCACCGGGTTTTCATCGACAAAGCGGCCATCGACCAGGCCGACGCTGGGGACGCTTTTTGGATAATCCATAGGTCTTTCGTTCCTCTGAAATAACAAATGAACCGCGTCGCGGCGATCGCTGATGCGAGCCAGTGGCGGTCTGTTTCTGAAAATAAAAAAGCCCACGGTGAAGTGGGCTTGGGCGAGCACAAGGCAGGCTGCAAGCTTCGACAAAAAACGCGTCAAAGTGGCCTTAGGGGTATCCGCGCCAGTTCATTGCATCATGTGCATCACGGTTTGGCCCGGGACTTGGTCCGGGACTTTTTCACAGTGACGTTGCCTGCAACCGACAGCACAGGGCGTCCTGACATGGCTGGAAACTGCGTCGATGAGGGCCAGTTGCGCAGGTCGCGGCGATATTGCTGCAACGCCGCGTATTGCTCGACTGACAGGGTGGTGGTTTCTGCGTTTTCCAACTCGTCGCGGTGCCGTGCAACCATGGGATCCGTTTCGCTCAATTGCGCATCACGCCATTGGCGTTCAGTGACCGTGGACTCTGCCGGCGTAGCGGACGGTGCATCGGCCAGAATGGGAAAGCCATTGGCACGACACACAATCACCTGATTGCGCCTGGATCCGTCGATCAACTCGTTACGGTGTGATGGCGATATCTCGACAGCGTCCTTGGGAATCGACGAATTGATACGAGAATCAAAAAAACCCTGAACCGAAGGGCTCCAATAAATTTTCATAAACGGCCTACTTGCCTATGGCGATGTATTGGGCGCCCAGAGACGGGCTAGAACCCCGGGAAACGAAGGAGGACAAGCTTCGAGGCGCGGCTGCGATATAACCGATCGACCCAGAGGATGCGGTGTAGTCGTTGCACACCATTACTCGAAAAAAGTTCGAGTTGAAGCTGACCGGAAGCGGGGTAATCACGTCTGTCGTGGCGCTATTGATCCATCCCCACTGGATGATCAAACCGCCCATCCAGGAGGGAAAACCGAGGTAACCGGTTCCGCCGTTGTTTGCCAGGCTGAAGCCAAGTTTGAGCTTCTTCGGCGTCACCGCCACCGTGTCATCCACGCCGCTCCCGACCTGATCCTGAGTCGCGACTTTCATCATTCCGGCAACGGTTTCGCTGGCCTGGCCGGGTAATCTGTCACTGATGTTTTTTATGATCGCCTGCTGAAGCTGACCATGATTCTGTTCGTCTGGCACGATGGCAGCTGCCTTGATGACGTTGACGATTTCTTCCGTCACGCCATTGCCCCAGGCAGCAGGAATCAACGAGCCCGGTGTGCCGTTGATAGCGTCCTCATCAACAAACTTCCCATTCACCAACCCGGCGCTGGGAACACTCTTCGGATAATCCATGGCTCACTCCCCCCTAGTCATAATTGATATGCACCTTGGTATGCGCCGGCGCACTGCGATGGATCAGGCATTCCAGCGCCGAGCCGGGGTTCACGCCGAAGCGTTCGCCCCAGTAGCTCGCGCCGAAACGCCGGCCGAGCAGCAAGCGGCCCCCGGTGTTGAGCGTCCACATGAATTGCGCTTCCCAAGTGCCGAAATGCGCCGCGCCAAAACGTGCGCGGCCCATGCGTGGGGCTTCGAGTTCGGTGATGCTGGCGTTGGGGTAGCCCTGGCTTTTGGCGATTTCGAGGTAGTAACCGACGGCCTGACTGCCGACCGCGAGCAAACGCCGGCGTACGGCGAGGCGGCGGTCGTCGAACAGTGGCGTGGCGCCGAGGCATGGGTCGGGCAGATCCATCACCCGTTCCCAGTCCGGCACCAGTTCGCTGACTCCGGCCGGGTCCATTTCGTTGAGCAGGTCGGCGGCGCGGGCGTCGAGGCGTGCCAGTTCGACGGCGACGCCATGCAGGACTTCTTCGAGCTCCGGGACTTGCTCCGGGTCCCAAGCGGGACCGGCGGGCAGCAAGGCGCGCAGTTGCGCCTGGTATTGCGCGGCGGTTCTTATGCCCCCCATACGCAACCTCCGAAAGTCAGCAGTTCACTCTTGCCGGCAGGTACGTCAGCCGCCGGTGCGGTGAGCGTGTGATCGTATTCGCCGCCGGCGCTGCTGATGGCTTCGCGGATATGGCTGATCAGCAGCGGCACGCCGAGATCGGCCTCGCGGTTGTGCAGATCGCGCAACTGCGCTTCGACCGCCGCACGCACGGCGGTGGTGTCGGGGTTGACGCTTTTGAAGCGATAGACCACCGGCACCTGAATCGGTCGCTGCACATGCACCTCGGCAGTCACCGGACGCAGCGGTTCGATGTAGTTCTGAACCTCGGCCAGTTGCTCATCGTTCGGTACCGGTTGCGGATCGTCGTCGCGCATGATGAACACCGTCACCGTGCCCGGGCCGAGCAAGCCGCCACGGCACCAGGCGCGGGTCACGCCCGGCACTTCCAGCGCCCAGGTTTCATAGTCGCTGGAAGAGCCGCCGTGGGGGATGACGCGATAGGAGCGAATCACCCGCGAGCGCAACGACTCCAGACTTTCTCGCGCCACACCGCCACTGAGCCCCGGCGCCAGAACGACGAAACTGCTGCCGACAACGCCGGCAATCGGTTGCACCGGCGTCAGCGTCAGACCCGCGTCGGCGTTGCCGAGGCTGCCGGCGTCGAGCGCAGCGATCGTGGTGCTGTTGCTGCCATTGCTGGTGGTGCGCGCGGCGGTGACTTTGTAGGTGCGGCCATCATTGGATTGCAGCAACGTGTCAACGTCGAGCACGGCACCCGCCGTCGCAGTAAAACTCACACTGCCGGTGGCCACTTGCGCAGGTTTGCGCGGTTGGTTCAGGCGCAACGCGGCGATGCGTTCCAGGGTCGATTCGTCGGCCTTGTCCGGCAGGATCTGCTCGGCAATCCAGTCGAGATAACCGTACAGACCATAAGCCGCGCCGCCTAAGGTGCGGGCCAGCACTTGCGCATCGGACTGGCGCAGCGAATCGCCGGCCAGGTCGCTTTGGGTGCGCTTGATCAGCACCGGCAGCGAAGGAGTTTCAAACGGCATAGATCACCTGCCAACTGTTATCGGGGTTGATGTCCAGACGTTCGCCGTCGGCCAGGGTCAGGACCGTGCGCAGGTTCAGGCGCTGGGCGTCGAGGCGTTCGCTGATGATGTCGATGGCGCTGCAATGGCCGTCGTCGATCAGCCATTGCAAGGCTTCGCGAGCGTAGAACTCGGCGTCCATCTGGGTCTGTCGGGTCAGCTTGACCCGGCGCAGCAGCCACAGCCGCGAACCGATACGGTCATCGGCGACGGTGGGAAAAGTGTCGCCCCACCAACCGAAACGCTCCTCGTCGTCGAGGGCATCGTCATCGGCGGCGCGGCGCCAGGTAAACAGGCTGATGAGTACGGATCGGGTCAGTGCGGCGTGGAGGTTCGGGCTGATCAGCATCACTTGCCTCCTGTCGGCGCGCCGGTCTGGCCGCTACCGGCCTGCACGCCGACGTGCACGTGTTTGATCTGGCTGATGCCGCCGGCAATCTGATCGCCCGTGGAAACGATCTTGCCGGTCTGGTTGATCACTGGCGTATCGAAGTTCACGGCGGTACTGGCGCGGATGTTCAGCGTGGCGGTTTCGATGTCGATGATCCGTCCGCGCTTGAAGTGAATCCTGTCGCCCTCGTCGGTGTAGATCGCCACTTCGCCGGCAGCCAGCGATTGCAGGCGATAGCGACGGTCGGCGACCACCAACGCGATGGCGTGGGAACGGTCACCGCCGAGGAACGTGACGATCCCTTCGGCGCCAGCCAGCGGATTGCTGGTGAAGCCATACGGTTCGAAGTGTTCGAGGTCATCGTTCACTTCGCCGGCGGTAAGGCGCATTTGCAGCGATTGCAGCTTGGATGCCGAATTGGCGAGCACGACAGTGCCGCGCGCCAGCAGGCGAGTCAGTAGGCTCATGGGATGTCCTCAAGGCTTTGCCAACACAAAACCTGTGGGAGCGGGCTTGCCCGCGATGGCGGTGTGTCAGGCAAAGAAGTGTTTGCGGTAACCACCGCTATCGCGGGCAAGCCCGCTCCCACAGGGACCTGTGTCAGGCCTGGTTTTTTTTCGGTGGCGTGGGATCGGGATCGAAGGTGTGCGGCGGCGCCACTTGCAGGGTCGTCACCGAGCCTTGCGCCGACAGCGAGTACGTCACTTTGGAGATCAGCATGTCGCCATCAAACCCGAGTACCGGATCCGTGACCTTCACCAGCGTGTTGTGGCGCCACAAGTCACCGTTGGACTGGCGCCAGCCTTGCACCTGATAGGTGGTGGTCTGCGCCCGGCCCATGCGGGTCGCGCTTTCCCACTGGGCACGTTGCTGAGCCAACTCGAAGGTCAGCGCCGTGCCCTCGTTGATGATCGTCGTGCGCCGACGTTTGAAAGACAGATCGGCAGCCGTTGATTCCACTTCGCTGACTGCCGCCCCGCTCTTCTTGTCCGAACCTTTTTGCTGACCGATCACCCGGTATTCGGAGAACACCTGGCTGTGATCCATCGGCGCGTTGGCCGACAAAATGTTCTTGCCCAGCTCCAGCGCATCACTCGCCCGACCGCCACTGCCGGGCTTGGCCAGCACCAGCCGACCCTGCTCGTCATCGGTGGAAAACACCCGGAACAGCGAGAGCAAACGGTCGATCGACTGGAACACCGTTTCGCCCGGCACAATCGTGTGTTTGGCCAGCCGTGCGGTCTCGGGAATCTGGTTGACCACCATTAGCGAGTATTCCATCGCCAAGGCCTGAACGATGCTCAGCAACGGTTGTTCCTGCCATTGATTGGGCCGGTTGGTGGCGGCGCAATCGACCAGATCCTGCGTCCTGGAACTGCCCTCGATGGTCAGGCCGATCTGCCGGCCGTCGTAACGGATCGGTGCCTTGAACACGTACCCCGTAAGCACCAGATCGTTGCCGATCTTTACTTCGCACGGGTCGCCGGGTTTGATCCGCTGATCCACTGTTTGCCCCGGCCATTGCCAGGTGATGTCGAGTTTGAAGGTACGAAACTGGCGCTCCAGATCAGCAGTGATTTCCACGCTTTTCCAGCCGCCGTATTCCAGGTTGTTGACCGTCAGCGTGACGCGGTTGTCCATGTCGCTCATGGTCTACTCCCTGGAGACTTTCACGTCATTGGGTGAAAAGCCCGGATGGTTCATCGCGTTACTCTGAGTCACCTGAGTCACCCGTGTGGCATCGGCAAATTGCTTGTAAGCCACGACCAGCGCCGGCAGGCTTTCCTGGAACGATTTAGTGACCTGTCGCACACCGGATGACGCCACGGCCTTGAGGTGCGCAATCAGCGCTTCCTTCACATCATTGATTGCCTGGTGGTGCTTGGGGTCGGCCTTGTCCAGCATCGGATCGATTGCCACCCCGACAGCCTTTTGCAGCGCTTTCATCTCATCGGTCACCGGCACTTCCTGACGGGTCACCGGTTGGTCCGCCTGATGCGCCACCGAAGGTGTCGACGACAGTTTCACCGCAGGGGCCGCCACTGGCATCGACGCAACCCATTGCGCCACTTTGACCAGCATCGTGTCCTGCACCAGATCGGCCATCGCCTGCGCTGCTGCGTTGGTGTCCTTGCCGGTGGTGATCTTCGGCGCATCAGCCTTGCGGATGGCTTCGAGTTGTTGGGATACGTCGGCAATCACGCCACGATAGCCCTCCTTCGCGAACGCCTTCAGCTCCTTGATATCACCGAGCAAGCCCTTGAATTCCGCCGCCACTTCCTTGGGTAACTCCTTGACCGCTTTGACCAGTTCGGTGATCTGCCGGTACTGCTCGATCAACGGTTTGAGCTGTTCCTTGATCACCTCGTAAACCCCGGTCAGGCTGTTGCGCAGATTGGCAATGCCGATCCGCGCAGCCTTGATCAGCGTCATCGCCTGCTCGAAGCGTGCCACCGCCGAGCCCAGCAAGGTGTCGGCTTTGGCCAGCAAGACTTTCTGGGTACTGACCGTCGCGGTCGGAAACGGCAACGGCTTATCGGGATAGAACTTCAGACTGAACGTCACCAACCCGCCGTCCTGGCGGGTGTGGGTCATGTCGCATTCGCCGACCTTGACTTGCAGGCGTCCCAGCCATGGATGCACCAGTTCACCGCTACCCGCTTCCAGTGCCTTGAGCAGCTTGTCGCGCTGCTCCAGGCAATCGGCACCGATGATGAATGCCGTGATGTCGTGGGTCTTGGCCTGTTGGCCGAGGTCCTCGAAAAACGGCAGGTCACGTTGCGGATACTCATGCAACTGACCTTTGCGACCGACCGGGGTTTTCGCCTGATCGATCCAGAAGCCGACACCGCGAAAGGATGCCGGCAACAAACGGTCACGCCAGTTCATTGGAACCTCCTGCCGATAGCGAGCGATAGCCGATGCGCGACGACAGCGCCAGCCCTGGTTGATTGCTTTGCGGTTGATCGGTGCGCAGTCCGGCCGGCGCATTTTCGAAGCGCACGGTCAGGCCGCCTTCGAGTTGCGTCCGGTTGTTGGCGGCGCTTTGCTGGATCAGAGCGCTGGAAGATTGCGGCAAGGAGCCGCCCTGCAACGCCCCGGTGGACGGCGCTTGAGGGGTTGCGCCCAAAAACGCTGGGGCCAATTCACCTTTGCCTTCGGCATTGGTCTGGCGTTGCGCTTGGGTCAGGGTTTCGACCTTGCCGGTGACCTTGGCGATCAACCCGGCGAAACCACCGTCGAACAGTTCCTTGATCGGCGCGATAACCGTTTGCAGTTTTTGCCACAACTCGCCGAACCACTCGGTGATCGGCCCCCAGCTCTCGATAATCTGATCCAGGGGCTTCCATTCGAACAGGGTGTGCAGAAAATCCACGACCGGCGCGGACAACGCCAGCAGTACATCCCACAGCGCCGAAAATACTTCACCGATCGGCTGCCAGTACTGCGCAATCTGCTCCAGCGGCGACCACTCGAACAGGTTGGTGAAAAAGCCTTTGACCTGTTGCACTGACGTTTGCAGTGCCATCCAGATCGGTTCGAAAAACCCAACGACACCGCCCCAGGCGCTGGTGATCATTTCCATCGGGAAAAAATCGAACAACGTCCGCAAAGCCTCTCGGGTGCTTTGCACGGCCGATTGCAGTGCCGCCCACATCGGCTGGAAGTACGCAACGACACTGCCCCAAGCGCTGGTGATCATCTGCATGGGCGAGAAGTCGAACAACGAAACGAAGAACTCTTTAGTCGACTGCGCCACTTTTCGCAGCCCGGCGAACATCGGTTCGAAGTACGTGACAACACCGCCCCACGCACTGCTGATCATCTGCATCGGCGAGAAATCAAACAGGTTTCTGAGAAACGCCATAACCGGCACACTCAAGGCCTTGAGCAATTCCCAGATCGCCGAAAACAGTCCCGTCAGCGGTGCCCAGTTTTCCAGGATCATGCCGGCGGGCGTCCACGAGAACACCGATTTGAAAAAGTCGATCACCGGCGCAGTGACGGCTTTGACCTTGTCCCATATCCCGGAGAACAATCCCGCGATCGGTGACCACAGCGCCGCCAGTGCATCCAGCGGGCGCCAATCGAGGATCGAGCGCAACGTCGCCATTGCACTCGCCCCCATGTTTTTCACGCCCTCCCACAGGCCCTTGAAGAAAGCGCTGATCGGCGTCCAGTTGGCATAAATCAAACCGGCCGCCACGGCGATACCCATCGCGATCAACATGATCGGATTGGTCTTGAGCACCATGCTCATCACGTCGAACACCTGAGTCGCCCCGGTGACGGCGGTTTGCATCGCGGAGAAGGCCATCGCCCCCGCCGCCAGGCCTTCGACCAGTTGCGGGTTGTCCGCGAGCAGGCTGCCAACCTGAGTCAGCATCGGCTCAATCCCGACGACCAATGCCGCGACCGCTGGCGCCAGCGCGGTATCGATAGCGCCCGACACCTTCTCCATCGATGCACTGAACACGTTCATGTTCTGCGCGGCGACTTTCGGCGCGGCGGGCAGGTCAACGGTTTTCGCCGTCTCGCTGACTTCAGTCAACTTGCCCTGAAACGCCGCCGCCGATTTGATGCCGTCCACGAACGGCGTGATCACGCTGCCGCCCTTGAACAGACCGCTGATGTCCAGTTTGCCGAGGCCGGTCTGTTCGAGGTTTTTCTTGAAGCTCTCGACCTTTACTCGCAGGGCGCCGAGTTTGGGCGACAGTTCATCGATGCCCGTCAGTAGCACCGGGGTTTTCGCTTTGTTTTCTTCGTCTGCCATCACTGCACCTGCTGCATCGCATTGATCCGTTGCGCGTGCTCCAGCGATTCGCGGAGCACATCCAGTGGCCTGGCCATCATCTGTTCGGGGTCAACCTTCCAGAACCAGGCCAGGTCATAGGCGACGGCGATCAGGTCGGTGATGGCGCCGACGCCGCACTCATGAAAAAACTCGCAACGGCCCAGCTCAACGCGTTGAGGTCAGCCAGATCCAGCTGGTTGACCGACGACGGCGGAATGCCGGCGCACACGGCGATGTATTTGGCCGCGACATCCATGTCGAGGCTGACCTCTTCGCTCTTGTCGATCTTGTACGGCAGCGCCTTGATCGCTCGCACTTCCTGCACCGTCGGGCGGCGCAGGACGAGTTCGGTCAGGGGCTCGCCGTGAGCTTCGAACGCAACTAGAAGCTTCACGGCGCACCTAATTGCCAGGTCCCCTTGATGCCTTCGAATTTCAGTACGATGGTGGCGTCATCGACCTTGGAGACTGGATCTTCGACCAGAT